>JABSPW010000184.1 GCA_013214285.1 Halioglobus sp. | reverse complement strand
ATACAGTTCAGGGTAAGCGTACGCGATCGCGCCCTCACGAGAGTGCCTGTCGGCGACCCCTGGAATGGGCGGACGCTGGAATGGTCCATACCCGCACCGCCACCACCCTACAATTTTGCCGTCATACCGCAGGTAAAAGATCGGGACGACTTCGCGGCGGCCAAGGCTCGCGGCGATGCCTACCCTGTACCCAATCAATACCAGGACATCACCATGCCAACCAATACGTCCATCGGCATGGTGTTCTGCATCGCCTGCACAACCCTGAGTCTCGGTCTGGTCTGGTACATCTGGTGGCTTGCGCTGCTGTCAATAGCCGTTATGCCCATCGTATTTATTATCAGGAGTTTCAAACTTGATTCAGAAAAAGTGATTCCGGCGGCTCAAATCGAACGCGACCACACTGCATGGCTTGCCCAAGTGAAACAGGCACAGGCGGTCAGCCGCACCGAGGAGACCAGCAGCCTCAACCACGGCCTGTCCGCGCTGGAGGCTGCCACATGAGGGCCAGTACAGCGACACACCCCGGGCTGAACCTCGGCAACCATCATACTGACGCCCATGACAAGGCGGAAACCCTGGTGTTTGGCTTCTGGGTATTCCTGATGAGCGACCTCATCATCTTCGGTTTGATGTTCGCGCTCTACCTTACCGCCCAAAACCCATTGTCCTACGCTGGCGGCCCCTCACCCAAAGACGTTTACGATCTGGGGAGCGCCTTCGCGCAAACTATGTTGCTATTGTGCAGTAGTCTGACATTCGGCTTTGCAGGCCTCGCCCTGCGCCACAAACTGCCGCTTGCGAGGGTAAAATTTTGGCTGGTCGTGACACTGTTGCTTGGGTTGGGCTTTTTGAGCCTGGAGTTAAATGACTTCCATGACATGTTCACTAAAGGTGCTGTCCCCTCGCGTTCGGGCCACCTGTCAGCGTTTTTCGGCCTTGTGCCATTGCATGGTTTGCATGTTACCGCCGGATCCATTTGGATAGTGATCATGTTGCTACAGTTGCATTTCCTAGGACCTCATCCGATGGTGAAGATTCGGCTGCTTAGACTGGGTCTCTTCTGGCACTTTCTCGACATCATCTGGATCGGTATTTTTTCTATCGTCTACCTCGGAGGGCTTGCGTAATGCAGGAAAAACTCGATTATGCTGGCGAGCTCCAAGACTACCTAAAGGGCTTTGCCCTCGCTCTCTTACTAACACTGATACCGTTCGGCATGGTCGCCTGGAGCGCACTGCCCCGGTTCACATTACTGATTGCCATCGGCGTCTGTGGGCTTTTGCAGGTGGTTGTCCAGTTTCACTACTTTCTACACATCAACCTGTCGCGGGAAAAACGCGAAGACCTGTGGCTGATACTTTTCTCCATTCTACTCTTATCCATTATGGCCGGTGGAACCATCTGGATCATGGCGAATCTTGCACATCGAATGCACTGAACCGCCTAGATCCAGTAGGTCAATGCCAAAGGCAGAACGATAACTGTAAGACAGGTCGTCATCACTATTAATCCCGCCACGTCGGGCGCCTCATCCGGGTGGTACTTCTCCACCCAGAGGTAGGTAGAGGCAGATACTGGCATAAGACAATTAATGATGAATACACCTCGCGCCACACCAGTGAACTCAAATACACCGACTGCGCCAGTAGATGAGACAGTATCAGCGTCGGGTAACCCACGTTTGCCATGAGACCAGTGACCATCTTGTTGTCAAGTGGCTGCTTCAGTTTGGCTAGGCCAAAGCCAATCGCGATGCACAACAGGACGGGTACAACGACACCCACTACGTGGTCAATTACCGTGGCCATTCCTCTTGCCTCGTCGTCGGATCAGCCAGACCATCAACCCACCCATCGCGATGAATACCAACAACATTTTCTCGTAGTATTTTATTTGCGGGACCAGAGCCTCCAACGCATAACCAAAGGCATAGGCCAATGAGGACACCAATACCGACCAAATCAGGACGCCGACTGCGTCAAAAATGAAATAGCGAAGCGGCGATATTTTTGCTGTGCCGACGAGGAAGGGGGTCACGGTTCTCAACCCATACATGTACCGCGATCCTATGATAAGCAGAGTCTGGTGTTTCTCCAGTAACAATAGAACCTTGTCCGACTTGGCCTGCCACTGCGGTCGTTTTGCCAAAAACTCCTGCCCCTTAGCTCTGCCCAGGTAGAAATACACCTGGTCCCCGACAAAACTACCCAAGGCAGCCGATGCAATTACCCATGGCAATTCGAGGTAACCGCGGTGCGCAGAGATGCCTCCCAGAATCACGACCGTCTCACCTTCGAGGAAGGTACCCACGATGACAACGATATAGCCATAATTTGAAACAAGTTCTTCCAGAGACATAGCCCGAGCATCAAAACCGAAAAGTCAGCAGCGGGTAAGCGTAACGGCGATTATTGACGTAGTCACGCCTTTGTCTCCCAGGCGGGCATTCCCATAACTATTCTCGATGGAGTCACATCGCATCGCTTGCATGCCGCTATCCACGAGGGGCTAGCTGCAATACGTATCTATCCTGGTCAATATTGAATCGATAGTTGCGCAGCACATTCATGCCCAGGAGGCCATCAAAGGCGGCTGATGTCTCAAAATCGAGCACCGCTATATGCAAATCGTGCAAAAACTGCTCACCCACTTGTATGGACTCGGCCCGATAAACCTTTCCCTGTGTCATTCCGTTGGGGGTATTGAACAGCTGTGTGCCTAGATAACGCATCCCAGCGCTGCGTATCCGACGAAAACTGTCACTTGACAGCGTTGTCATGGACGCGCCTGTATCAATGATCAGCGCAATCCGGTCAACGCCATTGAGAAGCGCTGGCACCAGATAATGATTGCCGCGACGAGTCAGGCCTACTTCATCCTGTACCGCCTGATCATCCATGGCAGGCTCAGATACGGCTCTAGCCAGTTGTCGCTTAAGCGTTGCCGTCCAGCCACTATCCAATCCATCATCCATCTCTTGCAGAGCCAGCAACAATTTTCGACTGCGCTCGACCTCACCGGTCCGTGCGTACAAGACAGCCCTCTGCAACTGGGATACCTGTGTCTCCAAGTCAACGACATCAAGATACTCGTAAAAACCTAACAGATCGACCCATTGTTGCTTACCGGACAGGCGCTGTTGCGTTGCCAAGATAAGGCGCGATACCGCCGCAGACACCTTATCGCGCTGCCCGGGACGCAGCGCGTAAGTGCTCGCAATCTGCAGGGTACGCGCTGCCTCCTCTGCTGAACTGCAGTTACTCTGGTATTCCGCCAATAGCAGAAGTACCTCGATATCCGCATAGTAAGCGCCCAGCCACCGATCGACCAAATCAACGAAAGACTCGTCGTCACAGGCTTGCACTCGGCCGCTGAGGTAGTTTTCAAGCACTGCTTTCAGAACTGCCTGATGCTGCTCTTCGAACGCCAACGTGGCGTCGTAGTAAGCAATGGATTGTTCGTAATCACCTTGTTGCAACAGTTGCTCGAACTCTCGAGCCGCGGAGGGTCGCATGGGCATCTCAGGCAAGACTGAGGGCGACATGCCCGAATCGATAATGGTCGATTGTTCGGCGCGAGCGCTGATTGAAGGGGGAGCCGTATCGGACAGGCTTTGTACCGGAAAAGACTGCGCTTTATCAGTGAAGCCATGCAGCCACCAACCCAGCATCAGCCCGGTGACCAGTAAGCACATACTTGAAACAATTCGCATCATGAGCCCATTCTAGGCACAATACCACCCGGGGGCAGCAGTCAAACACAGATGATTGGCACGTCGGCAATGTTGCCCCCAACTATAGCCTGACATCTTGACCGCCTTGAGTCTTGGGAGTGCTTGCAGATGATCACCTTGCACGGTTTCGCCTCTAGCAATTACTACAATATCGTCAAACATGTACTCCTTTACAAAGATATTGCCTTCCAGGAGAACCTGGTATACAGCGGTGGCCAGGCATGGCACGTTGTCAGCCCGGTGGGCAAGATTCCGGCGATCACCACCGAGAGTGGACAGCATCTTTCCGAAACCACCGTTATCTGCGACTACCTGGAAGAAGCGTATCCTAAAAACCCACTGTATCCCAAGACCGCGATGGAGCGAGCCAGAGTACGGCAAATAATAAAGGTCTCTGAGCTCTACCTAGAACTGCCCAGCAGGCGACTAATTGCCTACGCCTTCTCGAATAAGCCGCCACCCGAAGCCCTGGCAACGGAGGTTAGGCATATCACGCGTCGCGGAATCGCTGCGCTGACACAGCTGTGTCGTTTTACTCCGCACATTGCCGGCACGGCGTTTTCCTTGGCAGATATCTACGTGCTCTATGTCAATACAGTGGTGCATGGCGTCGGCTCCCAGCTGCTCGACTGGGATATACTCGCTGAAATTCCCGCGATGAAGGACTGGGGTCGGAAAATGCGTGAAAGCAATATTGCGCGACAAATCGAGGCAGACCGACGTGCCAATGAACCTGAATTCCACGCCTATATCGCCAGTTACCTTAAGGGAAATGCTACCCCAGGGCACTCATCCTAACGCCAGCCTCAAGACCAACGGTCAACACGCTCTTTAAGCGTGTGCCCACAAACCTACTCACCTGGGCGGGATTGCAAAGTTTTCCGTGATGCCTACAAAGGGCCTGCCTTGTTCTACAATACCGAGATGTCGTAGCCGGTATATTCCCGGCCCGGTGGAGGCGGATATATCCCACTCAATTGTTACCTCCGCAGCGCCACCGTCGAATCGCCAGCGAAAGCGGGTTGACCAATCCGTATCGGTCAGGACCGTTTGCCAACCGTCGTTAGTTCTGCGCTGTACCTCGAGAAAGTTAGTGTTCATGCCAAAATGCAGGCCGGGGTCCGCGGCAAGAGAGGTGGGACTGACTGTCTTACCTGGACGGCAGGACCGACAGGACAAGGACACCGCGTCGACGGCGGCTACCCAGAGCGAATCACCATTCGAGGGCGATAGCAGGGGCAACTGCCGTTCCGTCGACTTACCGCGCCAGTCATCATAGACAAGCGACGCTTCTAACACCTGCCCGGACTGTAAAGCCAGAGCAAGCTGGCTGGCCACCTGCTGATAGGCAGGAAGCGACCAGCGCCCGTGTAGGTTGTGTGCTCCCTCGTACTGTTGCCGGT
>JABSPW010000183.1 GCA_013214285.1 Halioglobus sp. | reverse complement strand
GCGCCTGTGGCCACTGGGCAGGGCACGGCACGCAGCCTCGTTTGCCCTTTCCACGGCTGGGCCTACCAGTCTGATGGCCACCACTGGCGCTTCGTGAGCCAACTCAGCGCGCGTCACGGCGTCAATCACCTGCCGCGCATTCCCCTCAAAGTCACCCACCCGGGTGTTCATCTGTACCATCAGGATATTCAAGGTTGTCATGCGGCACTCGGGGTGTTGCGAGTCGGGCCGTTATTGTCCGCAAAAGCGTCGCTCTTCGCCAGCCCCTCGTGACGACAACACTTCCAGCTTCCTATAGCATCACTTGCTTCCCAATGCCTGTTACACTAACCGCATAATTACCATGGGGAGGTAGGGCTGATCGCGGTGAATCGTCCAGCCATATTGACAGAACCGGCCGCTTACACGGCAAGTCATCAGAATCTCGCACTATTTCGCGTCTACGTCGGGTACCGTTCTCTCCTATCCATCGTATTGCTAATCATGCTGGTCAGCCCCAATACACGGCAGCTCGTAGGGACACTTAATCCCACACTGTATACCACCACCGCCTTGGCCTACTTGGCATCCAGCGTACCCCTGGTAGGCCCTCTATCGATCCGCGTGAATGCAAGCCAACGGCTCATGCTGCTGGTTTTTCTTGTGGACATCGTTGCTATAACCCTCATGGCAGATAGCAGCGGCGGTATGATCAGCGGTCTGCCTGTACTGCTCGTGGTAACGGTCGCCGCCAGTGCGGTGTTACTGCCAAATCGCAGTTTGGCAACGCTCATTGCCGCCATCAGCGTGCTGGCGATCCTGCTTAATACCGCGTGGTTGATTTTGCAGGGACACGTGGATACCGGTGCTTTCTTCCCTGCGGGCATTGTCGGGCTGCTTTTCTTCGGCGTGTCATTGATGGTACAGCCCATCGCAAACCGCTTAGGCCGCGCGGAGGAACTGGCACGCAACCGGGCAAGTGACCTCTATAGCCTACAGCGCCTCAATGAACAAATTGTACAACACATGCAAACCGGCATTTTGCTGGTCAGCAACGACGCCATCGTGCGCATCATGAACAAAGCTGCCGCCGGTCTGTTAGCACCGGATAGGCCAGTGTCAATGGAACAAGGCAGGCACCTGGAGGATTATAGCTCGGCGTTGGCGGATCAATTCAAACACTGGAAAGATACCGGTATACATCGAGCAAAACCAATTACGGTAATGGAGGGCGCACCGCCCGTCATTGCACACTTCCGGGAATTGCACACCAATGCTAATCAGGAGACGCTGATCTTCGTTGAAGACTATACCCCTGTTACGCAGTATGCCCAATCACTGAAGTTGAATTCCCTGGGCCGCCTAGCCGCCAGCATAGCCCACGAGATCCGCAATCCACTGGGCGCAATCAGTCACGCCGCCCAGTTACTTTCGGAGTCACCCGACCTGACGCCTGAAGATGGCCGCATGGCAGAAATAATCCTGCACCACTGCGGCCGCGTGAACGACACAGTAGAGAGTGTCATGCAAATTTCGCGTCGGGAGCCTCCAAAACCGGAGTGCCTTGCAGTGTCGCAATGGCTCAAAGGTTTTGTTGGCGAGTATCTGGACGCCCTGAGCCGCCCGGCAGACGTCACCGTGAAATGCGACTACCGTGAACTGCTGGTGGAATTTGACCCTGAGAACCTCGCACGCGTAGTCTCCAATCTACTGGATAACGCCTTGCGGCATAGCAAGCTGGCCACAGAAAAGGAAACAGCACGCATTGAAGTAGAACTTGATTTAGCGTTACATGCATGCCAGATCGACGTTATCGATCAGGGCAAGGGTGTGCCTACTGCCGATCAGACACAGCTATTTGAGCCTTTTTATACAACGATGGAGTCGGGCAGCGGCATGGGTCTGTATCTGTGCAAGGAACTTTGCGAAATAAATAACGCAGATATTAGCTACCGGATCAACCGCAATGGCGAGAGCTGTTTCAGGATTTCAATGAACCAAAGAGCGGTTTAGATGAAGCGACAAAGCGTTTTAATTGTAGATGACGAACCGGATATTCGGGAACTACTGGATATCACCCTGAGCAGAATGGGCTTGCAAACGCACAGCGCGGCCAGCCTGAAGGAAGCCAGAGAAATGATTGCCCGACTCGAACCCGACCTATGCCTCACCGATATGCGACTTCCCGATGGTAGTGGCATCAGCCTAGTAGAGCATATGCAGCGGGAACTGCCGCATATCCCGGTAGCAATGATCACTGCCCACGGCAGCGTAGAGACGGCAATATCAGCTCTGAAAGCGGGTGCTTTTGACTTTGTCAGCAAGCCGATAGCGCTTGATAACCTGCGCAAACTGGTCAGCTCAGCCCTTCAAATGCACAGCAATACCACCCAGACTGAAAGCGCCGTAGACGAGGGTCTCATCGGGTCTACCGAATCGATAAAAACCCTGCGGCAACAGATTTCAAAACTCGCTCGCAGCCAGGCACCTGTGCACATTCACGGAGAGTCGGGCAGCGGCAAGGAAGTTGTCGCACGTCTGATTCACAATAACGGGCCAAGAGCGTCAGGAGCTTTCGTTGCGGTCAACTGCGGCGCGATCCCACCAGAACTGATGGAGAGCGAACTGTTCGGACATATCAAGGGCAGTTTCACCGGCGCGAACCAGGACAAAAGCGGACTGTTTCAAGCGGCATCCGGCGGCACGCTGTTTCTCGATGAAGTGGCGGATCTGCCGCTCCCTATGCAGGTAAAGCTATTGCGGGCGATACAAGAAAAGACTATTCGCCCGGTGGGTGCCAGTGAGGAACACAGTACGGATATTCGCCTGCTCAGCGCCACACATAAAGACCTGACCATGGAAGTAGAGGCCGGTCGCTTCCGCCAGGACCTGTTTTATCGGATCAATGTCATCGATGTCAGAGTACCCAGTTTGAGAGAACGTGCCGAAGATATCCCTGAATTGGCAAAAGCCCTACTGCTACGTATTTGCAGGCGACACGGTGACAGCGCTGCATCCTTGGACACGTCCGCGCTGGGTGCTCTACAGGAATATACGTTCCCAGGCAACGTACGGGAACTGGAAAATGTTCTTGAACGCACACTGGCGTTGACGGATGGAGAAACCATAACGGCAGAAAAACTGGTGTTTTCCAAGAAGACTCGCGGCACCAATAGCACATCCGTCGAAGTGCCGGAGACGGACCGCGGCCTCGACCCACCTCTCGAGAAAGCGCGTGGCAACCTTGAGGCTTTTCTGGAATCCATCGAACGGGAGGTGATCAGTGCCGCTCTCGAGGAGTGCCGCTGGAACAAGACAGCAACGGCCAAGATGTTGGGCATTAGCTTCCGCAGCCTGCGCTACCGCCAAAAAAAGCTCGGCCTAGACGGGTAAACACGTTACCAACATGCCGACAGCGAACCGGAACCTGCCGATCGCTTAACACCACGCGAGTCTATACTCAAAGCACCGCACAGCTGATCATGCGCTTGCCCGCCCTGGGGGGTCGCAACCAATTTAAACGTATCCTGACCAGTAACAAGGCTGAAAAGGTAAATTCTTTCCGCCGAAGACGCCTCCAGCGCTGTACCCCGCGCATCAATCGCATAAGGGCTTTGCGGCAAACCCAAGGCCGCTAAGCTGTTAGCATATCGACCATGATTAAGAAGAAATTCCTCCTGTCGTGCGGCCAGCTGCAGCAGCTCGACCCGGGCAAGCCCACGGCGCAATGTGATCACCTGCCACTGATAGACCGGTAAAGCCGTCGCGATCAGCACCCCCAGCAGCGTCACGACAATAACCAATTCGATCAGGGTGATTCCATATGGGTGCTTATTGTTCACAGCGTACCACCCTTTTCTCACCAACCCTCTAGAGCGGGTCCATACCGGGTTGGCGCCAATACGTTCGGTACACAGTGCGAACGGCAACGTCTGAACGTAAAGCCGCATGGCGCTGTTTCTCGGCAATCGTGTCGGAAGCCTGCGGCAAGGTAACAACGATACCTTGCACGACATATGCATTCCCGCCGCGCAGACCTCGCCCCTCCACCCGCACAATAATCTCAAAGTGCGCTATTTGATTTTGTTGAGCCACGCTTGAAAACACAGGCGCGTCAGGCTCCTCCAAAATCTGCGGTGCGACACGCGTTACACGAAAGTCCAGGTCGAAACCGCTATGCGGCGCCATCACACCGGGTGCTTGTAGAGAACCAAAGTCGCAAGCTCGAACCGCCTCTGCACGCACGCAGTTACTTTGTCCAACTCGGGAAGACAGTAGGAAATTGTCTGGGTTCAAGGCCAGCGCTGTCACGATGGACTTGGCCATTTGGCCTGCCTCCTCACGGAACTGGTGGTTGCCTGACATATGCAGCTCCAAAGTGGCGGTCTGTAGTATCGTGACTGCGAACAACGACAGCAGCAGTGTGAAGAGCAGAGCCAACAGCATTACCGAACCCCGGTGCCAGATTGCCATGTTCACCGTTAGCATCACGCTGCTATAAAGTTGTGCCGAGATTGCGCAACAAAACCGTGGTGCTGAACACCCGACGCAGATAAGCATCATGCCGGGCCGCCACGACTTTCCGCCCCAGAACATGAGATTCCTCATCCACCCAACCTGTCACCACACCCAGGCTACGCACAAGCAAGTAAACCCGGGTGGTCACTGCCTGGTCGATTTCAGTCGCAGTGGGAGAATCGGAGTAACGGTCAGGGAAACCATCGGCATCGGTATCAAGGCCAAATTCATATTGCATATCCTCGATTCCCTCGACGAAACATTGCGCACGCATTGCGTGTCCCGCTAAACTCTCAATACACAAGGTAGGTATGTCATCGCTACGCTGGTCGCTGTCCGAATACTTACGAATGAACAACACTCGTGTCATAGCCCGCCAATAGCTTTCTGGCGCAAAGTTTGAGGCAAGCGAGAATAACTGCGCAGGCGCTACGTATACCCAGGTCTCTGGCCCGCCCGCCTCGACTCGCAGATACCAACGTTTGCCCTGTGTACGGGTCAACCGCGCTGCCAGTACACCGTGGGACAGGCTGGGCTCGGCAGCGGTGCGCTTTACTACCAAAATATCAGCCCCGTTGGAGATGTCGCTGCCGCGCAAACATGTCAGGCGCGCTCCGGTGACTGTCACCGGAGCCGCCGCCCCCGTATAGTCACCAACAAAATCTAGCGGTATCGCACTGTCCAGGGCCCAACCTGCCTTACCGCAATCGTCTGCGAGGGCTTGTGAGGACATCGCCTCAGGCAATG
>JABSPW010000182.1 GCA_013214285.1 Halioglobus sp. | reverse complement strand
GTCGAAATAGCAATGCGGTATAACGAACAGGGTGCCGACGAAGTTTGCTTCCTCGACATCACCGCCAGCCACGAGGGGCGCGATACCACCGTGCACACGGTGGAGCAGATCGCCGAGCATGTGTTTATCCCACTCACGGTGGGCGGAGGTATTCGTGCCGTCGAGGATATCCGTACTCTATTGAACGCAGGTGCGGACAAGGTCAGTATCAATACCGCCGCCATTCACAATCCGAATCTTGTGCGCGAATCGGCCGAACGCTTCGGCTCGCAGTGCATTGTTGTGGCGATTGATGCCAAGCGGGTTCATGATGTTGATGGCAAACCGCGCTGGGAGATTTTTACTCACGGCGGTCGCAAGCCTACCGGCATCGATGCCGTGGGCTGGGCGCAGAGAATGGCGCAGCTGGGAGCCGGTGAGATTTTGCTCACTAGTATGGATCGCGATGGCACGAAAAACGGTTTCGACTTGGGTGTCACCCGCGCGATCACCGACGCAGTACCGATACCTGTGATTGCCTCGGGTGGTGTGGGAACACTGGATCACCTGGTGGAGGGTATTACACGCGGCGGCGCGAATGCGGTGCTCGCCGCCAGTATTTTCCACTTCAGCGAGTACACCATACCCGAGGCGAAAGCCTACATGGCTCAATGTGGTATCGAGGTGCGCCGTTCTGCAGTATGACGCGCCGGGCGTTGATTCAGGAATCCCCTGCGGGGCCAGTTGTGTCCCGCTGCAGACCGAGAATGTTAAGACCTTTCAGCAACGCCAATGCCTCATAAAGCTGGTTATCACGCGTCAGTAGCTCGCGATTAAGTTGCCTGGTCTTGCGTTTGTCGCCGCCACTCGCATTGTCGAGGTGTCCTGACAGGTCTGCTTCTTTAACCCGATTGCTATCGTCCAGTGCGGTCAGTGTGGCACGTTCGACCAATATATCGGGAACGATTCCCTCTGCCTGGATGGAGCGACCACTGGGTGTGAAGTAGAGCGCCGTTGTCAGTTTTACGGCTCGGGAGTCCGAAAGTGGCAGGATGGTTTGCACTGAGCCTTTGCCGAAACTTTCGGTACCCATAATGACGGCGCGTCGGCGGTCTTGCAGCGCCCCGGCGACTATCTCCGCAGCGCTGGCGGAACCCTGATTAATCAGAACGACGATGGGCACACCATCGGTCATATCGAGCGGATCAGCGTCGTAAGACAAGTCCGCGTTATCAATTCGCCCCTCTGTATACACCACCCGCCCGCCGTCCAGGAACAGGCTGGCGACTGCGACGCTGGAACGGAGTATGCCACCCGGGTTATTGCGTAAGTCGATGACCAGACCGCGCAGTGTCTGTTCCGCCATCAGTTTCTCTATCGCCTTGCGCACGTCCGTGCCGGTACTGCTCTGAAATTGCGCCACGCGCACATAGCCGTAACCGGGTTCCAGCCAACTCGCGCGCACACTGGCGATCTTGATGACATTGCGTTCAATAGTGACGTCAAAGGGCTGGCTTTGGCCTGGCCGCCCGATGGTCAGCTCTATCTCGCTGCCCTTGGGTCCGCGCATGATGTCGATTGCCTCGTTCAGGCTCATCCCCTTCACCGGTGCGTTATCCAGCTTTAGAATGACATCGCCGCTGAGGAGACCGGCGGCGGCGGCCGGTGAGCCGTCGATCGGTGAAATGACTTTCACGTAACCGTTCTCCATACCGACCTCCAACCCGAGTCCGGTAAACTCACCGGAGGTGGTGTCCTGCAGGCCCTGGAAGGCGTCCTCGGTCAAATAGGTGGAATGAGGATCCAAACCCATGAGCATACCCTGGATGGCATACTCCAGCAGGGTACTGTCATCGATCTCTTCGACATAGCCCGCGCGAATCTGGTTGTAGACTTCGGCGAAGGTGCGCAACTCATCCAGTGGTAATTCACCCTGCGCTTTGCTCAGTGCGCAGGGCGCGCCAGCCAGAAGAGCGAGTATCGCGATCGAACCCGCCAGAGCGTTGTGGAAGGGCGTGCGAATGCGCATGAGGGACCGCCGGTAAGCTATGGGACTACAGTCTACCCTATTCACTATAATAAGTGCTAAACCCGCGTATTTAATACAAAAAGCGAGCCAGTGCAGTCGGACGTTAGCCTTGGCACCAGTTATTCGGGTTGACGGGTTTACCGTCATGGCGGATCTCGAAATACAGGGCGTGCCGGTTTGCGCCACCGGTGTTGCCAACGGTACTCACCGGATCGCCCGCGGCTACCCATTCGCCGACTTCCCGTAACAGACTTGCATTGTGCGCATAGAGGCTCATATAGCCGTCGCCGTGGTCGATGATCAGCAGTAGGCCAGAGCCGCGCAGCCAGTCGGCGTACACCACATGTCCGTGATGGATGGCGGTCACCAGCGTGCCCTCGGGAGCTGGAATGGTGAGGCCCTGCCAGCGCATCTTGCCCTGGTTGCGCGGTCGATTGAACTGGTTGCTGGGTTTACCGGAGAGCGGCCACGGCATATCTCCTCGGGCGCTCTTGAAAGCCCGGTATTGCTTGGGTATTTTCAGGTTGACCACGGCCTCCTGAATGGCTCGTAGGAGCGCTTCCAGTTCTGCTCGATCGCGCTCTTTCGCCTCCAGCTGCTGGTGTTTACTGGTAATGCTGCTGGCCAGTTGCTGCACCACCTGCTGGCGTGTATCCCTGGCCTCAATGACGCTCCGGCGCTGTTGCTCCAGTGCCTGTTTGCGTGTGTCGAGTTCGCGAAGAGTTATCGCAATCTGTTGTTGCACCTGTTCCAGCTCGCGCAAGGTCTCACGGTATTGCTGCAACAGTTCATTGCGTGCGGTAAAAAAGTAACGGTAGTAGGCCAATGAACGGGCCACCGTGTGGGGGCTCTCCTGATTCAGTAGTACTTTTATCTGGCCCTGGCGGCCCAGCTGCCAGGCGGTTCTCAGCTCCAGAGCAATGCGTGCCTGCTGCCGGTCGCGGACGCCCTGCAACGCGTGATACTGCTCTTTAAGGGTGTCCAGCGCCTGCTGGCCCGCCACCAACGCGTCCTCTTGCTGCTTGATTTGACGCTGCAGGTCGCTCAACTCTTTCTCCGCATCGCGCAGCAGTGCTTGTAAAACACTCTGTCGGTTGGTCGCCTCGTTGAGCTCTTGTGTGATGTGCTGTATTTCGGCCTCGAGCACCTGTAGCTGCTGGCGGGTCTTCTCTTCATCCGATTGGGCCAAGCCTGCCTGAGGCAGCGTCATGATAGACCAGATAAGCAGCGATGCCGCCAATCGGAGAACAGTATGGGCGGGCCCGTGCCGCACTACCGGGTGCAACATCCGTGCGCCCGATTGTGCACCTGCGCCGCTCAAGCGCCCTCGGTTAATAGGTTGTTGCCGGTCATTTCGCTGGGCTTGGGAAGCCCCATCAAACCTAACACAGTGGGCGCAATGTCCGCGAGAATACCACCTTGCGGCACCAACCGGCGAGGCTGTGCGCCGATATAAACGAGGGGTACCAGATCGGTGGTGTGCTGGGTGTGTTGCTGGCCGGACCTGTAATCTAGCATTTGTTCGCAGTTGCCGTGGTCGGCGGTGATCAGCGCCTGGCCGCCCGCCTCCAGTACGGCTTGTTCCACGCGACCGATGCACACGTCCAGTGCTTCGACAGCGTTGACGGCGGCCTCGTAGACACCGGTGTGTCCGACCATATCGCCATTGGCGAAATTGCAGACGATGAAATCGAAGTTGCCAGAGTGGATGGCGTCGACAAGAGCCTCAGTGACCTCTGGCGCGCTCATCGCAGGTTCCAGGTCGTAGGTGGCGACCTCGGGGGAAGGGATCAAGCAGCGCTCCTCGCCTGGGAATAATGCCTCACGGCCGCCGCTGAAGAAAAACGTGACGTGCGCATATTTTTCTGTCTCGGCAATGCGTAACTGGGTCTTGCCGTGCTGTGCCAGGTAATCCCCCAGCACGTTGACCAGCTGTTCCGGTCCGAAGGCACAACGCGCTTCGATGTCTTGGGCGTATTCCGTTGTCATGACAAAGTCTGACAGGTTGGGTACGACCGACCGGTCGAAGCCATCAAACGCCGTGACCACGAATGCCCGGGTTAACTGGCGCGCCCGATCGGCGCGGAAGTTCATGAACAACACGGCATCGTCATCGCCGACTACCACAGGGGTCTGCGCCTCGCTGCAGATGGTCGTTGGCAGCACAAACTCATCGCTTTCCCCGCGGGCATAGGCGGCCTGCAGTGCGTCATTGGCGCTGGCGGCTTGGTGCGCCGCGACGCCTTGCGTAAGCAGCTGGTAGGCTTGCTCGATTCGGTCCCAGCGGTTGTCTCGGTCCATTGCATAGTAGCGTCCGCAGATGCTGGCGGTCCGCCCGCAGCCCAGTTCTGCGAACAGTGTATCGGCCCTTGTCAGTGACTGCGCGGCACTGCGTGGCGGTGTATCGCGACCATCCAGGAAAGCGTGCAGGTAGACCCTGTCGGCACCGCGGTCCGAGGCCAGCCGGATAGCAGCGAAAAGGTGTTTCTCGTGGCTGTGCACGCCGCCCTCGGAGAGTAACCCGAACACATGGACTGCGCCGCCGGCGGCGATGGCCTTGTCAATGGCGTCCGCGTAGGCCGCGTTGTCGCGAAAGCTGCCGTCGCTGATGGCGTGGTCGATACGGGAGATGCTCTGGTGCACCACCCTACCCGCGCCCAGGCTCATGTGCCCGACCTCGGAATTGCCCATTTGACCTTTGGGTAGACCGACATCGGTGCCAGAGGCGGAAATCAACGTGTGCGGGGCCTCCGCCCAGAGCCTGTCCCATACAGGGGTGTTGGCGTTCGCGATGGCATTGTCTCGCGTATCCTCGCGGTATCCCCAACCATCCAGGACAATCAACACCGTCGGTTTGCTGTTTTTTCCACTCATGGTCTGTTCCGCTTTTACAGTGGGCTGTCGGCAGGTCAAAGCGCGGCATTTTACCCTGTCTTACCCGGTGACGCATTGCTTGTCGTATGGCCCGGTCTTTTGGTCTCGCTGCCGGCCCCATGGCTTATTCTGGAGCGCCCTAGTATACTTGGCGCCCTTTGCGAGGGGTGCCCACGCTGCGGTTGCTGGTCACCGGTCCGTCACCGCGCGTTGGTTCGATGTGAGCTGGTTAAACCATGGCATTATTTCTGGAATTTATGCAGCAGCAGTGGATTCAGTTCCTCGCACTGCTGGTCCTCGTGGTGATGCTTGTCTTGCACGAGACGCGTAAATCAGGGCCGTCCCTGTCACCCCAGGAAGCCATCAACCTGGTCAATGCGGAGGATGGCGT
>JABSPW010000181.1 GCA_013214285.1 Halioglobus sp. | reverse complement strand
TGGAATCCTTATGCAATTGTTGCTGGTTGGAGGTGATCACCTCGTCACCTGGCTTAAGACCTTTTGTAATCGCAACCTTCGACTCGAGCTGATCGAATACGGTGACACTGTGCGACGCCGTCTCAAAACGCTTGGTCTTTCCATCGCCGCCGTCTTTCACTGGGTCGGACACTACGAAAACGGTGTCACCGTAAAGCGAGTAACTTACCGCTACAGCGGGCAGAACAATCACTTCAGTCGTTTGTCGCGTCACTACGGTCACTGTTGCAAACATACCGGGCGATAGCGCGAAATCGGGGTCTAGTAGCTCAGCGCGCAGGTCCACATTACGTGATTTTGGATCAACCTGAGAACTTATAGCCACCAGTACAGCTCTATAGGGCTTGGCCCTCGTCTCAGAAATCACCTGCACTTGCAGCCCATTTTCCAGTAAGGGTAAGTAAGATTCTGGCAGGCTGAAATCCACATAAAGCAAATTGGTATCCTGCAAGTTCACCAGCTCAGTACCCGGTTGCACAAAATCACCCACGTTTACCTGGCGAATGCCCAGGCGACCACTAAAGGGTGCTTTGATTGCCATGTAATTTATTTTAGTCTGCGTGGCATGCGCAGCAGCTTGATCAGACACCAACTTTGCCCGCACTTTGTCGAGAGTGGCCTGGGCGGCACTATTTTCTCGAACCAAAGTGGAGTAACGGTTCACGTCCATTTGCGACAAATTTACGTCAGCCAGGTCACGCTTCAGCTGATCTTGATCGAGCTGATCGTCGAGCTGAACCAGCAGCTGCCCCTCTTCGACCACATCACCAGATTGAAAATTTATGGCTCGCACTTGTCCGGCAATCTGCGGTGTCACGTCAACGCCAGCGCTAGCCGTAATTTGACCTATAGCATCAATACGGGTGGTCCAGAGAGACTGCTTGGCTTTCATGGTGGTGACTGCAACGGGCGGCGCCTGAAACGATGCCATTTTCTCCGCGATCATATGATTCTTGAGCAGATAAAAACCGAACACGAGGGTGACGATAACAACGACAATGACTCCGGTACCCACTTTGACTCGTCTATTCACGGCATGCTCTCTATACTGGCGGCTTGGAGGCTCTATAGTATAGTGCCTTTTACTTTTTTTTCAGTGTAGGCCGAATTACAGGAGATCACAGTCTCGCAGTTGGATCTAGCCTACCGTCTCGACATCAGCCGTTTGACGCAGGATACGATATCCTTGACGCAAAAAGGGAGGTACTGCCGCGCCTGAATTGTCGCCAATTCCCCATTACGCATGTTCCGGTCACACGTGGTTCGCACTCTACCCCCGTATCCAGGACCGACTTACTTTGGGGCAAGACGCGCAGCATAGGTGGCTATCCGGGTATTTTCGTCCAGTAGCCGGTGCACTAGCGACACGGCGCGTCTGACGCCCTGCCAACGTGTCGGAATACCCGCAATGGTGGAGCAAGCACTCGACATTCACTTCAGCTCTGCAGTATAGCCTAGGCCAATACCCCACTGAACTCGCTGCTAAAAGTGCATATTTGGCTTTACGGTCTATAATGACACCATTGAGTTCGCCGGTATCAGGATGGATGGCTAATGCACCAGGGCTTGGAGCGGTGCAGCCACCTGTTGAACACGCGACAGCTGTTGCGGGCTGCGCCAACTTTTTATCACTGAAGAGGTAAGCATTATGGACGGTACAGGCCTGATTATATTCCTTATCATTGGTGCGATCGCAGGCTGGCTAGGCAGCAATATTATGCAGGGACGTGGCCTGGGCCTTCTGGGGAACATTGTGATCGGCATCGTCGGCGCCGTGATCGGTGGTTTCGTATTTGGAGTGCTGGGGCTTTCTGCCACCGGGTTGCTTGGATCTATTATTACTGCTACGGTCGGCTCAATCATACTGCTCTTTCTGGTCGGCATGATTAAGAAGACCTGACATTCGCCAACAACAAGGCGGATAACCGAGACGTTGTGCCTCACTCTACCAGTAGTGGCAGTGGCGGCGCACACTATCTGCCTGTGGTTGTTTTACTACCCGGTCCGGGTAGGCACTCACTCTGATTTGCCACAGCGCGCTATGACGCAATATGACATAACCCCCGTCTTTTTATCATAAGCGCAACGCAGCACACCACAGGAGCTACTGACGCCGTTGGTGACGTATGCGCCGGCCAACCCCTGTCGCTTGTAGCAGTGCTGATTCTACACCTCCTTGCTACCGCCAGATTCGATCCAGCCATCGATAGCACTGCCTAACGCAACCCTAAGCCAAGGCAATTATATTCTGTGCTGCCAGACGCAGCGGCTACTGCGCTCTCATGATTGCACCAGCTTTATTCCAGCGCCGCGTTTTCATTCGCTCTATCTTCGACAGAGCAATCAAAATTTAGTCTTAAAACTCGCAATACAGCGGCAGTCGGTTAGATCGTCCGTCGCCGTGCGCGGTACTGTGACAAAAAGGTATGCCTCCCACGCCAATGCCAAAGTCAATACTTCCCACACTGCAAGTAAACGAACACGAACCGTTGCGACAGGTGTGCTCTGCACGGGCAACATTCGCCAAAAACGGGGGACTGACCAACAGTACCACAAATACGTTACGCATACTTTTTGCTGTCATACTTAGAATTATTTACTGGGATCATAGCGCAAAACGCCGTAATGGGTTGGCGCCAAGTATAGTTAGGGGCATCCTTTTAAAAAAATACAACGTCTCCTGGACCTTATGTCGTCTATGGAAGCGCAATCCATGTCCACCCGATGAAGCGATCGACACCACCGACTAGGACCATAGGCGCCGCCCAAAACAAGGTTCCACCTTGTAGGTATAACCCGGCTACTGCTCATCCTGCCTAGGTGACGCACAGCGAGCGGTCGCCTGCATCAGAGTCTCAGGTCGCGCACACATTGCCATCTCAGCTCACGCTAGTCTGTTAAGACGATAGGCTCTCACGATACCAGGTCAGGGAGTTCACAAAACATATCCGCCTCCACTTTGACACTGACCGCGGAGTTCGTATGGGTACCAGCACACCAGGAAGGCATCACCATAGAGTACAGACCACTACCCCCAGCCTGCAAAATCAATATCTGATCAGGACTCCGGAAGGCCATTTGTCGTTTGGGATTCTTACCTGCAAATGCCGACATGAGGCGCCTGACCGTCTCCGGCTCAAGGAAACAACGCTCGTACAGTTCACTGGCGATATCCTGCCGGGACAAACCTGCCCTGTGTAACACGTCGCTATGCTCCGGATTCAAAACCACGGTAGCGAAACCACCCGTGAGGATTGCATTATTACTCGGCGCATTGGCCAACGCCATCGCCAGTAAATCCAACAGTATTTTGTAGCTTCCCGAGTCATCGGCATCGCCGGCATAGATAACAGAGTGCGGCGCTTCGGCACCGACTACTGTCACGACGCTGTCCTGCGCCTTGAAACCCAGATCAACATGCAGTGGCGGAAACGGACTATTTTCTTCGTCTTCAGCCAAACAGTAGGTGAATTTTCCCGGATGACCCAATAACGCCATGTCCGAAACGCCGGGACGTGCCTTGCCAATGTTGATCATGGTCAAGCGCAGCGCACGCCCAATACTGGCATTTGCCCGATGACCCGGACCCAGAGCGCCCGTGCCCGAGGCAATCGGCCCGCAGCTTTGACGCGCGGGGCCGTTTACGATCATCAGTGGCGCGGTACAATGCGTGGTCGCCTGCATTTCGGTTAAATCAAATGTAGGGTCAATGATGGCCCTCACCGCCGCCACAACCACGGGCATGTAATCGGGTAAACAACCGGCCATGACGGCAGCGACTGCGACGTTTTCGATGGTTGCAATGCCATGGCCAGGCCCCATAGTGCCCAATACCAGGTCGGCGTCCATACCGGATGCCAAGATCATCCTAGCGACCCGCGGGCGCGTGGGAACAATGACAGGCAGTCCGTCGGTACATCCGCGCAGGTGCAATTCCTCCACCGCCTGAGCCTCATCAGGCGCCGACAGCAATTCAGCCATCCTTCGCCTCCAGCGCGCGGATGACTTCTGGCGCAATAGCCTCCGCCACCACTCGCATTCTGGCTATGCCAGTGCCTGCGACCGGGTGAGGAAGTTTAATCCTGGGCACATCCGGCATGCCCAGAGACTGCGCCACGAAATCCCCCTGGGACCAAAACGCTTCGGTGACCAGCGCCACAGCGGGGATGCCTCGTTTTGCCAGGTTAATGCCGTCACGCACGGTGCCGGTTGTGCAGGAGCCTCAGTGGCCGTAAGCCGCGATTACCCCAATACACTCTCCACCGATCTCGCCCAGCAGCTGATCACTGGCGGGAATAGTCGCATTCCTCTTGTTGTAGGCGCGCAGAGTAATAGCAGGCCGCAGCTGTTGCAATGCATAGCCCAGCTCATCAAGAAACGCGACAGAATCGGGAAACCCATTCGCCAGCAAACCGAGGCTGCTTGCCTGGTCCGAGCTGATTGTGACAGACAAATGATAGGGCGTTTCTTCAATGCCCACCGGCGCATCCGGGTTGTGATACTCGATCATGATTCCTCCTCCAGTGGCCTCTAGTGTACGCCCAGATACCCGACAATAGCCATTGTCAATTGCTTACGGCATTGCAACCGCCCCCGAGGTCGCATCTCGGATCGGTGCTGCCCACTGACTGAGCCCCAGTCAGAATGCGCGCCCCGCACAGTTGACAATCTAAGGCTCCGGGCGTCTATCCACTAACGGTGTATGTAACCCCTTGCCAACACAAACAAATTCTGCCCGCCCGCATCAACTCAAAAATCATGCTGCGTATGTGCCTGATCATTGACCACCGGCAAACGCGCCTTCAACCGTGCCGACAACTCAATTGCGTCCTCTCGTCCCAGGAATTCACCCAATGGGATTTCTTCACCGTCGCCATATAAAATAATGGACGGCGCATCCAGCGGGTGACGCTCCGGCAGGATGGACAGGGCCACATCGTTTATTGCCAGCTCCCATTCCTTCCTCGGGTAATAGTGGCCTTTTTGAATACGCACCACCCCAGGCGCCAGTGTTATGACATGGCGATAGCGCAATTTCCAACAGACGTAATACAGCGCGGACCCCAATCCCATCATTTCCAAACCTGCGAACGGCAAGATCGGCCATGCACCTACCCATGTAAAACCCAGTGCAATCGTGCCAGAAAGGGCACACATGATCAGTAATACGATCTTATTTGTTTCCCAGGTCGCCGAGCGATCAGGCTCGGCCACGATCAGGTCGCCATCTTTCGTTCTATGCAT
>JABSPW010000180.1 GCA_013214285.1 Halioglobus sp. | reverse complement strand
CGAGAAGCTGCTGCTACCTGTCGGTGGTTTGCTGATCGCAGTCTTTGTTGCGTGGGCAGTCCATAAAGCTACGACACGGGACGAGCTGGCGAAGCTGAGTGCAACCGGCTATTCGGTCTGGTATGCGCTGCTGCGTTACGTGGTGCCCCCGGCTATTCTGATTGTCCTGTTCATGGGTCTGGGCGGTTAACCTGGACCGGTGGGAATGTCCTGAAAGGCCATGCCCTTGTCGGCGCGTGGCTCCTGTGGCAGACCCAATACCTGCTCCGCGAGTATGTTGCGCATCACCTCGTCGGTGCCGCCCGCGAGACGCACTCCTGGGGAAAACAGCACCTGTTCCTGAAAGTGGGCGCGTTCTGGGCTGATTGCCGAGTCCTGAATAACACCCGCTGGGCCAAACAACTGGCAGCTATAATTGGCGATCTCCTGGTTCATGACGGCACCTACGAGTTTGCCCATAGAGGCTTCTGCTCCTGCGATACCGCCGTTGGCGACGGCGGTGAGCATTCGTTTGTAGAGGGCTTGCAGACCGGCGTACTGGCTGTACCAGGAGGCGAGGCGGTCGCGTACGATCGGGTCACTGGCTAGCGGCTGCCCGTTTAGCTCCAGTGATTTCACCAGATCTAGGAATTGAGGAAAGCCTGTCGGTTGCACACCGCTGATGGCCAGGCGTTCGCTCATCAGCACGGTTAGCGCACCGGTCCAACCGCCGCCCACATCGCCCAGTCGATAGCTGTCAGGCACGTGGGCATCGTGAAAAAACACCTCGTTAAAGTGGCCACCGCCGTCCATCTGCTTGATGGGACGCACCTCGACACCTGGCTGGCGCATATCGAGCATGAATAGGGTGAGTCCGCGGTACTTGGATACTGTCGGGTCTGTGCGCGTCAATACAACACCGTAATCGGAGTATTGCGCACCGGAGGTCCATATCTTTTGGCCGTTGAGTGTCCAGTCAGAACCTTCACGTTCGGCACGAGTGCGCAGACCCGCCACGTCGGAGCCGGCGCCGGGTTCACTAAACAACTGGCACCACACGTCCTCGGCACTGGCCATGCGCGGTAGCAGTTCACGTTTTCCCTCCTCTTTGGCGAAGTGCATGATTGCTGGACCACAGTTGCCAATGCCGATGACGAAATGTGCGTCACGGGTTTTAAAATGTTCCACCTCCTGGGTCCAGACAACATCATGCAAGGGTGTCAGGCCAGCGCCGCCGTATTCCTTCGGCCAGGTGAGGCAGGCAAATCCGGCCCTGGCCTTTTTCTGGTACCAGGCCTTGGCCTCTTGGAAGGCTGCATCGCCTTCCATGCCCATATGCAGTTTGTCTGTGCGTCGCTCGGCATTTGCCTCCAACCAGCTACGCACATCGCTACGAAAACTGGCCAGTTCAGGTGTGTCCTTGAAGTCCATGACGTGCTCCTTAAGCGGCTTCTAGCAGTCGTGTTGAAAGTTTTTCCTTCCACACGGGCAAAGTTCCTATCACGCCTGCTAGCAGCTGCGCACGACGATAGTACAGGTGGCAATCGAATTCCCAGGTGAAGCCCATGCCACCGTGGGCTTGAATATTCTCTTTACTCACCAGGTAGTACGCGTCAATAGCGCTAACGCGCGCAGTGGCGGCAGCCAGAGGCAGGTCGGGGGCATCGTTCGCCAGAGCACAAGCACCGTAGTAGGCGTTGGCTCGGGCAAGCTCCAGCGCGACATACATATCGGCGAATTTGTGTTTGATGGCTTGAAAGGATGCGACGGGCCGTCCGAAGGCGTAGCGTTGTTTGGTGTATTCGATGCCCATATCGAGGGCCGCCTGACAGCCACCAATCTGCTCGAAGGCCAATAGCACCGCAGCGCTGTCTAAGAGCGCTGACAGATCGTCTGCCCCGGCGTTCATGGCGTGAACTGGAGCCTCATTAAGCGTTACTTGCGCCTGCGGCCGGCTGGGGTCCATGCTGGGCAATACTGCGCGTGCAACACCCGGGCCCGTGAGATCGGCGAGGAACAAACGCACCTCGCCTGCAGCGTCACACGCAGTGAACAGGGCGATATCGGCGGTATCGCCGTCTGGCACAGGCATCCAGCTGCCGCTGAGCTTGCCATCCATCACTTGTGCGGTCGCCGCCGCAGTGCCGAGGCCTTCACTGTGTGCCCAAGTGCCGATCACCTCGCCGGCAGCCAGTTTCGGCAGGTAATAGCTGCGTTGTTCGTTGCTAGCGAACTGTTTGATGGCTTCTGTCGCCAGGTATACGCTTGATGAAAACGGAACCGGTGCAAGTGACCGGCCTAGTTCTTCGGCGATGACACACAATTCCAGGCAGCTCAGGCCAAGCCCCCCGGCGGACTCAGGGATGTTTATCGCGGTCCATCCGAGTTCGACGATTTTCTGCCACAGCGTTCGGTCATAACCACTGTCCGATTCCAGTGCTGCGCGGACAATCGGGGGCGCGCACTCCTGTGTCAGGAAGTTGCGCGCCTGATCGCGGATTAAAAGCTGGTTTTCGGAAAATTCAAAATTCATATGGACGGCCTGTGTCATGTGATGCCGACGACAAAGAATAGTGTGTCGCCGGGGAATGACATTATAGGGAAACGCCGCCTTTTTGCGGCCTAACTAATTGGACTAATACACAGGTGGTGACATTGCCTCAAGCAAGGTCATTTGAGAGTGGGCGGAGTCTCCAGCAACTGGTCCCGTAATATTTGCACGTCCTTTGCCGATAATGCCAGCCCGTCGCGTACGTATCGGTCGAAGTTGCCCCACTGGGCGTCGATCTCTTCAAAGCCCGCCTGAAGCCACGCGTCCTCCACTCCCATCAGCGTTGCCATTTTGTCGGCGGCCTCACGCCCTCTGAATAGTCGCAGTAGCAGTAAATGTGCCTTGCGCGCTTCGAGGGCGTGCTCTGAACTTGCCATGTAGTCCTGTAATACAATGTCTTCTGGCACCCCAAGAATGCGCAACAGGATGGCTGCCGCAAATCCGGCGCGGTCCTTCCCGGCACTGCAGTGCCAAAGAATTGGGGTGCCTTGGGTAGCCTGCACCGTGCGGATAAACTGCCGGTACTGTGGAGTGAAGGTGCTGGCGAATTGTCGATTGGCGTCGAGCATCATGCGGTTGGGATCCATATCGCCGAAGTTGCCCGACTCGATGCGCTGCATAATCTCCACCATCACTTTATTGCCGTCGTCGAGCGTGGGAATCTCTACCACGTCGAAGGTCAGCGGTTGCGGCAATCGGTCGGGCTCTTCCTCCTTTTCGACAGCAGATCGGAAATCGACCATCGCTGTTAGACCGAGTTGTGCA
This sequence comes from Halioglobus sp., assembly GCA_013214285.1. Taxonomy (GTDB): domain Bacteria; phylum Pseudomonadota; class Gammaproteobacteria; order Pseudomonadales; family Halieaceae; genus Marimicrobium. The sequence goes on along the minus strand of JABSPW010000180.1, from coordinate 2,008 downwards.
AGCCCTGCGAGATCGGAATCAGTGCCGTGGGCGAGAGTGCCTGACCTGTAAAGAATACCCCATTTGACCAGGCGGCCGTCCGTGGTGGGATAGCCACCTAGATCGCGAAAATTGGCTATGCCCTCAAAATTGAGCAGGCGGTGATCCGCGCGCTGGTCTGGCGGCAGTGTTGCTGGTACCAGTAGCGCGGGGGCAGGCATCAGCCAGAACATGCCGATAGCGACTATGCACAGTGCAAGGCAGGTCAACAGTAGTGTTTTCTTGCTCAAGGAGGGTTCCGTCGCGGGGATGAATCGGCGCTGGCTGTGCATCTTACCGGACGGGTGAATCAGCGACTACTTTTTTCAGAAATTGGCGCAAGCGACAGGCGAAAAAGGCATGGAGTTTCGCCTATTAGCAGTTTATTCTTGCCCTGTTCTTGGGTTTGTCAAATGGGGTAACAGCAATACTCGCAGAGGGAGTGAACGATGTTGAGATGTGTATGGACCATCGCTATCGCTGTTTTTTTTAGTGGTAGCGCCAATGCGCAACAGGACCTCCGACTGTTGGCCAACCTGTCACCACCTTACGCGGATCCCGCCCTGCCAGAGCAGGGTCTCGCTCTGGAGCTGGTCAAACATATCTTTGCGCGCACCAATTACACGCCTGAGATTACTATTGAGAACTGGTCGCGGGCGGTAGAGGGCGCGCGCTTGGGGGTATACGATGGGCTTGCATCCGTCTGGTATTCCGATGACCGCAATGAGGATCTATTGTTCAGTGAGCCCTACTTGCAAAGCGATCTGATCATCTTAAAGTTGCGGTCGGATCGCCGCGCTTACAGCGATTTGCAGCAATTAGCGGGAAGTCGGATGGGTGTGCGCACCGACTACGCCTATGGCGTTGATTTTTCCTCCATTCGCGACTTGACGCTTGTGCAGGAAGATCTGCTGGCTTCCAATCTGCTGAACCTTCTCAACGGCGAGGTGGATTTAGTTATTGCCGACCAGCGTACTGCCAATATGGTTTTGCACGAGTTACTTAGGGATAGGCTGCAGGAATTTGAGGTTGTAGATATCGCATTGCCTGGTGCTGCACGTCATGTGGCTGCAACTCGCAGTTGGGATGGCGATGAAGCGATGATCGCAGCGTTCAATGAGTCGCTGGCATCGGCGCAGGCTGATGGGTCTCTTGCGAAGATCATCAGTAAATGGGATCGGCGCTACACTGGTGTAGAGTAGCTGCCGAGACAGCCTGCGGCCGCAGCGGAGTGCTCTGCAACCCGAATTGAGACCTGCTTCACTCCCGAGTGAGCAATATTGTGCAATCGGTCACGGATGGCGCCGATGACGGCTGTCCACCCAAGTGCCTGTGCTAAGTTGACAGCGTGCCTCGCCCTGCGGGGCATAAGCGGGGCCACAAAAATCATGACTTGTGAGTGGCGAATACAACCCTCTCTTCAGCCCGCCCCGCTTCCTCTTTGGCTCAGCGGTTTTCATAGCGGTTCAGGTCAAACAGACCTGCCTCGCGAGGGAAGGTCTCAATATACTGCGCGTACAGCCGATCAGAGAGAGGCCAGAAGCGCTCATCGGTGCGACGTATGCCGTAGTTTGTAACCAGCCGGGTGTAGTCAGCCTCATTACGCATGAGTTCAATGGCTTTCAAAAAGCCTGCCAGATGAGCATCAGACACCTGGAAAAAAACGTTGGGGTAAGAGCCGATGAATCCTCGCACAACGGTCAGGTAGTCCTCTTGTGGCACTCGCCGTTCTGCTTCTCTGAACATCTGGGTGTTATTGGTGTAGCTGTTGTTGTGCAGGATTGAGAAGTACTGTGCAGTGCCATCGTCCTGGGTAACCTCTAGGAAAGCCACCTGGGGCATGTAGCTGAAGGGTTCACCTTGCATGGTTTGCAAGCTATCAAAGCGCGGATCACGGATGTGGTAGCGGGTTGCTTGTGCAGCGGGAATGTGCGCTCGCAGCATGTCGAGAAACTCCCGCTTCGGGTTATCTGTTTTGAATTGGATGCCC
>JABSPW010000179.1 GCA_013214285.1 Halioglobus sp. | reverse complement strand
ACCAGGGGTTACGCAGGATATAGGGTATGGTCACAAAAACCATCAGGGTGACAATTATGTCTCGCATCTCGCCTCTCACGTCCCTTCCAGATTATCCTGCAACATGACTGACGACATATCGAAATTTACCCGAGGCCTCTGCTGGCACAGAATTCACATATTCAAAACGAACCACCAGCGAATCACCCAGTCTCTGCCTGAACTGCTCTGTAACGTGACGCTCCAGAATGGCAGCATCGTTCGTCAATGTAACAAGCTGTACCGTGATATTGTCAACGGATTCCTGGATGATTTTAAACTCACTCACTTCGGGCAGCTCTCGTAGCACATAGATCAGTGCCAACCCGTGTATTACTGTACCATCCGGCGCCCTGATGAAGTCGGTAGACCGGCCTTCTATCTGCTGCAACAGGGGCAAACCGCGACCACAGGAACAAGCCGCATGCGATAAGATACCGATATCACCAGTCGGATAGCGCAGGAAGGGGAAATCGCCGGTACTAAGGTGCGTAATGACGATCTCCCCCCTCTCCCCATCGGCAACCACATTCCCATTCGTATCTACAATTTCTACCACTATATCCTCTGCGGTAATATGCATCCCTCCTTGCGGGCATTGGTGCGCTATAAAGCCAGCATCTCTTCCGCCGTAACCGTTTGCGACGGGAGCCCCAAAGACCGCCTCTATCGTTTCACGTTGGTGATCGTAGAGACTTTCGCTAGTAACGAAGACAACCCTAATACCCAAGTCATCTAGACGGCAATTGCAGGTCAAGGCGTAATTCGCAAGCAATGCCAGCGAGGAAGGGTAGCCGAACACCATGCGGGGCTTGAAAGCCTGAATTCGCCGAATAAATCCATGCATCTTTTCTTCAGACATCTCAAAAGCCGACAATAGCTCTGTGCGCAGCAACCGGTCTCGAAGCAGTCTCAGCCTGTCCTGGGTACCCAGTTCGATAGGCGAACCCCAAAGAACAATTTCTGGGTCACCGATATCAACACTCCACCAGCGAGTAGCTCTCCACTTCGCCGCAACATCATGGCTCACTCGCTCTTTGCCACGATAAAATACTAAAGGTTCACCACTAGAGCCCCCTGTACTAAAGCGCTCCATAGGACCCGCATTAACAGCTTTCAGCGACCCCATATTGGCCCGGATCTGCGCCTTGCCAGTCAATGGTAGCTGTTGGAGGTCGAGCGTGGACTGGGTTTCTTCCGGCTTGAAGTTTCTCGCATTAAACATCTCCCGGTAATACGGCACATCACGCCCGATACGAACCAGGAAATCGCGCAAGCGCTGCAGTTGCAATTGCTGTATTTGCGCACGGGACAACCACTGGGAGCGCTCCATTGATTGCAATACCGACACCGAGGTATGTGCCTTCAGCCTTTCATGCAGCGGGAATAGAAGCCCCGCTACAAAAGCTGTGTAAGGACTCACGGTGACTCCTCCAAACGCCTGCCTATGCCAGCCCACTGTAATAGGATAATGCTGACCATGCTCATGCCAACGCCAGATCTTCACCTGACATGGTTGCCTGAAACATCATCAGCGACCATAACACCGCGCTGTATTCGCGCAAGCCCGACTGATGCTCGTTGACCATTCGCTCCAGGCAAGCGCGATCAAACACTCCAGTCTCGGCCAGACCCCCCTCAAGCAGAGATTCTCGCAAGCGCTGGCGCAGAGGGCCACGAAACCATTTCCCTAATGGCACCCCAAAACCCATCTTGGGTCGATACAACACATCGTGCGGGAGGTGCGGCTCCAGGGCCTTTTTGAATATGTACTTTCCCTCTTGCCCCCGCAGTTTGCTCCGAACCGGCAGCCCCGAAATCCACTCGACAAATTCATGGTCCAACAATGGGACCCGCACCTCCAAGGCGTGCGCCATGCTCGCACGGTCTACTTTAGTCAGGATATCCCCCACCAGATAGGTCTTCATATCCAGATACTGAATCAAAGACAATGGGTCATCGACCGGGCAACGACGAGCGTGATGCTCAAAGGTCTCTGCTGCCCGGTATCCTTGCAACTCCCGTTTGAACTCAGCGCTAAACAAGAGATTACGCTGGACCTCGGAAGTGAGCGAGACAGAGTGTAGATAGGCCTCTACAGCATTCCGCGCAATTGATTCGAAAGTCGTTTTGGCGCGAAATACCCTCGGCGCCCAATCCATTTTCGGATACAGACGACCCAAAGCTCCAAAGAGCGAGCGACGCACGCCCAATGGCAAAAGATTCCGCACTCGCTCCTCATTCATATGCCACCGATAGCGACGATAACCAGCAAAATTTTCGTCACCGCCGTCGCCGGATAAAGCCACAGTAACACGTTCTCGTGCTAACTCGCAGACGCGATAGGTGGGAATAGCGGAACTGTCTGCGTAGGGTTCGTCGTACAGTGCACCCAGCGTATCGAGCAAATCGAAATCATCGCTGGCGACAACACGCTCATGGTGTCTCGTCTGATACCGCTCAGCCACACGCCGCGCAAAGTCGGTCTCATTAAATTGCGGGACATCAAAACCAATCGCACAGGTGTTGACGGGATTACCCTGCAACTGCGCCATGGCGGCAACCACAGCACTCGAGTCAACACCGCCAGATAAGAACGCGCCCAAAGGCACCTCTGCGACCATACGCATGTCGACCGCCTCTCGCATGCGAAGAAATAGTTCTTCACACAGATCCGCCTCAGAGCCCGTTACCACAGGGGTGAACGGTACATCCCAGTATTCGCGTTGCGGTGGAATAGGCTTACCCCGCTCAATCAGCAACGAATGGCCTGGCGACAACTTATAAACATCTCGATAAATCGTTCGAGGTTCAGGTATATAACCCAACGTGAAGTAATCCTCCACGGCGCGGGGCTCCAGTGTCCGCGACAGACGAGGATGGGCTTTGAGCACCTTCAGTTCCGAGCCGAAAGCCAGTGTTTCCTCGCCTATTTGGGTATAGAAAAGGGGCTTGATCCCCAGGCGATCACGCGCGAGGAATAAACACTGTCGATGCCGATCATACACCGCAAATGCAAACATGCCGCGAAAACGCTCAACGCAGGCCTCCCCCCATTCCTGCCATGCATGCACAATCACTTCGGTATCGCACCGGGTCCGGAATTGATAGCCCAGCCCCTTCAGCTCATAAGCCAATGTCCTAAAGTTGTAGATTTCTCCGTTAAAGACAACGCAGAGATTACCGTCAGCGCTGTGCATAGGCTGCTGACCGGACGAAAGATCAATAATGGACAAGCGCCGGTGTGCAAGCGCCACACCCGGTTCTAAAAAATCTCCACCCTCATCAGGCCCGCGATGAAATTGGGTCTGATTCATGGTTCTTAACAGAGCGCCATCAAATCCCTGATGACCATGAAAATCGAATAGTCCTGCTATGCCACACATAATTAAACAGGCTCGACCAAAAGCGTGTCATAAACGTCGAGATAAGCCGCCATCGTACTGTTCCAATCAAAGTCGCGACACACTCTTTGCCGGGCATTGTCGCCCTGTCGCGCACGCTCCCCATCGTTCTCAAGCAACGCCAACACAGCATTCGACAGCGCCTGAACATCTCCTGTGGGCACCAGACTTCCGCTAACGCCCTCCTCCACCAACTCGACATTCCCACCCACGGCGGTGGCAACAACAGGCAGGCCACTGGCCATGGCCTCAAGAACTGTATTTGAGATACCCTCGCCCAATGACGGCAGCACAAAAATATCCATGACCTGCAGCAGACTTGGAACATCTTCCCTATCGCCCGCCAACCAGACTACCGATTGCAACTGCATTTGCTTAACCGTTTGGTCAAGCTCTGCACGCAGAGGGCCATCACCGACAACGATTAAGCGCGCACGCTTAAACAGATCAGGGCTGGCCTGACGCAGGTATGCCATCACGTACAGCAGAATCTGCTGGTCCTTTACAGGTGTGAGCCGGCCTACCGTCCCGATCACCAACATACCATCAAGCTCATGCCATGGCTTGGGCAATAATGCCAAGGGCTTCACGTTTTGCGGGGCAAAGCGACGGTTATCCACACCATTATAGATCTGGGTGATTTTTTCCTGACCGACGCCCACAGAGGACACTAACCAGCTCGCCAGATCTCTACTGACGGCAACATAATGGCGCATGAAGAATCGCATGAATTTACGCAACAGCAGATACCTCCAATTACTGCCGTCGACATCAAAAATTTCTCGACCATGCTCCCCATGCACCCGCTTAATCCCTGAAATCCCGAGCGTAGATAGCTGTGCTTCCAGGGCTGCCAGATTGCGGCTATGAACAATATCTGGCTGTAACTTCCTGATTAGTTTGCGCAACCGCCAATAGCAACGCAAATCGTGCCCCTCACGCTTATCAAGCTCGATAATTTCGACATCGGCTGCAGTAATACGCTGCGCAAAGTCACTTGCCTTTGTCAGGCAGATGATGGTGTGTCGATAACGCCCAGTCGGGATCCGGTTGATGATATTCACCAGTCCATTCTCCATACCACCAGTAGACAGGGCGTAGATCAGGTGCACTATAAGGGGTTTGTTTACCGCTTCCATTATCCGTCCGCCCAAAACTGCAGGTTTTCGTAGAGTCGCGGCGCATGCTCATCGAGAAAACGCTGCATCTGCACTCGCGTATCCGTCACAGAAGCTTGCAACGGCATGGTAATTACGACGCGATATACCCCAAGAGCGCCTAGTCCAAGCCTGCCCTTCACCTCTAATAACTTCGCCTCATAATCGTTGGATGTACTCGCATCTCCTACCAGATACCAGGACCAGGCCAATAGCTCGCTGCCCCGCCCTCGCACCCTTGCCTCGTCAACCAAAACCCGCCCGTCCGGAAGCAATACAGGCGACTTTTTCTGCCATACAACCTGCTCAAACGAGTCTTCAAGCGCGAACCACCTACTGCTGCCAATGACTTCGGCTTCGCCAAAGAAACCATCGTTATACTGAACATAAAGCCCCGTTGTGCGTCCGTCACGAGCATAGTATGCCGACTGCTGCCCAGCCCAGCGCGCGGGAGGCCGCCACCACCAGGTAGCGGCTTTGGCCTGACGCCATGAATCTCCTGCTGAGGGCAGGACAAAGGGTTTTTGATCTGATGGAGCTACCCCACTAAACACACTATAAGCAAGCAAAGGACCGACGAGTGCCATCAACCACGTGGCGACTGCAACGGCAGACACTGAACTTACAGTGGTTCGCGATAGATTTTTATTTTGATGCGACACATGAAAATCGAGCGGGATATCATCTTCTCGGAAGTAGTTACCAAGCCAAAATATTGTAAAAATCACCACGCCAAAGAAAACC
>JABSPW010000178.1 GCA_013214285.1 Halioglobus sp. | reverse complement strand
CTGAATGCCAAACTGGAAATGATGATTGACGAGCTAAAGCGATTCCGTGCTCGGTTTGACGATTACAGCGACAAGCTGCATTCACTCGATCGAGAGGTTGCACGGATTCGCGGTCGTTTGGAAGGCGGTTCCGTTATTAAGCCAGATCCGCCCGAATGAACCTGTGGACTAGGAGCTACGGCGCTGTGAAAGTTGATATCACACTGCACCCGAATAACTTGATCGAAATGGATCGGATTATGGATCTGGTCCGTACTCTGGAAACACCCAGTGCCGGGCCTGGCGAGGACGTGCCTTCGCGCGAGAACTCTGCGGAGGAAATGGATAGCCCCGCCGCGCCCTCCAACAGCGAGGATTTTGATCCGGCGGAACTACCGGACTCGCAGCCCGGCGGCTGGACCGAATGGCCGTTGGCGGTAGGCGCGAAACAGATTTTCGTTTCAGTCGGAGGTGACGACGACAACAGCGGGCGATCAGAATCAGAGCCGGTCAAGACTCTTGCGGCAGGGATAGACCTGCTTGCGAATGGCACAGGCGATCAGCTTCTGCTGAAGCGAGGCGATGTGTTCGTTGGCCAGGACTTTGGCGAATGGTCTGTTTCAGGCAAGAACGCGGATGCCATGATGTTGATTGGGGCGTATGGTTCTGGCTCCCGCCCTATGGTTCAACCGGCTAAAGAGTCGCAAATCCTGGTTGGCCGGGAAGGCACTAAGTGCAGTTACGTCGCGATAGCTGATTTGCATTTCCTGGTTCCTGACGGCCATGATGGCTCTGTCCGGCCTCCTCATATTGTTTGGCGGTCTGAAGGGACAACCTTCCATATCGAGGGGTGCCTGTTCGATGGTACTGCGATGATCTCGCAGCGAATCGCCGGGCATGGCCCAGTCGAGAATGTAATCTTCCGCCGCAATGTGGTTGATGCGCCATATGCGGTAGGCGGCAGGGTCCATATCTACTGGCAGGGCGTTACCGGCGGGGTGCTTGAGGAAAACTTCTTGTATCACCTGGGCTGGAAAGAAAATGTCGTACCCGATGACAAGTTCACGCATAATGCGTACATCACATCCACTTGCACGGGCATTGTGTTCCGGCGCAACATTTCAATGTCGTCGTCTAGTCATGGGGTTCAACTTCGCTGCGGCGGGGTGATGGACGAAAACGTATTTATCGATACCGCACTGCAAAGCTTTGGGTATGTCTTGGGCGGATCGAAAGATAACCCGGCAAGGGATGCAGGGGTGTCGGGAAGTATCCGCGACAACCTGTTTATCGACCCGAAGAAAATAGATGGCGCAGATCGCGGGGTCGGGGTCCAGGTTGCGAATGTGAACAAAACAGGCTTAGTGATTAGCGGCAATTTGTTCCTCAACGATGTCAGGAGCGGCGAGGACAATAGCTGTGTCATTGAGTTAGACGCAGACAACGGGCCTGCGGGTCTTCACGAAGTCAGCATTGACGCCAACATCGCGTACAACTGGCGGTCAGGGTTGGTGGTCAGGGAAGCCAATTACGCGAATGTTTCTGGCGTGAATACAGATAACAATGACTGGCAAGACATGATGGGGGCGAACTCCATGCCGACGTATGTTTCGATACTCGGCGAGAACTACGGAAAGTTTTCGTTCTCCGGCAATATATACAACCGCAAAGAAGGCGAAACAGAGGTTGGGTTCCGCGTAGGAAGTCGGACCAGGTACGGGGATCGGGATTTCGCTTGGTGGACAGAAAATGTCGAGCCGACCGCTAAGGAGGCCAAGGAAAACTACCCCGACCCAGACAGGACAATCGAAACGTATAGCACAAGCGTTGGCGGCGGGGGAACGCAAGAGGGGGTCATCGCGAGCTGCCTATTGCAGCAGAAAACATTCTGGGATGAAGACTACACCGCCGTTGGCATCTTGAATTATTTTCGGGCGGGTTTTGGGATGGCGCCGATTACCTGATGAAAAAGCGAACTGTAAATATCGACGCGGAGTTTGATTTGCCCGAGTTGTCTCAGCAGATTGAAGGAGTGGTAACGGTTGTAAACCGCATAAAAATCCCTTGGAGATATTTGCCCGTATCGCAACGAAGGTTGGCTATTGCCAATAGCGCGTCAATACAAAAGCTCCAAGCTCTTAAGCTGAAACTATTAGAATTAGACTTAGACGTATGAAAAGCACAGTCAAGGTTATTCAACGAGAAGAGGAGCTGGTCATTGACGGCCAGACTTTCAGAGAAACCGGCATGGTCGGGCAGGTAGTTAGAGCTACTCCTACGTCTGGGAAGAGTCCCGAGTACATTCGCTTGCAGTACGACGATGGCCGTTCGTGGAAGTGGCTCGCCCCGCTAGATGACTGGTCGGGTTCAGTGGAAGACGATGCAGACAGTTCAGGCTTCGACGCGAGATGGGCTAGAGAATAATATATGGCTATTACCCATAAATATGTAGATTTCTCGGGGGGTAGTGATCTCGATGATGGGGACTCCGATGGTGACGCCTATGGAACAATCCAGAGGGCAATTGACGAGATTGATGGTGCCGCTGGTAATCAAATCAATGTTAAGTCCAATGCGGCCCACGTCACCCCTGAAGGAGGAAATTCTTATGACTTGTCTGGCCTAAGTGTAAGTACTAGCCAAAACAACCCCTTGATTATTAGTGGCTATACCTCAACCCCTGGGGATGGAGGGATTGGCGAAATTGATGGCGCTGATGAGATAGCTAAAATTTTCATCAATGCACCCTCACACTTTTTCCTCAAGGACTTGAAGATCCACAACTGCACAAGCTACATGGTGTCTTTCTCTTCCTTTTGGGGGATGTTCCGGTGTGAGATCACAGATGTGGGGCCATATGGTGGATCATGCTGGGACCCTGGGTCAATTGGCATCGTCTATGGTTGCCACATTCATGATATTGAACAAGGCGGTGCTACGCATGCTCTGAGGCTCGGCTACTATGCCTATGCGAGTAACAATTATGTCCATGATGTGTCTGGTCACGGCATTTGGGCTGATGGCAACATGATCGTTCTCACCAATAACTTGGTTCATACAACTGGTGAGAATGGGATCGACAGTGCCAGCAACGAGATGCACATCATCAACAACAACACAGTGGTTGGCGAGGACATTGCGGGTAAGTACGGCCTTGATCTCAATGCTACAGATATTGTGATGGCCGTGGGGAATATCGTGAAAGATTGGGATATAGGTATAAACAACGACAGTGGCGGGATTGTCCTGTATCACGGGTACAATCACCTGCACGGCAATACGCCAGGTGAGGATTATTCGGGTTCGGTACTTCACGATTTAGAAAACAACGAGGTCGATAACCCAGATTTCACCGATGTAGACGGGGGAGATTTCAGTGTGGGAAGTTCTGCTAAGGCCAAAAGCTACCCCACCGAATTCAAGGGTTCGTCCACAAATACGTTCATTGATACAGGGGCAGCCCAAAGAGAAGAGGAAGGTGGTGGTGGAGGTGGTGGAACGATACGAAGGCACCCGAAAGTATTAGGTGGCGCATAATATGGCAATTTACAAAAACGTAGCTTCGCAAATACTTGCGGTCTATGCTTACGACAGCAGCGATGCTTCGAGCAAGACTGGGGATTCGGCTAGCATTACGGCGCAAATCTCCTTGGACGGCGCCGCCATGTCGGCCACAAACGACTCTGAGCCGACTGAGTTGGACTCGGCCAATGCCCCCGGTATTTATTTGTTTACTATGACGCAGGCGGAGACAAACGCCGACCTGATCGTCTTGTACGCCAAATCGGCAACTAGCGGTATCTTGCTGGAGCCGCTGACGATCTATACAACCCCCGGAACATCGACGGCGATCGACGCGAACGCGGTGCAGGTGGAAGGCTCTGATGCGACGGATCAGATCAATACCGCGTGTGATGTTGCCGTAGCTGACGCTTTGTTGGCCACGGCAGCGAATCTCGCAACGGTTGACACGAATGTCAGCCTCATCTTGGCGGACACGGGCGAGCTACAAACAGACAACATCCCTGGAACACTCGCGACCATATCGGGCAAGATCGACGATATTGACGGCATCGTTGACGACATCCTGGCGGACACGGGCGAGCTTCAGGTAGATGATATCCCTGGAACACTCGCGACCATATCGGGCAAGATTGACGATATTGACGATTTTGTCGATACCGAAGTTGCGGCTATTAAGTCTGATACGGAAGACATCTTGGCAGACACGGTAGTGATAGGGGCTGCCGGGGCGGGCTTGACCGCGATCCCATGGAATTCGGCTTGGGATACGGATGTGCAGAGCGGGGCCGAAGCCGCGCTGGTGGCAAACAACCTTGACCATCTTTTAAAGGTCGCTGTTACCGATGATGACGTTGTGGACAATTCGGTTTTTGCCTATTTGGTTTCCGAGGAGGCCACTGCGGTTTGGAGTAGCTTCGAGAACGACAACGATTCATTGGAAGCCATTCGCAACAACTCAGGTGGTGGCGGTGGCGGCAGCGCGACGGAAACCAACCAAGAGCTGATCATCGAGCTTCTGTCCTCGGAGGCGAAGTTTTAATGGCTAACGAACTAGAACTGATCTATACCGGCGAAAAAAACATTTACGCGCAATTGCGCGATCGCGATAATCCTGGGTCCATCGCCAAGGTGACTGGAGACGGCTCTGGGGTATTTGAACCTTACGTCCTTGGCAACATTGACCAATATGATTTGCCCTTAACAGATCATAAGGGTTCGTGGTATGCAGCCGACATGCCATCGTGGATCGCATCAGGTACTAACCTGGCGATTATTTACCGTCGCTATACAACAGGCGTGGCCCCTGCCGAGGGCGACAATGTCATCGCAGGCCCGGTACAGCTGACCAGGACAACAATCGGCGCTTCTCCCAGCGCCCCAGCTGGCAGCACCATTACTCTGACGGAGGCCAGGGCAATTGTTCTCGACGCCTGCTTGCGGGTGGCGAACGACGACACGCTGTGGAACAACCAGTCCATTGACCACGCCATCCAAATGGTCTTGGGATATGCCAACGAACGCGCCGGGCTACTGACGACGACAGATACCAAGGCGACCACCGGCAGCCAAGCGACCGTGGACCTGAGCACAATCAGCGGATTCCACAAAGCACTGTTGGTGTACGCACGCATCGGCTACGACTCACTGCCGGAGGCTGACTTCGATACCGTTCGGCAGAAGTTGGACGCCAGTACGGCGGAAGGCCAGCCTCAATTACTGGCGTTTGAAACAAACACAACGGCGTACCTATCTCCAGTGCCAGACGCGGCTTACACGATTACCCTGAAATGGAGATCGGATATCGCCAATTTCACGGCAGGCACGGGCAGCCCTTCG
>JABSPW010000177.1 GCA_013214285.1 Halioglobus sp. | reverse complement strand
CACCGCGGCCAAAGGCTGCTCCAGCTGACGACCTTCACTGTAACGCGTATCGCCCAACCATGTGGACTCTGATCCCCAGTACACGGGCTCCGCTTCCCAATCGTCTTCACGCCCCCCAGCGAAGCCGAAGGTTTGAAAACCCATGGATTCAAGTGCAACATTCCCCGTCAGCACTATCAGGTCTGCCCAGGATAGACTGGCACCGTATTGTTGTTTTACCGGCCACAGCAGGCGCCGGGCCTTATCCAGGTTGGCGTTATCCGGCCAACTGTTTAATGGCTCAAAGCGCTGTTGGCCACCGGCCGCGCCACCGCGTCCGTCAGTCACCCGATAAACACCCGCGCTGTGCCACGCCATGCGGATAAAAAATGGGCCATAATGTCCGTAATCAGCCGGCCACCAATCCTGGGAGCGGGTCATCAAGGCCTCGATATCAGCTTTAACCGCTTGCAGATCCAGGGTGTCGAACGCCTTCGCGTAATTAAAATTCACGCCATACGGATTGGATCGAGGATCCTGCTGTCGCAGAGGGCTGAGGTCAAGAAGTTCTGGCCACCAAAAAGCATTGGACTGGCGCTTGTCGATTGTCATGGGCAATTCTCCTTCGGCTGGAAAATGTAGCGGTGCATACTGTCATGGTGAAGCCCGCTGTCACGACAATGGTCTTTGCCGCCACACAGCCGGTACCACCGAATGCTATCCCTTTATTGTGGTTCCAATTTGCCCATTAGGGAAATCAATTCTGATTATCGCTTCGATTAAAAATGGTGATACGCGGCAAGGCCGCACATGCCACTGTGGGCATCACCCTGAGGGCCGGCCTACCCGGCGTGGCAGCGCAGGTGTCATCCCGCACCTCCGGACAACCCTGCCCACACGTCTGCCGCGCGTTTCGGTCTTTGGCTAATGCGGTGCTGTCACCCAATTCCATACTGATAATACTGACCGGCCCCAACAACCCTACCGCAACGGTGTCCACGTCAAACCCAAGGTCAGGGGCGTTCCAGCCAGCCTCACCTCGGGCGATCGCCGCGGCAATGCGGTTCTTGCGCGACACGTACAACACAATATCCAGCTGATTGGTACCGGGCTGCATCCACTCCGTCAGATCCAGGCGGTAGGGTGGCCGCAGCACCACACCGACGGGGTTGCCGTTGAGTCGCGCGTCGGCTGCGCCTGCCAATCCTGTCAGGTCCAGCTCGATCCGGCCGTTGACTGACGGTTTTGGGGCTTCCACAACACCGTGGAATTTGAGTGGGCCGCTAAGATCCGCCAACGCGCTGTGCTGGCGCCAGTCTCTGGGCGGCGGTCCCTCATAAAGTCGCGTACCGTGTGTGTCTGTTACCTGCCATTGTCGGATTTCTGTCCGAGCCACGTCGCGCCAATGCGGCCGGGACACAAGACCAGGAACGGCTTCCAACAATAGGTAGATCGCTCCATAGGCAGGTAAACTGATGCTGGCGCGCCTCGCTGCATCGAGATCAGCGCGATACGCCTTACCCTGCCAGGGATCCAGCCACGCGCCGCTTGCGGCACCCGCGGCAACGTCAACTTGCAACACGGTGGTACTGGACGTGGGGTGACTGAAGAACGGCAAAACAGACCCATTAGCCAGGCGGCGTCGGTGCGTTCTGAGGTGTGGCTGATGAAAACGCACCACGGACTCTACAGCACTGTCAGGGGACAAAGGCATGAGCGCAGCCATAGCCGCTCGCACGCGTGCATCGTCCTGTTCCCAGTTGACCAGCCCCCGCTGTCGATCGGGTATGGCGCCACCGATGTGCACCGGCAAAGGGCCAGAGTTGCCCCCACTCACCCAGATCATACACAGGCAAGGTGCCTATATTCAATGCGTGGAATGGCATCTGATCAGCGCCCGGTTCGATCAGGGCAGGCAACCAGGATAGCAGATCATAACCCTTGCTCAACCGAAAAGCGGGCAGGTGCTCTCTGGCCCAGTGACGTTCCTGTCGGAACTCCAGGCTGTCGTTGAAAATGGCTCGCAGGGGCTTGTCGTAATATGGCGCAAGGCCCGTGTCTTCTCGGAAAAAGTAATTCTGGTTGGCTACCATACGCTCTGCATCCAAGTGATCAACCACATAGCCAGGCCGAGGATGCGCATGCCCACCGGCGATCAATTCGCCACCGGGTAGTTGCCACAGGGCGATAATGGCCCAGTTACCCTCGGGCACCTGCCAGTGCAGTGTGTCTCCATCGGCAAACGTACTAATATCTACCAGGCTACCGGGCGCGAGAGCGACCTGATCACGCAGGTCCCAGGGCTGCCAGCGCCGTTCATTCGCGGTGATTTTTCCCGCTACCACAGCGACTAACCCCCGCTTACCCAATGCAAAAGTTTGCATTGGCGTATCACTTAGGATGCCGACGGCTCCAGCGAGCAGGGTGGTCAAAGGCATGGTAGGAGGGGGAAGCCTGAGCGCAAGTTCCCGTGGACCCGTTACCAGTGTCTCACTGTGCAGCAGCTGCAGCAGTCCATCCCGCATAGCCACATGGTGGCCGCCCGTCGGCCAGCCCGACCCGTTGTTGCGATCTACTTGCAGCTCATTGACCAGCGCCAATTCCATAACTGCCCTGACATGTCGATAGAAATCGGGTGCGTCCCAGCCGTTCGTCAGCCACGCGCGCTGCGCCAGATCAGCTGCACTCAGGGAGATCGCGAAGGGTTGGATCTCAACGCCCGCAAGGCCTTGTTCTGCAACCGCGGCCATTTCCTTGGCCAGTTGATCCATGTCGACCAGATTGCCGGGCCACCACCAACGCGTCCAAGGGCCGAGAGCACGAGACGGTGCGGCAAATGCTGCCAGCGAAAAGGGACTGTCTCGATGCTCTATAGTCTCACTAAGCCACTGCGTGATACCGCCAGTAGGCGACGTGTCCTGACGCGCCAGTAATGTTATCTCCGGGTCATCTAGCGGCGGAGTGAGAATGGCACGATACAGTAGCGCCAGAGCAATGCTGATTATCACGACCAACAGCACGAAGGTGAGCCCTATATATTTCCCCACATACAACACCCGCCGCACTACCATGCCCTAGCCTTTATCATTGCTTCTTCTTCTCCGTGCCATGTGGTACTGAATTATCGATACGCCAAATCATTCGTCTATTGAAAATCCAGTCTCGAGGTATCAGACGACCGCTTCAGTTGCTATAGTTTTAGCCTGTTCAATACGCGCTGGAGTGTGCTGGTCGAGCCGATCCCATCTAACGGCCAACAGTCGATGCTAAAACTATGAGAGGCTTGACACTGACACCCTTAGGCTTTTGGATGTGCCTTGTGCTTTCTCTATTCGTACTAGGGTGCAGCGACAGTTCTTCGCAACATTCGGTAGCTTTGGACGATGCATTGCCATCAATGAAAAACCGATCGCCCTTCCCGATGGGTAATATTATTTATTTAGAAGACGATCCAAGATTCGTGTCATACCAATCCCACTATGCTGATGTGCTCAATATCACGGAAACGGAATTTGACTACGTCGGGCACGATGAAATTTTTCGTATTCGAGAAACTCACCCAACACCTTTTATTAGCAATTATATCCGGCTCGACGCGTTTGTTGATACTGCACGCAGTCAGGGCTTTCGCGTGCACGGTCACAATTTACTTTTTTATTCTGACGTCGGGCAGAAGAGCTGGATTAACGAGTACCGTGAAAACGGGACCTGGTCTCGTGAACAGTGGTTAGTCTGGTTCGAACGGTACATCAAGGAAAAGGTTGGACGTTACAAGGGCAAAGTCGCGTCCTGGGATGTCCTGAACGAACCTCTGGCCAGAGCGATAGGAGACGATCCGGTTGCACGCAACGTATTCATTGAACTGGCTGGCGACAATATTTACGGCAAAGCATTTCGCTGGGCAAGGGAAGCCGACCCTGGCGCGACGCTTGTTCTGAATGAATTTTTTCTAGGGCCAGGCGGGATAGACAAGACCGATAAGCTGATTGCGCTCGCCGAAAAGATTGCCAGAGACGGCGGCAAAGTAGATGTAATCGGCTTTGAAGGCATCTATTTTTTTTCTCCGTTGATTTTTAGCAGCTACTCCTACAACTATGATCGTTTTAAAAAGGCAGCGGATGCGGGCTATGGCGTTACCCTATCAGAGCTGAACGTGGCACTTAACATCTACCCTGCAGCCGGTAAGTATCAAAAACAGTCGCGCGTATTGCATTCAGTACAGCGCAAAGCGTTTAACAACATTATTCGGGCCTATGTCGACGCAGTCCCCGAGCAGCAACGCTGGGGTGTCACCATATGGGGCGTACCTGACTACCATGGCTTCACACGATTCGGAGACATTTTCAGGGCATTCAGGAGTCCCGGAGGGGGTTCAGAGTGGCCCCTGCTATGGGATGACAGGCTACGCAAAAAGCCAGCTTATTACGGCATGCTCAATGCCCTGGATGGCATCGAGGAGCCGTTTATCTACAGAGACGTCTATGATGAAGGCATGCTTGTCGATGACGAACCCTTGTTACAGGATTTCAAAATTGTGCTGCTTGAACAACTTGAGGAGGAAGAGCAGAGTCTGTCGATTGTGCCCACTGCCACTGCCGCTGCAATACACTACTACAACGAGGTCAGGCAGAACATTGAAGCCAGTGCGTACTGAATCATCTCTCTGCCTAAAGTACAACATACAGCGTGCTGTCGCCTCACGAGCAGGACGCGTTCTTTATACCGACTGCGCTCGCCTCGACCGTTCCTTATCGGCGAATTGAGGGTCACTCAAGCAGGAAAAACAGCAATACGTCACCCGCTAACACATTCAGGGAATTGCCGTTAGGCGAGGCTCCTAGCGACGCAACTTGGGAGGCATCAATGGCGATAAAACGCTGCAACTGGCCCAACGGCGAGTTACTGGAGTTAGAGCATCATTCCAGGATATTGCAAAATAACCCGCTGGGCGATCCGCATGTGCGTAAACTACATGTCTGGCTACCCCCCCACTACAGCAAGCGTCGCAACCAGCGCTTCCCGGTATTGTACGACCTGGTGGGTTATACCGGTTCGGGACTGGCGCATACGAGTTGGAAAAATTTCAGCGAAAATGTACCGGAGCGCGCTGCACGACTGATACATGAAAGGCGCATGGGCCCGGCAATCATCGTTTTTCCCGACTGCTTTACCGCATTGGGAGGCAATCAGTACATCAACTCAAGCGCATTGGGTCAATATGCCGACTACCTGACCAAAGAAATTGTCCCTTTTGTCGATGGTGAGTTGCGCACGCTGGCCAACCGGGAGTCTCGGGGCTGTTTTGGCAAATCATCCGGCGGGTATGGTGCAATTATTCATGGCATGAAGTATGCAAAATACTGGGGAGCCATCGCCAACCATTCGGGCGACGCCTACTTCGACGCTATTTACCGTGGTGACTGGCCCAATACCCTCAACACGTTGAGTACATACCGCAAACCCCCTCGCAAGGCAGGA
>JABSPW010000015.1 GCA_013214285.1 Halioglobus sp. | reverse complement strand
GTCACGAAGCGAGTTACAACTGCCCATCAGACAGCCGCAGAGTTTTTTCTCTGTAGTGCTGAACATCACGAAGTGATTGATCTCGATACCCTGATCCAGGGGAGGTGCTCCCACTGCGACAGTGGTCCCCCCCGCGCGTGTTATTGCAATACCCGTCTCGACCAGTTTGGTTACACCAGCGGTCTCAAAGGCGTAGTCCATTCCTATCCCGTGGGTCAGCTCCAGGCAGCGTTGTGGTAAGTCTTCATTTAGCGGATCAATGACATGCGTGGCGCCAAAGGTTTTTGCCAATTCGCGGCGTTCTGTTACTGGGTCTGAGGCCAGGATAATCGAGGCACCGGCCAGCTTGGCGCCCTGAACTGCGGAGATGCCCACACCCCCAAGGCCCATGACAGCAACAGTCGCTCCGCTTTCTACATCTGCGGTATTCAATACCGCGCCGATGCCGGTCTGCAGTGCGCAGCCTAGCAGACCAGCTAATTCTAGCGGCACATCAGGTGCTATTTTTACGGCGCCGTTAACAGGGGTGACCACGTATTCAGCAAACGCACCCACGCCCATGCCACGGTAGATAACCTCGCCCTTTCTTGACAGGCCGGTATTGCCGTCGGCAAGTGCGAACGAGGTGAGGCTGGTGTTATTGGAGCAAATAGCCGTTTCTCCCCGGACGCAGAAGTAGCAAGTGCCGCAGGGCGGTACCGGCGTCATAACTACATGGTCGCCCACTGCAAGGCTCGTCACGCCAGAGCCTACCGACTCCACCACACCCGAGGCTTCGTGTCCAAGGATGGTGTGTCCAAAAGCGGGTAGGCTGCCGTCGATTATGCTGAGGTCTGAGTGGCACACGCTGCAGTAATGCACTTTCACTCGGACCTCGCCTGCTCGAGGCTCGATAACGTCAATGTCGTCGTAAATTTTTATTGACTCGCCGACTTCTTCGAATACCGCTGCTTTCATTTTTACGCTACTCCCTTTGATTTGATATCGCGGTACCACCGCTTCGGGTTTCAGGTGGGGTCTACCGAGAATGCTTTTTTCAAGAAGTTTATTCGCGCGAGTACTGCACGATGGGAAATATCACTGGCGACGCTACCATCATAGCCATGAATAGTTCCTTTTGTTTCGTTCAGTATCACCTCAATGCCTCGCTCGCTTAAATCCGCTGCATGCTGCAGCCCCTCATCTCGCAATGGATCAAATTCCGCGGTCTCGATATAGCTCAGTGGCAGCGCGAGTAAATCGCCGTGCCCCGGGACCGCATAAGCAGGTGCCTGCCCGCCCGAATCCCCGAGGTACATTTTCCACATGTTACGGTTTGATATCGCGTTCCACAGCGGGACGTCTACGAAGTCCTTCGCCGAAGGCGTGGAGCAGGTATTATCCATAACGGGATAGATGAGTAATTGCGCGCAGAGAGACACGAGCTGATGGTCTCTAGTTTTTTGCGCGACACCGGCCGCCAGTGCGCCGCCCGCGCTGTCGCCGCCAACGGCAATGTGGTCAGTATCGATGCCGAGCTCCGCCGCATTTGCCACCACCCATTCCAGGGAGCGATAGCTGTCATCGAAGCCTGCTGGGAAAGGATGGCGCGGCGCCAGTCGGTAATCGACAAACACAACAACACAACCCGCCTCCTCAGCGTAGCGTTCACAATTTTTTAGATGCAAGCTAGAGTAAGTAATAGCGAATGCACCGCCATGATAATAAATCAGCGCGGGTGCGGGGTGGGTAAGCCCTCTGGGGGTCATGACTATAAGTTTCAGTGAGCTGCCGTCAGGGCGCACAAGAGCATAGTCTGTGGTGCTTAGTGCTAAATTTGGCTTAACGAAAAAGCACTGTAGCCGCATTAGAGAATTGATCAACCACAGAGAAAACCGCCCAAATCTCAGCGTGATTACTGGGAATTTCTTGAAGTCAGGGTGTATGTTATACGTATTTGGCATGTCGTTATGTTGTGCCCTGCAGCCTAAGACAGGGTAGCAAAGCGTCGTGTCGACTCAAGTAGCGCGGTGACAATATGTATACTGATGGCGTGATTATCTCGGCTAGCCCTGCCAGGCGGGCCGCTCGAATTGGCACCGATAGAGGCGAAATTCCGGTCCACATGGGATAAAATCTGAGGTATAGGGCGTGTCTATGACACCACAATAATCTGGCGGGAAACCCAGTCTGTGAAATACTATTTTGTAAAGCTGGCCCGAATGATCAATCCCTTTGCTTTTCTCAATCCCGAAGGGGATGAGGGTATTCGCGTGATGGGCCATCGAGAATATATTGGTGGTCATTGGGATGAGATTGGCGCATTACAGTTTGATTTTCTCAAGTCGAAGGGCTTGCAACCGCAGAATTATCTGCTGGACATTGCTTGTGGTTCGTTGCGCTTGGGGGTGAAGGCCATCCCCTACCTGGAGCCAGGCCATTATCTGGGGATTGAAAAAGAGAGTGGACTTGTCGAGGCTGGCTTGAACGAAGAACTTGACCACGATCTCCGAGAAATGAAATTGCCCCAAATAGTCATCTCTGACGCATTTGAGTTCAGTAAACTAGAGCAACGTGCGGATTTTGCGATCGCGCAGTCCTTATTCAGCCACTTACCGCCCGATATGATTAATAACTGTTTCCGTAAGTTGCATCCCACCATGGCTGAGGGTGGCATTTTCTACGCAACCTATTTCGAAGTAGACAGCGTGAGGAAAAATCCTGATAAGCCCCACGATCATGGCTATTTTGCTTACACTCGCTCCGAGATGTTGACCTTCGGAGAGAACAACGACTTTGTATCCCGTTATATTGGTGACTGGAATCATCCCCGTGGCCAGGTTGTGGTGGAATATCGTAAGGTCTAGAAATTTGTGTAGTAACGGTTAGAGTAGAATGCCCGCGAAGCAGCCGGTCATGCAGGTCGCCAGTAGTCCGGACCAGATAGAGCGCGGCGCCAGGCGCAGGATGTCCGCGGTGCGTTCTGGGCACATGGCGCTCATGCCCCCAATCATTATGCCCAGGCTGCCAAAATTCGCGAACCCGCACATAGAATAGGTCATGATCAAACGGCTGTGTTCGCTCAATCTTCCGGGGGCTAGTGCAGCCATCTCAAGGTAGGCAACGAGCTCATTGATAACCACTTTGGTAGCAAGCAATTCGCCTGCAAGCGAGGCCTCTTGCCAGGGTATTCCAGTAAGCCAAGCCAGCGGTGTTAGCACTCGGCCGAATATGCCGATTAGGGTAAGGGGTTCTCCCGCGAGGGGCAAAAGGCTGAGGGCTCTGTCAACCAGATAGACCAGGGCAACAAATACAATCAGCATAGCGATAATATTCGCAAGCAGACGCAAGCCGTCCCCGGCACCAGTGACGAGTGCGTCCATGGTGCTCTTGTAGGGCGAGTCCATTCTGGTTGCCGTATTGTATTCATGGCCGTGGGGGGGGACCATGACCGCAGCGAGGAGGATAGCCGCGGGTACGCTGATCAACGATGCCACCAGTATATGGCTGAGAGAAGAGGGTATGGAATCTGCTAGTATTCCTGCGTAAAGACCCAGCATCGTACCCGCTACCGTCGCCATGCCGCAGCTCATGACCATGAAAAGTTCGCTGTTGGACATGCTTTTTAAATGCGGCTTGATCAGGAGTGGTGTTTCGACCATA
Source organism: Halioglobus sp. (assembly GCA_013214285.1). Lineage (GTDB taxonomy): Bacteria > Pseudomonadota > Gammaproteobacteria > Pseudomonadales > Halieaceae > Marimicrobium. Next base: position 33,974 of record JABSPW010000015.1, on the reverse strand, counting down.
CCCACGAAAACAGAACTGGCACTTCCGGTACCCACTGCGCCACTGATTCCCATAGATTTCTCCATCAATCTTCCAAGGACAGAGATAATCAGCGGAATAATCCGCCAATGCCACAACAGGGCGCTGAGGGCAGCGAACACAATCACAATAGGGAGGGCGCGGAACGCGAGAATAAAGCTGTGCTCAGGGCCGGTCACTTCGAAGGGGGAGGGGCCGCCGCCGAGGAACCCGAATACCATTGCTGTGCCTTGTGCTGTGGCTTCTTCCAGCACTAATACCAGATGATTGATCAGCAATAATGCCTTCTGCAGCGGTGGTGCTTTCAGAAAACATAGTGCGAGCAGAAATTGTGCGAGCAGTGCGGTCGCTGCCAGTCGTAGTGGAAATCTGCGGCGGTTACTGCTGGTCAGCCAGGCCAGTAAAATGATACAGGGAACGCCAAGCAGCGCTTGAGACATGGAAAAGGGCTCTCGAAATACAAAGCAGTGACGTTAGAGTAGGCCCATGAAAATGTCCACTTTCCTGGTATCTAGGCCTACCCTTGACGTATCTGCGGTTTTTCTGGCGTTATGCAGCGCAGGTGTGATGCGGGTCTTGCTTGTTGCGTTGGAGATTCTGGTCCATGCTTGCATGCGAAATAGCGTAGGAGGCTTTGCGCATGCTATCTAAGTTTGACGATTACCCCATACACCAGACGGCGGAACCTGTTTTTCATACGGCATCCAGTGACCGTTTCGTTTATGATCGTTATTGGTATAACGGCCACGCAAAAGACGGAAGTTTTTACTTCGGTATAACCGTGTGCCGCTACCCTAATTTGGGCATTCTGGATTGCAGTTTCAGCCTCACCATCGACGACCATCATTATGCCTTCCACGGTTCCCGCCGGGCTCCTGACGAGCCCACAGACCTGTCAGTGGGTCCGTATGAGTTACAAATTCTGGAGCCCATGGGCCGTCATCGCCTTGCTATCGCGCCAAATGAAACGGGTATTGAATGCGACGTGGTATTCCTGCCACGAACCAGCTGTATTGAAGAGGGCCGCCAGACCCTGCGCAACGAGCGTCACGTTGTAATGGACGCTACTCGACTGGATCAATTTGGCTGTTGGACAGGATGGATTCGTTTCGATGGGAGGGAGCTGCAGATTGATGGGCAAGGCACGTTGGGCTTGAAAGACAGGTCTTGGGGGATACGCCCGGTCGGGGATACCTATGCCGGTGGCGCGCCAATAGCGGATTTCCAGGCGGTGCATTTTTGCTGGCTGCCGATACACTGGGATAATGAGTGCAGTCTCGCCGGCTGGTTCGAGGACGATTCCGGCCACCAATGGCATACTGATCAGGCGTTCCTGCCGCTTTATGCTGATATAGATTCTATTCCTGGTACCGAGGATGCCGCCGCGCGGGTCTGGCACGGAAAAATCGGGCATGAGATCGAGATGATCTCTGGTACGCGTCGTGCATCCTCGGCGTTCATTACGATGAATGATCGGTCGGGTGGGCAAATGGAAATTCATCTAGAACCGTTGCTGGTGCACCGCATGAAAGGATTGGGTTACCAGCATCCTGTATGGGGGCATGGCAAATGGCACGGTGAACTGGCCATAGCGGGAGAAAGCTGTAAAGACAGTGAGCTGGATCCACTGGCATTGGAAAACTTGCATATCCAGCAGGTGGTGAGGGCCACTTGCGAGGATCGGGTAGGGCACGGAGTATTGGAGCAAATGCACATGGGGCCGTCGACATCGTTTGGATTTGCGGACTGGTTTGACGGAGCAAAATAGTGATGCGACAGCGGTGCCAATTGCAGTTGCCTGGTGGCACAATAAAGCAAATAGCGCACAGTCGGGGAGTGTGGGAGTTTGGCCGATAAACGAGGAGTGTTGTTCAGGGTCTTCAGTGCGGTGGTGTTGCTTGGTATTGCAGTCGCGGTTGCCTCATTGGTGGTTATCTGGCAAGTCGGCGCCTGGCACCTGGTGTTCCCCTCACAAGAGCACGAGACTGTGCCGCCGGATATTCCCTCTAACCTTGTTTCGCCTGCTATTTTATTGTTCACCAAGACCAATGCATTTCGGCATAAAGAGGGCATCCTTGGCGGTGTTGATGCCGTAGAGGCAATTGCAGCTGATCGTGGCTGGGGGGTTTTTCATACTGAAAATGGTGCGATCTTCAATGCCGAAGATCTGGCGCAATTTAAGGCTGTTATCTTTCTTAACGCATCGGGTGACATTTTGAATATCGAGCAGGAAGATGCGTTTGAGCACTGGCTACAATCCGGTGGTGGCTGGTTAGGCATACATTCGGCTGGTGATGATTCACATCTTGACTGGCGCTGGTACCGCAACAATTTGATCGGCGCTGACTTTACGGCGCATATTATGGGTCCGCAATTTCAGACCGCCACGGTTCTGCTGGAGAACCCCAGTCACCCGGTGGTCGCTAATATGCCCGATGTTTGGGAGCATGAAGAAGAGTGGTATTCCTGGCAGAATAGCCCGCGGGATGAGGGCTTCACAATTCTAGCGACAGTCGATGAGAATTCTTACGCACCGGTTATGAAGTTTATGGGGCAACATCAGGACCTCGCTATGGGTGATCATCCCGTCGTCTGGAGTAACTGCATCGGGAGTGGCCGCAGTGTCTACATGACCATGGGTCACAAGGCCAAGGCGTTCGAGCATCCACAGGTGCATCAGCTCATTACGAATTCACTTGCCTGGTTCATGGACAGCCCAAATGCCACCTGCCCATAGTTAGCATTTCGATTTTCTGCGCTGAGCTATTGCTATCCGGCCTCCCCGGTCATGATGTCGTTCAGTGCAGTAACACTACTTAGGTGTAGTGGGATCACCCTATGCTTCGGGGCGCTGGCCGCCGCACAGTATGTCCGTTACGCGTTCCGTATCCATGTATTCTTTGAGCTGCACCAATTCTCCATCCCGAAATTCAAACAGGAAGTGATAGTCGTTACTGTAGATCTGGCCTGAGGCATGCCTTCCTTTGCTAGTGGCTTCCACCGCGACCTTCTCACCTTCAGCAATCATATCCAGAATTTCGAAGTGGATTCCGTCAGGGAAAACTTCGAAAATCCGGCCGGCAGTTTGACTGATTTGTTTTCGCGTGAAGGTGCCTGATATCAGTGTATTGCCTTTGGTTTGCAAGCATCCGTCTTCGGCGTAGGCGTCTACAATAGATGGCACATCCCCCGCGTTCATGGCTTCAAAAAAACGCCTGACGATGGTCTTGTTGGTATCGTTGTTCATGAAAAAACATCCTCCGTCTTTTATACCTTTATTCGCGAGCGCAGCGACTTGAGTTGGCCGCGTTTTATCTTCCTATCCAATCGTTTTTTTCGGCTGTTTCGGGTGGGCTGCGTTGGCACTCTGCGCTTGCGCGGTGCGCCCGCGCTTTTTAGCAGTGCTCGAAGACGTTCCAGTGCATCGGCACGGTTCTTCTCCTGACTCCTAAAGCGCTGTGCCTTGATAATGATGATGCCCCCATTAGTGACGCGGCGGTCATCGAGGCGTCGTAAACGTTTTTTGTAAACCTCTGGAAGAGAAGAAGCATCGATATCAAATCTTAAGTGGATAGCGGAGGACAATTTATTGATATTCTGACCGCCGGGCCCTTTGGCTCGAATAGCTTGGAGATCAATTTCCGACAGGGGGACGCTGATCTGTTGAGTGATCTGTAGGCTCATAGAAAAGCAGTATACTGCAGGGCCCCAGGAAAGCGCAGCTGCGCGGGACATTTGATAGTGGGTTAGACGTGGGCGAAATCTGTCTCGTGTAATTGCTCCCTGAACGCACCCGGCCTCAGCAGTGCTTTCAATTCTGCTGCCGGCACGGGTTTGCTGAACAGGTAACCTTGTACGACACTGGCTCCGTGATTGCGCAAAAATTGACACTGCTCTCGTGTTTCCACACCCTCAGCCACAAGCTCCAGGCCCAGGCTCCTCGCCATGGCGATAATAGCAACGACAAGGCTGGAATCATTTTTGCTTTTTTCCATATCGACCACGAAACTTCTGTCAATTTTGACTTCGTCCAGTGGTAAGCGACTCAAATAACTGAGTGAGGAATAACCCGTACCAAAATCGTCTATAGATAACCGTACACCGAGATCCTTGAGCCTTGATAGGGCTTCAATGGTCGCAGTGGTATCATCGACCATAATCCCCTCTGTTAGTTCTAGCTTGAGTCGCTTAGGGAGTAATCCAGTTTTTGATAGGATCATGGAAACCGTTTCTATAAACGCCTTATTAAATTGCAATGCGGATACATTGACTGAGACTTGTGGTAGGTCCAGACCTTCTGTCTGGAGTTCTACCATTTGCCGACAAGCCTCTTCAAGCGCCCACTCTCCCAGGGTGCCAATCAGGCCCATTTCTTCCGCCAAGGCGATGAACTTGGGAGGCGGCACCATGCCAAGTTCAGGGTGCGACCACCGCATGAGTGCCTCCGCACCCACTACCTCTCCTGATAATGTATCTACCTGGGCTTGGTAGTAAAGTTCGAGATCCTTTTGTTCGATTGCCTGTCGCAGATCGTTCTCAAGAGCAATGCGTTCCACGCCAGCCGCGTCCATACTTTTGTCAAAATATACGTACTTATTTTTGCCGGAGGTTTTGCAGTTGTACATGGCCGTATCCGATGCCTTTAACAGGCCCTCCGCAGTAGTAGCATGGTCAGGCGCAATCGCAATGCCGATGCTCGGCGTTATGACCAATTCGTGGCCCTCGATAATCATCGGCTTGGTGAGTACCTGGGTCAGACGGTGAGCCACCAGCGCGGCTGAATCTGGGTGATCCAATTGGTTGAGTACTACGGTGAATTCATCACCGCCCAATCGTGACACGTCTATGGTGGAGTTTGGTTCTACGTAGTGTGCCACCAGATCGCTTTCCCGCACGCAATGAGCGAGGCGTTTTGCTGCTTCACGTAGAAGCAGATCCCCCGCAACATGCCCCAGTGAATCATTGATACGCTTGAAATTATCGAGATCAATAAAAAGGAGCGCGATACGCTCCTTTTTTCTTCTGGACAGCTTAATCAATAGGTCGAGCTGCTCGGTGAACAGTCGACGGTTGGGTAGAGAAGTGAGGCTATCGTAGTAGGCCATATGCCGCAGTCGGTCTTTCGTTTCAGTTATCTCCTTGACTGCCTGATTTAGCTCCTTGTTGCGCTGGGTCAATTGGGAGGTGCGCTCTTCCACCTTCATCGTCAGCAACTGGTGGTCGATGTCCATGCTCTTTTTATAAGAGCGCATGCGCCCCATCATGCTGTTCAACACAGTGGCGATTTCTTGGAACTCGGTCGTTTTTTCGTTAGCCGGAAGCTTCACGGCCTTCCCGGCGGCCACATCGTCGGCCATATGCCTGATTGATGAAAAGGGCGTCGTGATCTTCCGGGTAAAGTGCCTACTTAGAACGTAACACAGCAATATAAAGACTATAGAAACTGTTGTTACTATGGCTAGGTGTGGCAGTATCTGTCCGACGATCCCGGCGCAGCTGATACCGACATGTGTGTAGGCGATAACGTGAAAGCTGGAGGTTGAAGTAAACTTGGCCAGCGACGCGCCAAATTCCTCGCGACTGACCCGGTCCTGCAGCGGACTGATTGCCGAAAAAACAGGGATAGTTAGGTCCCAGATCAGGTCACCGCCAAACGGTATGAGCATTCGCTCTAAGAATGTTGCGCCTTGCTTATAACGATGAGAGGCGATACTCATCTCAGCGACAGTGCTGTCGCTGCGAATTTGGTAAAAGGGCAGGGGTTCGACGAGCGGCCAATCCACTGCCTGAATGAGACTGATTGGGTCTCCAGCCGTAGTGCGAAGTGAGGCGAATCGTATGGCTTCTGAGGAATCCACGAGGTCTCGTAGCACGGTCTCCTGTACCGCCAGATCACCGAAATAGACTGCTACAGGTAACTGTGGTTGGCCCTGCACGCGATCGAAAGATTGCTGAATGAGGCGGTCCTTTGTGTTGACAAACTCACTTACCGAGGCGGTTGCTGTCAGTAAAAGACCTGCCAGAACAGCGATCGACAGGATGAGCACATTGATTTTGCCTGCGACAGTCACGGGCGCCTGGCACCTGGAGCGGCGAGTTTACCAGCCCCCTGGTTATCGAGTGGTGTTATCGATTTCACATCCCGCTCTCCGGCGCCCGCTACCGTTGAGCCGCGAGCCGCTTATTGCGTGAGTCTGATAATGCAGCTGCGGAAGTGCTTTTTCATATAAAAACAGACACTTGCGCCGAAAATAGCACGAGTAGGCGAAACGGTGCAAATGTGCATAATGCCGTTCGTGCTGTCGGCAGCAAGGAGAGGATTTATCGTATAAAATCAGGGGGTTGCGCGTCTGTCGGGCAGCACCCTGCGGTCTTTGGCGATGAGTATACCGTTGACGGTGAGAGGAAAGCTGACTGGGCTGCCCCGGCGGCGATCGACAGGACGGCGCGGCACCAGCGACCGCAAACCGGCGTCATTGGCCTTGCCACGAAAGGGCAACTGATCATCGGAGACATAACTCCGTGCAGCCACCATAAAGACATAAGTGGAGATGATAATAGCCCCGAAGCCCAATAGGCCAAGGATGATCAGTATGACATCCATTGCCACCATAACCCCTTATCCCGCGTTGTCATGTAATGGTGTCATCACACATGCAATTAGCAGGCCGAGTTTGTTAAAGCTTATGTTACAACCGGTTGGGGCATGTTAGCGCTGGGCCGAAGCGGCAACAACAGGGAAGTGTATAATTTTCTGACACAAATGGGTCAGCGGGCGCCCTTGCCGAATATGACCACTTCCACAGTGCTTAGGGTTACCATCAGGTCGAGGAACAGGCTCTGGTTTTTCACGTAATAGAGATCAAATTGTAGTTTTTGTTGTGAGTCCTCGATGGATGCACCGTAGGGGTAGCACAACTGCGCCCAGCCGGTGATGCCGGGTTTTACCGCGTGCCGTGAATTATAAAAGGGAATTTCGTCGGCGAGTTGTTTGACAAATTCTGGGCGCTCCGGGCGTGGACCAATAAAGGACATTTCACCCTTTAAAACATTGAAGATTTGCGGTAATTCGTCGATGCGAGTGCGGCGTATGAAGGAGCCAACGCGGGTAATGCGGGAGTCATTCATGGTGGCCCAGCGTGCTTTACCATCCCCCTCGGCGTCTACTGTCATGCTGCGGAATTTAAGGACCTCAAAGCCTTTCCCTCCAAGACCCACGCGTTCCTGAGAGAAGAAAACAGGGGCCTTGAAACCATCTTCCAGCTTGATGGCCAACGCGGTTACCAACATCAGTGGCCAGGTGGCCAATAACAGAGAGATACTGGCGCACAGATCAAAGCAACGCTTAGTCCAGCTGGCGGCGCTATTGCTACGTAAGTCTTCAGTCAGCGTCATCCAGCCAGGGGATGCGAAGTCCACTAGAATCTTACCCGCCTCGCGCTCGAAAAAGTTAACCAGGTTCATCACTTTTGTGCCCTGCAGCCGGCATTTGAAGAACTCATCGGTGGGTGCAGGTTCTCGCTTATTATCCAATGCGACTACGACCTGATCGATTTCCGTTTGCCTGGCGTATTCTGCAAGCGGTTGGCGAAGGTTGATGATGCGTTCTCCTTCGACCATGGGGTCTTCATTGTTGGCTCTGACGAAACCGACAATAATAAAGCCCTGCCGGTCAGACTTGCGCCGCATTGAGCTAGTGATTGTCGAGGCGGCAGAGCCTGCACCATAGACCAGAACGCGGTTTTTGAATTGGTCGAGATCCGTGACGTTGCTGAAGGTCAGTCGGGTGATCAGGTTGGCGACAAAAGACAAAAGGATTGCGTACAGCAGGATGTCACGCCAAACGTCAAATGCGGGCAATAAGTAAAATATGCCACCCGCGACGAGGCTGGCGAGAGAAAATCCTCCGATAGTGCGGACAAGGACGCCAGATCGACCCTCGCGCATGCGCGGTTCATAGAGTCCCATGGCGAAGAGGCAGATAGCGGCGGCCAGCGCGAATGTAACGGCACGGGCAGGAATTTCGGGCAGATAATGTTGGAAAGTAGCGGGCCCGAGCTCTATGGTGCAGTAAATGTAGGCCCCGGCGTAGAGAGAAACGACAAACAGCGCGGTATCGACCAGGGCCAGCCAGTAAAACGATGTATGAACATGGTGGTTGAATACCCTGACCGTGGCCATTACCTAGTCCTGTTAATCCCCGTCCCGGTAAGCCTTGCCTCGCGGGGAAACCGTCGCGTCAGCGGAGACCGGGAGACACGCCTACATTGATTATGGTAGTTTCTGCAGTTAAGTGCCCAGCCACGTAGCGTGTTTGGGGGCAACAATGTAACGCTTATGCACAGCGCATTGCCAGACTTATCCACAAAAAAATCCCTCATCCCAAGACTAGGTTAGCAAGAGTTGCCCGTTCCTGCTCACCATGGCCGTAAAATTGTGAACCGCATCGTCGGTACGCCCCGCTCCGGCGGGCTTGGGAGGCCGGGTATATCCGCGCGGTCCGCTTCCAGGGCGCCCTTGTCAGGGCAGGATTGCGTAGTAATATAATGAAATAGTTAATAAAAACAATAGCTTGCCTTCATACTGAGGCTGTGGCGGGAGTTAGAGGAGTACCTGCGCGGGCTCCGGGTGGCTGAGAAAACCCCGCGGGCTGGCGCTAAATCCATACGCACCCGACTGGTAAACTGCGATCAGATCGCCCGGCCTGGCGACGGGCAGGGTCATTCGGTGACCTAAGAGATCCAGCGGTGTGCAGAGAGGGCCGACGACGTTGACCTGTTCCATGTCATTGCTGTGCACCCGGTTGCCGAGGCAGAGCGGGTAATTCTTGCGTATGACCTGTCCAAAATTACCCGAGGCGGCCAGATGGTGGTGCAGACCCCCATTCGTAACGAGGAATGTCTCGCCGCGGGACACTTTCCGGTCCACCACCTCGCAGACGTAAAGACCTGCCTCGGCGGTAAAGTAGCGGCCGAGTTCCAGGACGACTTCTGCAGCGGGCAGCCGGTCCGCTGCCGAGCGTAATAGCAGCCCTAGGTGTGTTGCGATGTCGTTCAGCGGCAGCGTTAGCTCACCGGGAAAATAGGGTACGCCCAACCCGCCGCCGATATTTAGCCAGCGCACGGGTGAGGGGGCTGCCCCGGCCAGACGGAAGGCGAGCTCGAAAGTCTTCGACTGGGCTTCGATGATTGCCTCCGCGCGAAGGTTCTGCGAACCGCTGAAAATGTGGAAACCCATAAAGTCCAGCGGCAGTTTGCTCAGGGTGTCCAACATGGCGGGTACTGCTTCAGCATCAACGCCAAATGGCTTGGGCCCGCTACCCATTTTCATGCCAGCAGCTTTGAGCTCGAAATCCGGGTTGACGCGCACAGCCACCTTCGGTCGTGACCCGCCTGCCCTGGCCAGTGCGGCGATCCGTTGCATCTCACCGGTCGACTCCATATTGATAATGACCCCGCTGTCGACCGCTAGCTGAAGATCTTCGTCGGATTTTCCAGGACCCGCAAAACTTATGCAGGTTGGAGAGACGCCGGTGGCCAGGGCGATGCGCAATTCTCCCGCTGAAGCGACATCGAGGCCATCGGTCAGGTCGGCCAAATGTTGAACCACCGCCGGCATTGGGTTAGCTTTCATTGCGTAGTGCAGTTGGATCCCATCCGGGAGCGTTTTGCGAAGCGTGTGGACCTTGTTTGCCATCACTTCTCTGTCGTACGCGTAAAATGGTGTTTTGCCGATACGCTGGGCGACCTCGGTGAGGGGTATGCCCCCAATCTGCAAGCAATTTTCCACCACGTCGAACTGGCTCATCGGTGCGTGCTGCGGTGGGGGCTTGTTGCTGCCTTGATCGCTCATAGGGATGCTTCCAGAAACAGGTCGTGATACTCTTCAGACAATAATCGTCTATCGACTTTGCCGTTCTGATTCTGTGGCAGTGACTCGCGCGTGATGACTTCGGTGGGCACCATGAAATTGGGAAGTTCATTGCGACAATGGGCGAGTACTTGTTCACCAATTTCGAAGATGCCAGACTCAGATGCATCTGGTGCTACTAACAAAAGAATTGCATGACCTAGAATGGCATGCGGAACGCCAAGCGCGACTGCGCCGGCCACCTGCTCACACTGATATGCTACTTCCTCTATTTCGGTAGGGCTGACTCTATAGCCGGATGTCTTGATCATCTCATCCTTGCGGCTGATGAAATACAGATAACCTTCTTCGTCCTGCACCACTTCATCGCCTGACCATACGGCGAGCTCGTTGGTCGGGATTTCATTTGGCCGCAGCGGACAGGGCTTAAAACGCGCCGCTGTTTTTTCCGGGTCGTTCCAGTAGCCCAAGCTGACCAGTGCGCCTCGGTGGACCAGTTCTCCAGGCTCGTTCGGCGCGCACTCCTCCCCTGCCTCGTTGACGACGAGAATCTCCGCATTTGGAACGGCTTTGCCCATTGACTCTGGTCGAATACCGATTTGCTCGGGTGGTAGGTAAGTTGAGCGGAATGCCTCCGTCAGGCCATACATGAGGTAGATATCCGTTTCAGGTAGCCTTTTCTGCAATTTGCGGGTGGTTGAAACTGGCATCGCCCCGCCAGTATTGGTGATGTATCGTAGAGAGCTCGCTACCTCGGCGGGCCAGTCCAGGTCCTTGAGCTGATTCCACAGCGGCGGCACTGCGGCCAGTCCAGTGGCCGTATAACGGGCTGCAGACCGTATAACATCTCGCGGTAGCAGGTAGTCCATAAGAACCACTGAGGCCCCGACGGAAAACGCCGTTGTCAACTGGCTCAGACCGGCATCAAAGCTGAGCGGTAACACGGCCAGCAAGCGATCCTCGGATGTGTTGCGAAGGTAGGTTGCCACACTCCTTGCGCCTGCCACCATATTCCGATGGGACAAAATAACGCCTTTTGGGCTGCCGGTGCTACCCGAGGTATAGAGGATGGCTGTCATATCCGTATCAATAACACGGTGTCGCCCGGTGTCCCCGGCAGGTGATCGACAGAATTGGCAGAAACTGAGTACGCGCTGCGACAGCCTATCAGCGCAATCCGGCACCTCATCCTCTACGACCACGATGGTATGCAGATCGGGGCAATTCATGAGCACGGCTAACAGGGTTGTAAGGCGTGGCGCCGAGGTAATCAGTGTCCGGACATTGCAGTCCGTCAGGATATGTGCAACTTGACGAGGTTTCAATAATGCATTAATGGGCACAAAGCAGGCGCCGGCGGCTGCAGTGCCAAAGAGACTAAAAACAGTTTCTGGCTGTTTTGGCAGATAAACCGCAACTCGATCAGAGCGTTGGATGCCCTGTTTGAGCAAAGCTGATGCCACCGCATCGACCCGCATCTTCAGCTGGGCATAGCTAAACGTTTTGTCCTTGAATAGCAGGGCGGCCGAATTTGGTGCTTGCGCTGCGCGCTCGAAAATGGATTCATGGATCAGTTCTGACATGTTGCAGCAATGTGTGTTAATCGAAAAGAAGGCGTTATTGTAGCCTATTGGTTAGCGTTGTGGCGGGTCGATTGTGCGATGAATTTGCCTTTGGGACAATGTAGATAAATTCGAACTGTGAATGAGTCCGCATGAAGCTTTTCAGACGTAGGTCGTCCGTTGGGATTCTGATGGTGTGTACCGCCAATATCTGTCGATCTCCTATGGCGGAAGCTCTTCTATATGAGGAGCTGAAGCTGCGAGGAATGGAGCGCAAAGTGCTTGTTCGCTCTGCGGGCACCCATGTTGGACTTCCGGGGCAGTCTGCGGATGCTCGTGCACGAAAGATTTGTGCAAGAGAGGGAATCGACCTGAGGAAATCTCGGGCGAGGCAGGTCGTAGTGGAAGACTTTGAGCGACACGCCTACATATTCGCAATGGACAAAAAAAATCTAGCCTGGTTACAAAATAACTCTCCCCCCCAATGGCGTGAACGCATATCCCTTGTTGGATCTTGGGCAGTGGGTGAAATTATAGAAGATATTCCGGACCCGTATTTTGGCAGCGAGTCAGGATTCGAGAATGTTTTGGCTTTACTTCATCGTTGCATGGATGGTGTTATCGCCGAGCTCACGCCGCGTTAGAGCTTAACCTGTTGGCGCGCAGTCTTGCGAGTCTTAGGCAGCAACCCAGCGGCATATGATTTGGCCGATTCTGATCTTGCTGGGCAAAGCAGTGGATGAATAATGATTTTTGCGAGCCTTTTGTGGCAATGTACTGACATGGCGAACCGGAGAATAAGTGTGGGTGGACAGTGGAAACCCTTTACGAGCGCCTCGCTCGCAGCGTTTTTGTGCCTGGCTCTGCTGGCCTGCGGGGGCGAACCGTCACCCGAGGAGCATGTTGCGCAGGCAAAAAAAATCCTCGACGCCTCGCAGGGTGAGATTTTGCTGGTTAAAAGTCGAGAGCGGAAACTCGCGATCGCGGAATTGAAAAAAGCGCTTCAGCGGGACGGCGGGAATTTAGAGGCGAGCCTGTTGCTGGGTAACGTGCTGTATGAGGAGGGCCGATTGGCAGATGCGGAGCACTGGCTGGCAAAGACGTATGAGGCGGGCGGGTCTCCCAATGAGCTGATTCCGCTGCGCGCTGAGATACTGCTGGCTACCGGAGAATTGGACACGCTCGACGGCCTGTCTATTGACGGCTTGACTGCGGAGGGACGATCCACTGTGCAGGCGGCCAAGGCGGGATCTCTGCTAGAGCAAGATAAGCCCGCATTGGCAATGGAAACTATTGAGGCGGCACTGCAGAACGAGACGGTCTCGGTATACGCCGAAGTAGTAGCGGCCAGGATCGCCATGGATACAACGGGTTATGAGGACGCTCGTGAAGCGCTGCTAGATATAGTAGCCCGTTATCCGAAATATGCGCCGGCCTGGCGTTTACTCGGTGACGTGGAAAGTGCGCGTGGACAGGCATCCGCGGCGTTGGCTGCTTACAATCAATACATAGCGCTAGCGGGTGTCAGTGCTCAAGCACTTCTCAATGTTGCTCTGTGGAAGGTTTACACGGGTAATATTCGGAGTGCGCGTCGCGATCTAATCGAGTTGGAGGAAAGTCACCAAAGTGTAAAAACGAGTGATAGCTTCAGGTTTCTCAAAGGCCTGATACTGATGCAAAATAAAGATAAACTTTATGGTGCAAGAAAAACGTTTGTACGTAACGTTGACGATGTCGCCGCGTATCCACAGAGTCTTTACTACCTCGCCGCACTCAATCTTGAGCTGGGCTTGCTCGGACATGAACCTGGTTCGATTGAGTTGGCATTGAGCCGTGCCTATGAGTTTCTTCGTCATGTTCCTGATAGCGCTGCAGGGGTGCGACTGGCGGCAAAAATAGAATTGGTACGCGGGGGTTATAGGAATGCCGAGAGTTTGTTGCGTCCTCTTTTGCGTAAACAACCCAATGATGGGGAAGCGCTTGAGCTGATGGCGCGTGCACTGGTGGGTTTGGGGCGAAACGTCGATGCCGTGGAAGTACTGACTCGGTTACGTGGGTTGCGCCCGGATTCTCTGGCTGTCAGAGCGCAGTTGGGCGCAGCCTACTTGGCGGCAGGTGAGCAGGCGACGGGTGAATTTGAGGATTTGGGCGAGGGCATATTGCAGGATCTTCTCGCGGATTATCCCGGCTATGATCAGGCTGATATCTTGCTAGTTCTCAATCATTTGCGTCACCAGCGCATTGCCAAGGCCCTGGAGGCCGCGGAGGCGTATCGTGCCAGAAATCCAAGCGATGCGACGCCCTATATGCTGTTAGGGAGGGCCTATCTCGCCGGCAATGATGGGGAAAGTGCGAAAGCAGCTTTTGCGACTGCGCGGGAACTGCGGCCTGGAGACCCGGAGGCGGCTATGGGTCTGGCAGAGTTTGCGCTGTTAGAGACAGACTACGATGCTGCCAGGCAATATTACCGGGAGATTATTCAACGCCATCCTGACCATATGAGGGCCTGGATGGCGCTGGCTTCGACCTTCGCCACTGAGGGTCGTGAGCAGGAGATGTTGGAGATCCTGCGAAAGGCGTCGGCTGCCGACCTGCGCGCAGTTGAACCGCGGCTGGCTATTGTTCGTTATCATGTCGCCCGAGGCGAGTTAGACGAAGCGACGTTTCTTATGCGTGGCTTTACCGAGCAGGAGAAAGCGCTTCCTGAGACCCTCGAGACCTTGGCGCTGTCAGATCTGGCAGACGGTCGTCTCGACCAGGCGCTTTATGCGTTGCAGGATCTCGTGCAATTACGTCCGGGCATTGCCCAGTACCATTATCTGTTAGCTAAAACCTACGCAGAGATGGGCAGCGACAGGCGAATGATTGCAGAGTTGCAGCAAGCGGCCGAGTTAGGGCCAGACCACTTTCACGTAAAGTTGGCCAATGCCAGGCTAGCGCTGGCAACGGAGCAACTCGAACGCTTTGATAGGCTGTTGAGTGAATTGCTGGACATGGCTCCTAACAATCCAGAGGTCATGAAGCTTGAGGCTTGGTCTGACCAAAATAAGGGTAACGGTGCCGATGCTCGACGCCTCTTCGAGATGGTATATGATAGCCAGCCCGTGAGTGAGAACCTGGTTGCCCTGGCAGTTCAGCGTTATCGCCTTGGCGATGCGCGTGGTGCGATTCAATTATTGACACACTGGCTGAATGACCACCCGGACGATGTGGTCGCGCTTGAGAGGCTAGGGGAGTTTTATGCCAGGGGGGGAGATCTTGCGGCAGCGACCGATCAGTATCAGGCGATCTTGCGACTCCGTCCGGACCACGGACGAGCGCTTAACAACCTCGCATGGTGCCTTCTTGATGACGATCCTGAGGATGCACTTCATTATGCTGAGAGCGCTGCAGCAATTTACGAGAACTCCAGCGCCGTCTATGACACGCTGGCGATGGCGCAATTGAGAAACGGACAGCTAGCGGCAGCAAAGCGCTCGATTGGCCGTGCTAGAGAACTAGACCCAGAGAACACCGCGTTCCGGCGGCACGAAGCAGAAATACTTGCGGCGGCAAATTAGTATGAGCGTGGTGAGTCCGTGGCAGCTCATTTACCTTGCGTTACACTTTTAGCCCGAGTTTCTCTATCAAGTTATAGAGTGTCGGCCGAGTGATGCCAAGTGCGCTAGCGGCGTCGCTAATATTTTGGTTGCTGTGGCTTAGGGCGCGCGTGATGGCCCGGCGTTCAGCATCTTCTCTAACCTCCTTCAGATTCAATGGCATTCGCGTGGCACGTAGATCGCCCAGCTCCAGATCTTCACTGGTGACCTGGTTGCCGTCGGCCATTATCGCTGCCCGTTTTATCCGGCTTTCCAGTTCTCTTACGTTTCCTGGCCAGTCGTAGGCTTCGATGGCTGCAATTGCCTCT
The DNA here is from genome assembly GCA_013214285.1 of Halioglobus sp. Taxonomy (GTDB): domain Bacteria; phylum Pseudomonadota; class Gammaproteobacteria; order Pseudomonadales; family Halieaceae; genus Marimicrobium. The sequence continues at coordinate 18,617 of JABSPW010000015.1, read as the reverse complement.
GCGGAGAAATTTAGTGCTGAGCGCTTGTATTCTTGACCCCACACGTTGAGAAAGGACTTTGCCATCAGGAGGATATCGCCCTCGCGATCCCTCAGTGGTGGAATCTCCAGCACCATCTCACTGATTCGGTAATAAAGGTCCTCGCGAAACAGGCCTTGCTTGATCTGATTCTGCAGATTCTGATGTGTGGCGCAGAGTATTCTGACGTCAACAGAGATTTCCTTCCGCCCACCTATGCGCTCGACAACACGCTCCTGAAGAAAGCGCAGCAATTTAGCCTGCAGCTCCAATGGTAGGTCGCCAATTTCGTCCAAAAAAAGAGTCCCCTTATCAGCGTACTCGATCTTGCCTGGCGTCTGCTTTGCAGCGCCTGTAAAAGCACCCTTCTCATAACCAAATAACTCGCTCTCAAGCAGATTTTCTGGAATGGCAGCACAGTTTATAGTGACCAAAGGTTCGTCGGAACGCAGGCTCAATTCATGCAGTGCCTGCGCGCATCTTTCTTTGCCTGTTCCGCTTGCGCCAAGTAACATCGTAGTGATGTTGGTTGGCGCAATCTTCTCGATAGTCCTGCAGACCTTAATCATTGGGGGGCTGGCGGCGATGATTCCTTTCAAGGGCATATTTTGATCATGCGTCTGCAGTCTGCGGTTTTCATGCTCTAATTCATAGACATGCTGTGCCCGGTTTACCAGCAGGGATAGCAGCTCAGGGTCAGCTGGTTTTTGATGGAAATCGTAAGCACCTAATGCGATTGACTTAACCGCGTTGGCTCGGTCGTCGTTTCCAGTAACCACGATAATCTTTGTTGAGGGTGCCAAAGACAATATTTCCTCGAGTGTAGCCATGCCTTCGCTGACGCCGCCTGGATCGGGTGGGAGGCCAAGATCAAGCAGCACGACACCGGGTTGCGATCGGCGTAGTCGGGAAATGGCCTCAGATCGATCCCCTGTAACGGCCACTTCAAATCCATCAAAAGCCCATCGCAGTTGGCTTTGCAGACCCTTGTCATCTTCGACGACAAGCAGGTTTTTCTTCTGATCCTTCACGTAATTATTGCCTCGACGACCGGACGCTCGGTCTGTTTTTCAGTGCCTTTGGAGTGGGGGATCTGAACACGAAACAGTGATCCTATACCGGGCGTACTCTGCACGCTGATCTCTCCCCCGAGGCTGCGGACAAAATCACGACTCTCGAATGCTCCGATACCCATTCCTGTAAGCCCCTTGGTCGAATCGAACGGCCTGAATAGTCGGTGCCTAATGAAGTGCTCGTCCATTCCGACACCATTATCCTCAATTTCCACCACAGCGGCACCTTCTTGACTGCTTAGAGTGATTGTCACTTGTCCGCTTCGCCCAGTGGCCTCTTGGGCGTTTTGCACCAGATGCTCAAAGACGGCCTGGAGTCGATCGCGATCACACTCCAGTATCGGTGCATCGCTTGCTTCTACTAACAGCTTCGGTACAGGTTGTCGGTGCTCAAAGTCAGAAATCAACTGTTTTAAGAGTTCTTGGATGCTGAACTCTGCCCTTTTCAGTTGTGACTCCCCACTGCGTAGTTGTGACATCAAATTGTTCATTCGGTTGACTGTATTACTGACAGTGTTCACCATGTCGTCGATAAAATCGGGATTATCTTTGTGCTTCTCAGCGTTTGACACTACAAGCGATAGTTGTGCGAGAATATTCTTCAGATCGTGTATGACGTAAGCAGACAGCCGGTTAAATGCCTCAAACTGACGAGACTCAACCAGAGCTTTGTCTGCTTGGTATTGTGCCAGGTGGCTGCCGGCCTGCCGGCCTGCCACTTTTAACAAATCCCGGTCCTCCCAATTGAGATCATTTGTCAGATCTGTCTCGCGCAGCAATAGTATGCCCTGCACGCGTTCGCCAAAAACCAGCGGAATCAATAGCCATGCGCGCGGAATATCAATTAAGGCGTGTGGCAATTGAAGGTTTCTGTATAGATCGGGTACCTTGCCCCACTCACGCAAGTCGATTATCCACTCGTTTACCTCCAGCCACTGAGACAATTCGGTCATATCTATATCTGTCTTAGGTGAAGGCATTGCCCAATTGCTCACAATACCAAACCGTCCGTCTTCGCTCCTGCTCCACAATATGCCCGCCGGACTCTTCGCGAGTTTTGCTACAGCTCTAGTAACATTCTCGGGAATATCATTGCCACCGCTGGCTAAAATCCGCGTGAACTCTAGCCACTCGGTACGGTAGTCATACTTATAACTGAAAAAGTTTTTGCTCAGCCAGACGCGAAAGCGTGCCCTGATCTGTCCGGAAAAGAGCAGAACTGTAAGAACTAGGCCCGAAGCGACAAGGAATACGATCTGCAGGACTGTTCCCCAGCTGCCACCGAGATAACTGATCACGTAGGCTGCCAAAGCCATGGTAATGAGATAGATACCCGAGGCCATTAGGGTAAGGGTATGAAAGGCAACGTGACGCGATAAATGAATGCCGGGTCTGATCCCTGAGGAGTTGTCGGTTCGGATGCGACCGACACTGGTAGCGATCAGTACCGCCGCCATGGTGTTCACAAAACCTCGGGCCTGCCACGTATCGGGATCCAACGTTTGAAAAAGTAGTGCTTCGGCATACATGAAGAGATCGTAGGCGAACATTATCCCAAGACCTACATAGAAATGTTTGGTCGCCCACAGGTCAATGTCATCACTGTTTCGAAAGAGCTGCTCGAGCAGTAGTAGTCCAAGGATCGTCATGGCCAGCCATATTCCAAAGCCCACATTGAGAAGCGTGTCAAAAAAGGCGGGTGTGAGGTAGTCAATCAGTGCCGCACTCAGCGTAGTCAGCAGAATCAACGCTACGCCCACGATGTACCAGGGTATCCATCGGCTATTGGCAAGGAAGTGATTCGTGCCCCGGAGCTTGAGGCTGATTAGACTCAGCAGTAAGAATATCCAGGCGGCATTTCGACCAGCCTCGGTCAGCTGAATTGGGAGCCCTTGCGACGTGACCGCGAATACTGACGACGTGACTACAGCGGCCCAGAGTGCGGTGAGACAGCAGGCAGTCAGCAGAGTGTAACCGAAGGGTGTATTGCGTCGTGAAATAAATGTCAGGATAATCAGCACGATATAGGCAAGCAGGGCAGAGCCATAGCTATATAAGCCGATGTTGCTGAGAATGCCGGACTGAGCCTCGAAGTCTAAACTTAACAAATCGAGTACCACGTCACGTTGCGCAATAGCGGTGTATTTGAAGAAACACTATACTTCTGTTCCCCTGGTGTACATGCTGTCAGCATATAAGTGGGAAGCGCAGCACACAATAAAAACCGGGACTCAATCAGGTTTAAGTGAATGCGGTTTATCGTCCACCCTCAATTAAGGGTAGGGTATCTGGCGGGTATTGTAAGGATAGAATAATTTTTCAACAGTTCATGACAGATATTGACTATCCGTGTGTTTGATAGCCAGCAATGCCTATTAGAATGTTGACTCGCTGGTGCAAGAAAAGGATAAATCGGGTATGGGAGTGCGAGAGACTGTCGCTGTAGTTGGTCTAGGTTATGTGGGTTTGCCTTTGGCGGTAGCCCTTGGGCGTTTCCGTCCGACCATCGGTTTGGATCTCAGTGAAGAAAAGCTGGCCCTTTATCGGGCGGGCAAGGACCCCAGTCGCGAAGTGGAGCCGGAACAACTCGCCCAGGCCTCGCTTCTCGAGTTCACGAGTGATGCGAAAGCCTTGTCTGAAGCAGGGTTGATCATTGTAGTCGTGCCAACCCCCATTGACCACGCACGTCGACCTGACCTATCACCGTTGCAAGATGCCTGCAGATCTGTGGGCGCCAATATGAAGGGTGGCGCCACGGTAATATTTGAGTCGACGGTCTATCCCGGCTGCACCGAGGAGGTCTGTGTGCCGTTGCTGGAGAAGACGTCGGGTATGCCGTGGTTAGGAAGAGATGTTAATTCGGCGCAGGATGGCTTCTTCGTCGGGTATTCTCCGGAGCGCATTAACCCCGGTGACCGGGAGCACAAGCTTGAGACGATAACCAAGGTTGTGTCCGGCGATACCCCTGAGACGCTGGCTCGTGTTGCCGAACTCTACGGAGAGGTAGTCAAGGCGGGCATACACCTCGCACCCAGCATCAAGGTCGCCGAGGCAGCTAAGGTGATCGAGAATACGCAGCGTGATCTCAATATAGCGTTGATGAATGAATTAGCTCTTATTTTCAATCGGCTAGACATTGATACGTTAGATGTGCTCGAGGCTGCGGGTACCAAGTGGAATTTTCTGCCCTTTCGCCCCGGTCTTGTAGGAGGGCATTGTATAGGAGTAGATCCCTATTACCTGACTTACAAAGCAGAGGCGGTTGGCCACCATCCGCAGGTCATTCTTGCGGGTCGTCAAACGAACGACACTATGGGAAAGTTTGTAGCTGAACAGACTGTGAAGCGTCTCTCGCGTCGCGGTCATGCAGTGAGTGGTGCCCGTGTCGCCATACTGGGTCTTACGTTTAAGGAGAACTGTTCTGATCTACGTAATTCAAGGGTAATAGATATCGTCGATGAGCTATCGGATTACGGTTGTAAAGTGCTGGTACACGATCCTCTTGCCGATTGTACTGAGGCAAGGGAGGAGTATGGTATCGAACTCTGCGGGCAACATGAGCTGCATCACTGCCAGGCCATTATTCTCGCTGTGCCGCATGAATATTACTTGAATATGGACGTTCATGCATTCGCGTCAATGATGGACTTAAATGCGATATTAGTCGATATCAAGTCGGCATTGGACCGTGGAGGTTTGGAGGCTGCCGGCCTAGACGTCTGGCGGTTATGATTCCCACGCTTTATTGATTTGCGGTTTTTCCAGTCTTATTATCCAATCCCAATGGGGCTCCAGAGTCATCTTGGAAACACCTTTTCCACAGCTTACGTGTCAGATGCGGCAGCAGCAGATAGATTGGCATGCGCAGATAATGCGACCTCACGTATAGCAAGAATAACGCCGGCCCCGTAAAAAGGAGCCTGCTGTCAGGATGATCGGGCCTAAAAGCGCGCAGATACAGAAAATCTACTATAGGCTTCGCAACGTTTTGTGCCCTGTCGCGAGCCTCTCTCAATAGTCCTGCGGGGAGAGGTGTCCCAAATACCTTGTGCGTATAGTTAAGGCCGTGGAATAGAGAGACTTGCAATTGCAGTCTTTCCGCCCTTTCCAGCAGTTCGTTCCAGAAATGTGGATCCCGATCGGGAAAGTCCCGCAGCATTCTGTCTAGATCCCAGAGGTCGCGCAGTCCGTGATGAAACTCCCCTTCGTGGAAAAGGTGTGTGGCGCTGTGTATAACCATGTCGCGCCATGACAGGGTGAAAATTCCTGGCGCAATCTCGATAGCATCCTTCAGAAGTAGGCATGCATCTACATTGGGCCCTGCGGTTGGGGGCAGGATGTTGTGATGCACATCAAGTGTCGTACCGCGCCTGTGACTAATGAGAGGAGGAATTTCGTGCCCCCATCTACGATAGTAGTGGTCGTCATAGTCGTCGATCTGACTTCCCTCCCATCCTGCGGCTTTGAGCGTACGTTCTACATTTTCAATATTTTTCCGAGACACCAGAATATCGATGTCCGTAATAAGGCGACCTTTGCCCACGGGCAACTCTGCCTGTATGTAAGCGCCTCCTTTTAACAAGAGTAAATTTTCATCAGCGGAGCGAAGAATCGAACGAATCCTATCGGTCTCGTAGTTGAGATCCATTTTCTGCTTTGCATGGATAACTAGGGCCGAGCGGAGATGCCGTCGCATTTTCTCAGGGAGTGTCTCCATGTTGCCGCTGTCCTTCAGTACCACAGCAAGAGACGCCAGTAATCTGGAATTCCGGGCTTGAGAGATTAGTGCTCCCTGCTGTCTCGGATGCATCTTGGTCGCAGCGCTAGGATCAATTAGCGCCTGTTGAAGCAGAAAACTCATTCGTTGTCTGGATGTCCCACCAGTTGATTCACTGTATGCACGGCCCAGTTAAGATCATGATATACGAGATCAAAGCAAGCCACTGAATTAATAAGTTTCTCCATCGACTCGAAACCAGATTCACAAAGCAGACTGTAATTAAAAGAATGGTAGGCGGCGAGAATGAAGCTGTCGGAGCGCCGCCTCAATGTGACTTGTTGGCGCTCGTTTGGACAGAATCGGGGGAAGATCATCCATGCTGCCGGGAGTGGAGATGCGTTGTGACTGTCAGCGTGTAGGTCTGCCTTCATGTGCGCTACCCGGCCCTTGTGCGTTTTCTGGCTAGTCGGGCCCAAAATAGCTTCGGCTGAGAATTGTTGAATCACTTCAATGCTTTCATTTTTAAGGCTGACTGGGCGACATAGCGGTACGACATTAACTGTGCCGGGAATCAGCATAGCGTGTTCGTCAGATAGGATGCGCCAGCCTCTGAGACCGAGAGCTGCACAGAGTGTGCTTTTACCAGAGCCGGGTACGCCGGGCATGATAATTGCGCCCCGTTCACTGGATACTACAGCTGCATGCAGTTTAAGGTATTCATTGGCATGTAGCGACACACACCAGTTCATGCCCCACTCAAGAAAAGCGTATGCTTGCCCAATCGGTATGGGTGCAAAAGGTCGTGTCCCATCGAAGTAGAATTGAGTTTGTCTGCGTAGGCGCTGCAACAGACCGCCGTGGCGAATAGAAATTTTGTAATCAATAAAATTCTGAGGATCAACGAGAACGAAATCACGGTACAGTGCTCGTATACCTTCAGCAACGATGGGTAGGTCGCTCTGAATAGAATAGGTATAAGGGCCGACCTGGAGCGCCAGGCTTCCAGTCCTTAACTGCTTATGAAACAGTTTATTCGTCAAATTGCCGACAGCCTGCATTTAAACCCGCGTTAGGATGTTGAGAGCAGATAGCTCCTCAAGTATGTCCTGGATTGTTTTTTCCAGATCAGAAAAGTCTAAAGTTTCCAGACACGGAGAGACTTTGATTGTCAGTTCTTCCGCCGTCAAAGGGCCTTCTTGAAATTGCGTTATAACATAGGCTGCAAAGTCGCTGAGCAGGTGCGTATCTCCGCTGTTTATGTCGTAGTAGATGACCGTATCCTCATTGGGATCATAAAAACGCCCCATGGTTTTTATACACCACTGCATAGAAAATTTCGCTCTAGTGTTGGTGCGCTAATTCTTATTAGAGGGAGTAACGCGGTTGATGCAGCGGGCCCTGGTGTTATCTGATTTCAGGGTGGGCAGGCGGGGCCTTCCACGAGACAGACCACATCAAGCTCGACAGGATCCTCGCAGGTGGAATAGATGGTTACGCCATCGGTACCCGGTCCTGATCCCAGATAGTCGCCATCAAACGGGACAGATACTTCATGTATCTCTGCGGCCAGGGTTTCGTCGTGCTCCGGTCGGCCGCCAGGTGCAGAGACGAACATGCCCGTGGAGGGATTGAACGAGGCTATGGTTGTCACCGACATGCAGCCGACGACAGTTTGCCCCCAGGCGGAGCGGTTGCCAAGGGAAGCCAATACGGCCCCGCCAGCTAGCGCTCGCCTGGAAAAGCGTCTTCTACTAATGGTGCCGGATTGGGTCGGTTGTCTATCGGACATGCCCGCCCCACTTTGTTTGTCCCTGAAACTGCTCACTGATCCCCCCTGCACCTGCTTCGATTTGGAGTTCGTCCCGCGGCCTACCGTTTGGCAAAGCAGGGCGTGCGCTACCGGCGTACTGTACCATCCGTTGCCCTCAATGGTCATGTGCCGTGCCAGCGGTCTGCGACAGCGGTCACAAGCCCTGCCAGACGGCAGCTTACTACTGTAGTCTAGCAGACATTAATATCTCATTAAATCAACAAGTTAAGATGTGCTCCGGGGGTTTCTACCTGGGTTAGGCACTATTGCTGGCGGCGGTAGCTGTGCGGGTGACATGAGCTCGTGTGTCCAGGAGTACCGGTCGTCAGCCGATATCGTGACGTTTGAGGATGAGCTCTTCTAAGGCTGCTCTTCGGGTGCAACGCCTTGTTAGAGTAGCGGTACGCTGCTACTGACCGTCCTTGCAAAGGGTGAAAAAGTCTGTGAAGCTTGGGTTCTTTCCCGTGATTTCCGTTGATGTACGAAGTCTTTTACAACTTGGCTGCTGAGCCCTTCAGACTCAGCCCGGATCACCGGTTCTGCTTTGAACATGAAAGCTATACCAGGGCGTACGCCTATATGACGTATGCGTTTCGGCGTGCCGAGGGCTTTGTCATGATCACAGGCAGGCCTGGCACAGGCAAGACGACCCTGATCGGAGACTTGCTGGAAGGTCTAGCGAGAGAGAGGGTCACAGTAGCGCAATTGGTCTGTACCCAGTTGCAGGCAGATGACTTGCTTCGGTCAGTGGCCTACACCTTTGGTATCGAATCAACGGGTCAGCCGAAATCTGAATTATTGCTGCGCTTGTCTGAGCGCTTCAATAGATGGCAAAAGGAGAATAGGCGCGCGCTATTGGTTGTCGATGAGGCTCAAGATTTGGCCCTAACGGCGATGGAGGAGTTGCGTCTGCTGACGAATATTCAACAAGGCGGCGAGCCTTTATTGCAGGTTTTTTTGCTGGGGCAGCCTGAGTTGCGCGATCTCGTCATGAGCCCCGACATGGAGCAAGTACACCAGCGCATCGTCGCGGCCAGTCATATCGAGGGTCTTCAGGAGGATGAGACCGAGGCCTATGTAATGCATCGACTGCAATCTGTGCAGTGGCGAGGCGACCCAGCCATAGACCGGGCGATATTTCCGCTAATACATAAATTCAGCGAAGGTATCCCGCGCAGAATAAATCTGATTTGCAGTCGGCTGTTCCTATTGGGCAGTGTGGAGGAGCGCCACTCTATCGAGGTCAAGGATGTCGAGGTGGTCATTCGCGAGTTACAGGGAGAAGGGCTTGCCGCAGGTACTGGTTTCCTGCCTTCCGAATTTTTGCCACCCATAACTAACGACTGGATTAAGGCTCCTGTCCAAGAATCAACCGACGATAGAGAGACAGCCGCACGCCCTGAGGACGGCAAAACGCCTGTTGCCTTGGACTTGAATGGACAGGTGGCTGAAAAAAAAAAGGAAGAGGGTTCCGAGTCGGAGCCAGCGCCTAACGCTGGGGCGGCTGCAGTGGCCAGTGACCTTGGGGACATTGAGCTCGGGCTTAATCAGACCGATGCAGATACGTGTGAGGCTGATGCTGCGCCGCACCAGGATGCCGTGGCTGTGGGTAACGAGAGTGCCAAAGAGCATGATTATGTTGAAGTTTTGTCGGCTGCAGACGGTGAGTCAAAGCCAGCAATGCGGCGCGGACCAGAACACGTTGAGCCCGCGTTGCGGGCGGACCAGATTAATGCCGTTGATCGTCTCGGTGCCGTGCGGCGCATTGCCGGGATGGGTATTCCTATCATGCTCGCTGTCGCTTTGGCTTTCCTGGCCAGGGACGTGGTGCCGCCAGATGCGGCAAAGCGACTGGCAAATACCTTGGGCATAGAGAATCTCGCCTGGGTGCTATCAAGCGGTGTTGGCCGCCATGCTTCCGCTGTGGCAAACCCAATACCGCTAGCCGAGCAAGGAGGCGGTCTTGGCCTTTCTCGGGGCAGTCTAGGGAGGATAGTGTCTGGATCGACCGGTAATACCAGCCTTGCGGAACTGCAGCAGGGTTTTTCCGTCCAATTTACCAGTGATACTGATGCACTGGATTATGATGCCTGGGGCGTGCTTGACCAAGTAGTGGCATTCTTGCTTGAGCACCCAGAAGTGTCGGCCCTCATCAGTTACAGACCGGCACAGTCATTGAGCAACGAGAGTGGTCAGAAGCTTGCGCAATTGCGCGTAGACACGGTCGAGGAATACCTGATAGCAGCTGGTGTGGGCGCTAACAGGATAATATTAGCTAATACAGCGGCTCTGGGGCTTGAAACGGATAATGATAAAGTGGATCAGACTGAAGGTCGTTTTGTGGAGATATCAATATTTGCAGGCGCCCTGGAATGATCGTGGCTGCACTTTGGTTGACCTAGGTGGACTCGAGGGCGCTGTGAACGGGCCTGGATCACATAGAATAATCGTACAGGATGGTGTCTGTGATGCTGTTCACAATGTTTGCCCGGTGGCTGATTAATAGGAAAGCCACATGATAAAATTGCACAGTCATCTCATGGCTGCCACCATGATACATGGAGTCACAAATGAATAATATTAAAGACGCACTGTCTTTCCTCGTGCGGTTGCTGACAAAAGCCAACGGGTGTTCGCTGGTGATCGTCGTCGTTTTTTCTGTGGGCTGCTCTGGTACGGATTACCCGCCTGTGCCCGATGCGCAGAGAAATGTTGATGTCGACTACGATTATGTGCTTGGTCCTGGCGACTCAGTAGACATCTTTGTCTGGGGTAATGAGGATTTAAGTTCATCCAGTACCATTCGGCCAGACGGCAAGTTAACGACTCATCTCGTAGAGGATCTGCATGCCAGCGGCAAAACGTCTACACAGTTGGCGCGCGATATTGAGGAGGCTTATGCGGAGTATGTCCGGCAGCCTGTGGTGAGTGTCACGGTAAGCGGGTTCAGCGGCGTCCCAGAGCAATCGGTTCGTGTAATGGGAGAGGCCACGTCGCCAAAGCAGATTACTTACAAGAAACACATGACCCTGCTCGATGTTATGATTGCTGCAGGTGGGCTCACGGAGTACGCTGACGGCAATAACTCCGTATTGGTGCGAATGGTAGATGGCAAGCAGGTGACTTATAATTTACGCCTGAATGATCTAGTCAAGGAGGGCGATATAACTGCCAACGTTGCAGTAATGCCAGGTGATATAATTATTATCGCTGAGTCCTGGTTTTAGGGCGTGAGGGACTGTTTGTCTTAGAGGGATTAGATGCAGGAAATTCTTGCGCAGGTTTTCTCGGTTATTTGGGGCGTCTGGCGGCATCGCTGGCTGGCGTTGGGCGTGTCTTGGACTATTGCCGTCTTGGGATGGTTTTGGGTTTGGCAACTTCCTGAATCCTATGTGGCATCGGCAAGGGTCTATGTAGATACAAATTCTCTGCTAAAGCCGCTTCTCCAGGGGCTTACCATTCAACCCAACACAGAAGATCGCATCCAGCTGCTCAGTCGCACGCTGCTCAGTCGGCCAAACCTGGAAAAGCTGATGCGCATGACGGATTTAGACCTCGAAGTTACCACCCCGCAAGAACAGGGTATGTTGATCTCTGATTTGAAGGATCGGATTAGTCTTTCGGGTGGTGAGCATCAACAGCGCTCGTTGTACTCGATCTCTGTTCAGCACCCTGATCGAGAGACAGCAAAGCGTATTGCACAGGCGCTGGTTACCGTTTTTATTGAAAGCTCACTGAGTGGTAAACGTGAAGACGTTACGGGGTCTCTTGACTACTTGGACGATAAAATTCGTGAGTACGAAGACAACCTGATGGCTATGGAAGGTGACGTGGCTCAGTTCAAGCAGCAGCATTTCGATATCCTGGGTGTCGAGGGAGGGTTTTACAGGACCCTCGGGGCGGAGCGCACTGCTCTGCAGCAGGCCCAGCAGTCTCTGGTGGAAGAGGAGAACCGCATGCTGGAGCTTCAGAGGCAGATTGCTGGTGAGGATCCCTTATATAACCCCGTATTCCTTCCGCCGATCACTCGCGGTCAGGCTCCTCGACGTATTGTCGCGCCGACAGCGGCTCCAATTCCGACGCCATTCGATGCAAAGATTTACACATTAGCGGAAAGTATGAATGCGTTGAATCTTAAGTACACGTCCAGGCATCCAGAGGTACGCCAGGCCAAGTCACTGATGGATGAGTTATTGAAAGAGCAATCGGAGTATCAGGCAGAGGTTCGCGCAAACAGGAGAAAAAGCGATTCAGGCAGCATAGGCATCGCGCCTGTGGTTGTGCCGAAAGTGCCTTATGGCGGTCTGACTAGTAGCCCTGTTTATTTAGATATGCGCAAGGCTTTGTCTGAGTCGGAGAGCAGTATTGCCAGCCTTGAGGCGCGTGTTCAGGCGCACGAAGAACGTGTGGCGGAGCTTGAAGCGCAGGTAGGCACGATTCCGGAAGTTGAAGCTGAGTTGAGCCGCATGGAGCGGGAGATCCAGCTAATGACTTCCGCACATAGCACCATGACGTCGAAACGTGCGCTTGCCCGACTGGGTCAGGATGTTGAAGAGAAGGCGAGCTCAGTTAACTTCAGGGTCATTGACCCGCCCTTTGTGCCGCTTTTGCCCAGTGAACCCAACAAATTACTGTTGAACGCGATTGTATTAGGTGCTGCGATACTTGTCGGCGTTGGAGTTGGCGTGCTGTTTTCGCTGATATCCCCAGTAGTCATTGACCCTCATACTCTGATGGCAATCACAGGCTTACCCGTGCTGGGATCTGTCAGTCTCAATTTGCAGAGGGAAGACAAGCGAAAAGAACGCAAGGATACGGTTGCTTTCACCTCGCTTTCTCTGTGTCTGATTCTTGTTTTTGTGGGCATGACCATGGGTCAGACGGTGTTGCTGACCAGCTGAGGATGCACATGAAACGAGGGCCGCTGGCTACGACTGCATGGACTAAACATGAGTATTATTGAGAAAGCTATCAACGCCATTGGTAAAGGCAGGAATGACGAGAGTCGGGTTGATTCGTCTGATGGGCAGTCCAGTGCGACAGTTCAACGCGCCGAGCAATCGATGTCTGCCCGGCGTCAGTCCGTTACCGGGGGAGAACCTTCCGTCTCAAGGCAAACAGGGCGTTCTGCGGAAACAGGTGCTGGGGAAAGGGTCAATATACCTTTCAAAGACCTTAAAGACCGAGGCATCCTCACACCAACTACGCCGCGTAGCGCGATTGCTGAAGAGTACCGCTCCATTAAAAGACCGTTGTTGATAAACATATCTGGCGATTCAACCACTCCACCCATTCCTCACGGAAATCTTATTATTGTTACTAGTGCTTTGGAGGGGGATGGGAAGACCTTTAGCGCGATTTGCCTGGCTCTAAGTATTGCTATGGAGCAGGATAAAAATGTGTTGCTTGTCGACGGTGATACGATCAAGGGGGAAGCAGGAAAGTTGCTGGGAGTGTCGCGGTCGAACCCTGGTCTGATTGATCTTCTGCAAGACCCTACAGCTAAGCCAGCGGACTATATATTGGATACCAATATGGAGAAGCTACGTATTCTACCCGCCGGGGCAGTGCATACCCACGCCAACGAACTGTTGGCCAGCTCAAGAGCCCAGGAGGTCATCCTTGAGCTATCCGATGAGGACCCTAGCAGAGTAATCGTGTTTGATTCACCGCCGTTGCTGCTGACCACCGAGGCTGGGATTCTAGCCAGTTTCATGGGGCAGATTGTCTTCGTGGTGAGCGCCGACCAAACCCCCCAGCACGCTATTACTCAGGCGATAGAACATATTGGTGAGGATAAGATGGTCGGTATGATTCTCAATCGTGCCAGACGCGGTAGAAACCCCTATGTGTACAGCTACGGTAGTGATGGTTCGTATGGTTATGCGGGTAGCTACGCCGCCACGTGGTCGGGTAAACCATAACAGGCGGATAACGAGTTATGGAAATAGCCTACTGCCGAGCGTTCTTGAAGGTATCCCTATTGATGTCGTGGGCGTTCGTGCTGTCCAGCAATGCTTTAGCGGTGAATTGGGAGGCCAGTCTGCTTTTTTCTCCTAGTCTGATTTACACTGACAACGTATGCTTGACGAAAGCAAACAAGAAAAACGACTTCACCGCCGTGGCACTTGTCACGCCTAGTGGCACTGCTTCTGTAGAAACCGCCAGAACATCGCTCAATGTGACAGCCTCAGTCATATTCAACACCTTGACCAACGGAGATCTGCGGGATGACGGCTGTACTGGCGATGCGCTAGATGATCGGCAGCAGTATTTTCCTAGAATATTTGCCACGCTCCGAACAACACTGATCGATAATTGGGTTAAGTTTGATGCCAGTTTGAGAGCGGATCAGAACAGGATTAATTCTTCTCGGGGTAATAGTAATGATGGGCTGGACCGGAACGGCAATACGAATACGTTTTATCGATATACGCTAAGTCCTTACATGGAGCGCCGGTTGAGGAATGATCTCAGCACGAGAGTGCGTTATACCTATAGTGAGGTAGTCAATTCGGCTAATGATGTATCCGATAGTGACAGACATGCGGTTAATGGCAGCCTTAGAGGTCGCGTAGGTCCGGATATTAGCTGGAATTTCAGGGGGCAGGCCTCCAAAACTGGTTATAAGGACGATGTCTTCAATCGCAACACTGGCGAGTTTGTGCCGCGTGAGGACACTAAGCTGAGGAATTTGTCGCTGACTGTCGCCAACCAGCTCCATAGAACGCTGCAAGTCAATGGTACCTACGGCTGGGAGTGGAATGATTTTCAGACAACGAGCAATAGTGATACTGGAGGCAGCGCTTGGGATGTAGGTCTGGTATGGACTCCATCGGAGCGCACCGCGGTTTCCGTGGGATTTGGTGACCGCTTTTTTGGTACGACTCCTAGAATCAACTTCAGACACTCTTACAAAAACCATGAGATTTTGGGTAGTTATAGGAAGACCATAACGTTCGAACGCGACCTTTCCACATTCGGACTGGATTCTTTCTCCGATGGTTTTGGTGGTGGTGATGGGGGATTTGATGACCCGCTTTTCAATGGGCCGGACATCCGATTTGACGACAATGGTGTTCCTATTGATGGCATTGGAACCAACACTAGCGTCAGCAGTAATGGTCCTATCATTGATGAGCGTTTCACTTTGCGCTATGCCTACGTGGGACGACCAGGTCAGGTCACTTTTTTCGGTAGCTATTCGGAGCAGACGCGGGAAGAAGATGGCGCAAAGGCCGATTTCGGGGACTGGGTGCTTACTGTAACGCCCGATCTTTCTAGGAAATTTGTTCTTTCCGGCGCGGTCGGCTACGAGGATGTACGCCCTTCCGGTTTTGCCCGCTTTGATAATGATCCCTTTGACCCGACTAGTTTCTCTAAAGCAGAAAACTGGTTCTTCCGATTGGTATTGGTTCGTATATTGAACTCACGCATGAACACAACCTTTGAATACCGATTCACTGATCGCCGATCCGATGATGAGACCAATGAATACCAGGAGAACTTGCTCAGGGCGACTCTCAATATTAGTCTGTAGGGCAGACTAGTTATGGGTATTCGGTCAGGGCGAGAGCGGGTGCTTTGTGTGGTCGGTGCACGACCCAATTTCATGAAGATTGCGCCTATCATACGTGCATTTGCGCAATGTAATTCAGGTCTGACTGCTAGGCTATTACACACCGGTCAGCATTACGACGAGGCGATGAAGAGTGCTTTTTTCGAGCAGCTGAATATTCCTACACCTGACATTGACCTGGGTGTGGGTTCAGGCTCTCACGCTCAACAAACAGCGGAAATCATGAAACGCTTTGAGCCAGAGCTGGACCGGGAGCGACCGTTGGCTGTGTTAGTTGTCGGTGACGTAAATTCCACTGTTGCATGTGCTCTCGTTGCGGTGAAAAAGCATATCCCTGTGCTGCATGTAGAAGCGGGTTTGCGCAGTGGTGATCGCGGTATGCCGGAGGAAATCAATCGTATTCTGACCGACCAATTGTCTGAGTTGCTCTTTATTACTGAGAAGGATGCACGGGAAAATCTTCTGCGAGAGGGAATCGCGGCCGACAAAATTCACTTTGTCGGCAACGTGATGATTGATACGCTTTTTCATAGCCTCGCCCAGGCGGTGCCTGCTAGCAGGACATTAGCGGGTTTGGCAGGCTTCGACCAACAAGCGGGCTATGGACTGGTCACCTTGCACCGACCTTCCAATGTGGATGATCCAGAGGTGCTCGCTCGATTACTCGGGGTGTTGAGCACAATCAGCCGACAGACGCCGCTGGTTTTCCCCATGCACCCGCGTACTGAGTTACGGATTGCGTCTGCTGGGTTGGAGAAGCTTCTTGATGAGTCTTCGGTCGTCACAGTGCCCCCCCAGGGCTATCTGGAAATGCTGGGACTAATGAAGGATGCCAGAGTGGTTTTTACTGATTCCGGCGGGATTCAAGAGGAAACAACAGCTTTGGGAATCCCCTGCATCACTCTGCGAGAAAATACAGAGCGCCCCATTACCCTCAGTGAGGGTACAAATTCCATAGTAGGGACTGACGCTGGGATGATAATGTCGTGCTATAACAACGTGTTGTCTACTGGTGGGAAAAGTGGACGGGTGCCGGAGCTTTGGGATGGTAAATCCGCGTATCGAATCGTCGACGCTATCAATCAGTGGGCCCTTGAGCGCGTATGATGGCTGTCGCCGAAAATCATAGTACCGAGTCGGCAATAATCAACGCTATGACGGTAGATGTGGAGGACTATTTTCAAGTGTCCGCGTTTGAGGCGGCTATCGATAAATCTCAGTGGCAGAGCTTACCGCGACGCGTTGAAGACAACACGCTACGAATTCTAGATTTGTTTGCTAGCCACAATGTGCGAGGTACTTTTTTCATATTGGGATGGATCGCCGAGCGCTATCCCAGCCTTGTCAGGCGAATTGCAGAGTCGGGGCATGAGGTGGCTAGCCACGGCTGGGAACACATCCGTGTCAATACCCAAACGCCGGATGCGTTTAGGGCAGATGTGGTCCGAACCCGAGCACTGTTGCAGGATGTTAGTGGTATGCCGGTACTTGGCTACAGGGCTGCTAGTTATTCTATCGGCGAGAGTGAGTCCTGGGCTTGGGAATTATTGGCTGAGGCCGGATACCGCTATAGTTCAAGCATTGTGCCTATTCGTCATGATCTTTATGGCATCCCCGATGCGCCGCGGTTTCCTTTTGATACGGCGAGCGGTGGCTTATTGGAAATACCTATTTCGACGCTGTCAGTTGCTGGTCGCAACATAAATTGCGGCGGAGGTGGCTGGTTCAGATTGTTTCCCTATGCATTTTCTAAATGGGCGTTAATGCGGGTGAATAGAATCGATGGGCAGCCGAGTATTTTCTATTTCCATCCTTGGGAGATTGACCCGGAGCAGCCGCGCCCTGATGATCTGAGCCTGAAAACGCGCTTTAGACACTATCTCAACCTTGGAAAAACGTATAGTCGTTTGCAACGTTTGTTTACTGACTTCCGATGGGGTCGAATGGACGAGGTTTTTCTGACGGAGGGTGGGCGCGGGTGACAATTATCGTCGAGCGGCTCGACGCGCAATCAGAGACTGAGTGGGACGACTACGTGATGCGCGCCAAGACGGCGACGTTTTTCCATAGGGCGGGCTGGAAAACTGTTCTCGAGCGGGCATTTGGTCATAAGACTCACTTTCTTCTAGCGCGCGATAAGGGCGGCATTGTTGGCATACTGCCGCTTGCCCAGGTGAAAAGTGCCTTGTTTGGTCATTCGTTATCCTCTCTCCCTTTCTGTGTTTACGGCGGTATCGTGGCTGATAATGGAACGGCGGCGCAGCTGCTGAGGGAGTCCGCCTGTGATCTCGCTAGTGCCATGAAGGTGGGGGCGTTGGAGTTACGAAACAGGGAAATTAGCAGCGCAGCATGGCCAGTTAAAGACTTGTACTATACATTTCGCAAGCCTATCGACTCCAGTGAAGAGATCAACTTGAAGGCGATTCCCAATCGTCAGCGCGCTATGGTACGTAAAGGCATAAATGAAGGTCTTGCTAGTGAATGGAGTGAGTCTACTGACCGTTTTTTTCGTGTTTACGCGGAGAGTGTACGGAATCTGGGTACGCCGGTTTTCACACCGAAGTATCTACGGATACTACGGGATGTTTTCAAGGAATATTTCAGTGTTTTGATGATTACTCATCAAGGTCGCGATGTTGCAGGTGTTATGAGCTTCTATTTCAGGGACGAAGTGATACCTTACTATGGCGGCAGCGTGTCGGAAGCGCGCGCTATCAAGGGTGTTAATCATTTTATGTACTGGGAGCTTATGCGGTACTCAGCCGATCAGGGTATACGCATTTTCGATTTCGGCCGTAGCAAGGCGGGTACGGGGCCTTACAGCTTCAAGAAGAACTTTGGTTTTTGTCCTCAGGCACTCCCTTATGAGTATTTTCTCGTGACCGACGATAAGTTACCGGACGTCAATCCGCTGAACCCAAAGTATCGATTCATGGTGAACACCTGGAGTCGACTGCCACTGGCTGTGGCGAATTTCATAGGCCCTTATCTGGCCCGGTCTTTGGGGTAGGACAGATGCCAGTGTCCGGAGGGCTTGGTCGGGTAACAGCGCGGGCCGGTCTGTGGATGGTGGCATTCTATAGCCTCGCATTAGTAGCTGTGTATTACGAGACTGCCTGGTCCATGGTGGCTATCTGGGCTCGCTCCGAAACCTTTGCTCATGGTTTCCTGATAATGCCGATTTCTTTGTGGTTAATTTGGAGTCGTCGGGGCGAGCTTGATCAGTGCATCCCTGCGCCTAATTGGAAGATCGCGTTTTTTTTGCTGCCAATCTCATTGACCTGGCTGATGGCCTGGCTGGTTGATGTAGCGGTTGTTAAGCAGTTGGCATTGGTTGCCATGTTGGTGGCGGGATGTTGGGCCATTTTGGGCCGCGCGATGGCTAGTGTGCTTGCCTTTCCGCTGCTTTTTCTCTTC
>JABSPW010000176.1 GCA_013214285.1 Halioglobus sp. | reverse complement strand
AAGCGTAGTCCTTGTACATATCCCGCAACTTCACCTTTTGTACCTTTCCGGTGGCCGTGTGGGGCAGTTCATCAATAAACTCACCCGCCTCCGGTATCCACCAGCTGGCAATCTTGCCGTCGAACCAGGACAGCATATCGTCGGACTTGAGATCCTGTCCGTCGGCAGCGCGCACCACAATTAGGAGCGGTCGCTCGCTCCACTTGGGATGGTAGTGCCCGATCACCGCGGCTTCGGCAACCTGTGGGTGATCAGTCGCCACATTCTCTACCTCAATCGACGAGATCCACTCGCCGCCGGATTTAATGACGTCTTTGGTACGGTCTGTAATGGCCATATACCCTTCCGGGTCGATAGTGGCCACGTCTCCAGTCTCAAACCAACCTGCGTCTTTTTCATGAGCATCAGAGTCGTCTAGCCTGAAGTAACTGGAGCATACCCAGGGACCACGCACAAGCAGAGAGCCGAAGGCCTCACCATCCCAGGGCAGGTCATTGCCTGCATCATCAACAATTTTCATCTCCACCCCGAATATTGGCCGTCCGGCTTTCAGACGTTGTTTCGCGAAATCATCCTCACCGTAACGGCTACGGTCGTTCATACTCGCGTTGGTGGTACCCAGCGGACTCATCTCGGTCATACCCCAACCTACTCGCGTCTCCACGCCAAAGCCGTCGAAATCCT
This sequence comes from Halioglobus sp., assembly GCA_013214285.1. GTDB lineage: Bacteria > Pseudomonadota > Gammaproteobacteria > Pseudomonadales > Halieaceae > Marimicrobium. The sequence continues at coordinate 4,861 of JABSPW010000176.1, read as the reverse complement.
CCATGATAGATAGCGGACACGCGGCACCACCCACCACAATGCGCTTCAATGATTCAACACGCTCACCAGAGCCCTTGAGATGCGCCAGTAAACCCAACCATACGGTGGGGACACCTGCAGCCAGCGTGACCTGTTCCTCGTTAATCAGCGCGGCCAGTGCCGCGCCATCACCCATCTTATTGCCCGGAAGCACCAGTTTTGCACCCGCAATCGGACAGGAATAGGGATTACCCCAGGCGTTCACATGGAACAGGGGCACGATGGGCAGCACCACGTCTTTTCGGGATATACCGAGCGCATCAGGCATCATGGTGCCATAGGCATGCAAGATAGTAGAACGATGAGAATACAACACGCCCTTAGGGTTACCGGTCGTCCCTGAGGTATAACACAACGCACAGGCAGCATTTTCATCCAGCACAGGCCATTGGAAGGTCTCGCTTCCCTCCTCAAGCAAGGTGTCATAGCACAACACGTTGGGCAGCGTGGTGTCGGGCATTCGTTCAGCACTGCTCAACACCACCCAATTTTTTACACCGGGACACTGGTCAGCCAGTTGTTCAGCCAGCGGGACGAAGTCCGGATCGACAAAAATACAGCGGTCCTCGGCGTGATTGATAATAAAGACAAGCTGTTCGGGGAACAGCCTGGGGTTGACAGTGTGGCACACAAAGCCACTGCAGGCAGACCCATAGTAGGTTTCAAAGTGACGGTAGTCGTTCCAGGCCAGAGTCGCGATACGGTCACCCGCATTCATCCCCCATCGCGACAAACTGTCACCCAACCTACGCGCACGGGTAAAAGCATCTTTATAGGTATACCGGTGTCGCGGATTTTCCGCCGTAATGGATACGATCTCTGTATCCGGGTTGATCTTCTCCGCATGCTCAACGATCGAGGAGATTGACAGCGGCATGCCCATCATCAGTCCGTTCATAACCCTGGTGCTCCGTTATTTTTCTACCTTTTATTTTAGCGCTGGATCCTCTATCGCAGGCCAGGATCAAGCATCAACAAGCTGCCAGGTGTCATCGGCACCGTGTCGAGTAGCCCGATTCTCATGCTCGAGTTTGATCAGATGCGCCCTGAGAGAAAGGACCGCCATTTTGTGCAAGCTGCTGTCAACATCGTCATACACGGTCGTGACCAATGTATCGAGGGTCACGCGGCCTGCCTGGCGCAGGCCGTCAACCACCTTTCTCTCACGCATCAGTCGATGCGCTACCAGCCCATCCACCGCCACCACCGGTTCGGTGATCAAATCGCCATGCCCGGGCGCTATCACTTCTAGCGGGTAGTCCAGCAATAGCTTCAAGGATTCGATATAAGCCTTCATATCCCCACTGGGCGGAATAATCACAACGGTCGACCCATTCATGATGTGGTCGCCCGCGAACATCATCCCCTCTTCTTCTAGGAAGAAACAATAATGGTTGCCCACATGACCAGGAGTGTGCACCGCACGCAGAGTAAACTCTGTATGCGATAGCACATAATCGTGGTGCAGGTGCACAGTGGGATTAAAACTGGTGTCTTGGTGCATGTCGTCCGGTGGTAATGCGCCGATAACCTCTGCGCCGGTCGCCTCTGCAACGGCTTTGGCTGCGGGCGAATGATCAGGGTGCGTATGCGTACAGACGACCCAGCGAATGCGATCACCACCCGTCGCCAAAATAGCGTCTATGTGGGCCGGTATCGCAGGACCGGGATCAACTACTGCAATCTGCTCTATGCCCAACAAGTAGGTATTGGTACCGGGACCCGTCATGACACCAGGGTTGGGTGCCACAAGCCGCCGCACACGGTTAGTAAGCGTAAATGGCACACCGTGATCCAACATCCGCTCAGACCAATTCGTCGATATCGATCAGGGGATCGACGTCGTTCTCGTAATCCACCCCATCCACCTCAAAGCCAAAGAGCTGCAGGAATTCGCGTTTGTAACCCGCGAAATCGGATTGCTGACGCAGGGTGTCGGTATTGATTCCGTCCCACAGCGCCGCCACCGCATTCTGCACCGCTGGATCAAGTTCCTTGCGGTCGGCCCGCAGCCGCCCCTCCTCATCGAAAAAGGGATGGGCGCCATACAACGATTCGCGAAACAGACCATCGACCTGCTCGATACAACCCTCGTGTAAATCCTGGGCTTTCATGACTTTGAGCAACAAAGCCAGGTAGATCGGCATGGCCGGTATCGCCGCGCTGGACTGGGTAACCACCGCCTTAAGTACCGAGACTCTCGCATCGCCGCCGGTTTTCGCAAGTCGTTCGCGAATACCGACAACACGCTTGTCCAGATCCTTTTTCGCCGCCCCGATGGTACCGTGCCAGTAAATATCCCAGGTCAGCTTATCGCCTACATACGTGTAAGCGGTGGTCTTGGCACCGGCCGCTAACACGCCGGCCGCATCCAAGGCCTCCATCCACATCTGCCAGTCCTCGCCACCCATCACCGCTACGGTGTCATCAATCTCCTGCTGACTAGCCGCCTCGAGGCGAAACGCCTGGACCTGCTCCGTATCTGTATTTACCCCCATTTGCACAACGTCACCGCCAATGGGCTTGAGGGTTGAGCTGTGCAGTTGCCCCGTAACGGGATGCTGCCGCCGGGGCGACGCCAGGCTGTATACCACCAGGTCAACCTGCCCGAGGTCTGTTCTGATAGTATCAATGGCGGTCTGTTTTATCTCATGACTGAAGGCGTCGCCGTTTATACTCCTCGCGTAAAGATCCGCCTGGCGAGCGTATTTGTGAAAAGCAGCGGCGTTGTACCATCCCGCGGTACCTGTTTTTTTCTGACTGCCGGGCTTCTCGAAGAATACGCCCAGTGTGGCGGCCCCGCAGCCAAACGCCGCGGTGATCCGCGACGACAAACCATAGCCGGTGGAGGCGCCTATCACGAGCACACGCTTGGGGCCATTGACAATCCTCCCTTTCGCTTTGACGTAATCGATCTGCCGTCTGACATTGACATCGCAACCCACTGGATGGGCCGTGGTACAGAGAAATCCGCGAACGCGTGGCTTGATGATCATAGCTGACGTATTCCTGCTGGATCGGAGGTTGCTGGAGGAGGCAAAACGCCTATCCAGAGCGAATGCGAGTGTAGCATAGGCCCTGGCAGAAACCGCAAGCGTGTTGCACACCTCGCAGTCTTCACGTTCAATAGCAGCCTCTCTAGCACAGCAGTCAGCGCCACTATGTCAATCTCACCACTGCGTTACGCCACCCCGCCCGTCTGGACAGAGGCCGTCATGGCTGACTTCGACACCTTCCTCTTGGACCATGCCACGGCGGAGAAAAAGGCCTCTGGCATGGCAATTTCGATGCTATCGCACTATCCCGACCGCACGGCACTGGTTGCTGCCATGGCCGACCTTGCGGTAGAGGAATTGACCCACTACCGCGAAGTAGTGAAGTGGATTCACCGGCGCGGCCTTACCACAACGGCTGATCAAAAGGATCCTTACGTCGTGCAGTTCCGCGAATCCGTTCGTCAGGGGCAAGAGGCCTACCTGATGGACCGTCTGCTAACGGCGAGCATCATCGAAGCGCGCGGCGCCGAACGCTTCGCACTGGTTGCGGATGCCCTGGAACCCGGGGCTCTGAAAAAGTTCTATCGCTCCATCGCCCGCTCGGAAGCACGGCACTATGCGCTATTTCTGCGCTTAGCGCGGACCTACCTGGACCATGACGCCGTGCAGCAGCGCTGGCACGAGCTACTGGACATAGAAAGCAACATCGTTGCCGCGATGCCCATCAGACCAGCCCTGCACTGACGGGCGCGTTGGCTTATGAGAGGCAATGTGGCTTTACAGCGTTATCTGCAACGACACATTGAGCGCGGCCTGCCAGCCGCAAACGGCACACGGTGCTGGCAGCAGGTGCTGGTGATACCTGCCTACCGTGAATCGCCAGCCCTGCTTGGAAACCTTCGCCGACTGCCATCAGGACCAGGCAAAACCCTGGTCATTTTAGTGCTCAATCGTCCCGACCAGGACCGCGACACACTAGCCAATGCGGCGCTTCGAAATGCTGTTCACGGGCAGCCCGCACTCGACTGCTCACTATTTGCACTCAACCAGTACAGCGAGCTTTACCTTTTAGATCTGGAGCAGTTACGCGGCACGACTCCAGCATCACAGGGTGTCGGTCTGGCACGCAAAACGGGCTGCGATCTCGCCCTTCAGTGGATGTCACAGGGTGCTATCAGCGACGAGTGGATCTACTGCACCGATGCGGACGCACTGCTACCTCCCGGTTACTTTGAGCGCCTGCGGCATGTCGCTAAAGACACTGGGGCAGCAGTTTTTCCTTTTCAGCACGTCAACGGTGATTCGTATAGATGCGACCGCGCTACGGCCCTGTACGAACTGCGCCTGCACCATCATGTACTCGGCCTGGAATACGCAGGCTCCCCCTATGCTTACCACAGCTTGGGCAGCTGCCTGGCACTGCGCGGCAACCACTATGCGCAAGTACGCGGTTTCCCGAGGCGCGCCGGCGGGGAAGATTTCTATTTACTGAACAAGCTGCGTAAGCTGGGGCCCATCGACAGGCTCAAGGGTGCACCCATTCGTATCCGCTCCCGACTGTCCTCTCGGGTGCCATTTGGCACAGGGCCCGCGGTGCGAAATATTGCCACAGAAGAACAGCCCGAAGCGGCAGCAGTCTTTTATCACCCGGTCTGTTATCACGTGCTGTCTTTGCTGTTACGGGCGCTGACCGAACTTGCCGTGGATCCGACACAGCGCCTCGCGCGGCTGCTTGTTCGCGCTGGCCTGTCTATTGCCGCCGCAGAGCAGGTAGATGCAACACTGCGGAAACGGGGTTTCCAAGCGGCACTGACGCATTGCCAGCG
>JABSPW010000175.1 GCA_013214285.1 Halioglobus sp. | reverse complement strand
CCGCCCGGCTGAACTGCTCGGCGATGAGTTTCGGCGCCCTGAGTGCGAACGCCATTATGGCGCTAAACAAAGGCGCCAAGCTGGCAGGCTTTTATCACAATACGGGCGAGGGCGGTTATTCGCCTCACCACGAGCAGGGTGGCGATATTGTCTGGCAAATAGGCACCGGCTACTTCGGATGCCGCACACCTGATGGGAATTTTAAGCCCGAGGCGTTTCAAGAGCGGGCCGTCAAAGAACAGGTCAAAATGATCGAGATCAAGATTTCACAGGGCGCGAAGCCGTCCCATGGTGGCGTCTTGCCAGCGGCCAAGGTGACCGAGGAAATTGCCAAGATCCGCTTGGTGGATATGGGTAAGGACGTGCTCTCTCCGCCTGGCCATCGCACGTACGACTCGCCCAAGGGACTGTTAGAGTTTGTTGTTCAGCTTCGTGATATGAGCGGCGGTAAGCCAGTGGGCTTCAAATTGTGTATCGGTCGTAAATTCGAGTTTATGGCTATCGTCAAGGCAATGTTGGAGACAGGTGTGCTGCCCGACTTCATTACTGTTGACGGTGCCGAGGGTGGCACTGGTGCGGCACCGGTAGAGTACAGTAATCGCTTCGGCTTGCCGTGCCTGGAGGGGGTGAACTTCGTGCATAACTGTCTTGTGGGGGCGGGCCTGCGCGACAAAATCAAGGTTATCGGCTCCGGCAAAACCGCCAGTGGTTTCGATATTGTTACCAAGCTGGCGGTGGGTGCGGACATCGTCAACGCCGCGCGCACGATGATGTTGGCGCTCGGCTGCATCCAGTCACAAAGTTGCAATACCAATACCTGTCCTACAGGTATTGCCACTCAGGACTATAACCGTGGCAAGGCGCTGGATGTAGAGCAGCGTCATAAACGGGTGGCGAATTTCCAAACAAAAACATTGGAATCGGCCTTCGATATGATGGGTGCAATGGGCCTGCATGATCCTGATGAGCTGAGCCCCTACCTGATTTGGCGGCGCGGAGCCGATGAAACGAATCATCACTTCGGAGAGTTCTTCCCTGAGCTTAACGCCCGCGACCTGTTGGGCGATGATATCCCGAAAGCGTACCGTCAGGATTGGGCGTGGGCGTCAGGAGAAACCTTTGCCCCGCAGTTGTAGACTGCGCTATGTGCTGCACTACTAATGGCGTTTTCTATAGGCGCTCACGTGGGGTAGGGCTTCTTTAACCTTTGCTTTGTGCTGATAGGAACTACCCCAAAGCGCACACGCTCGGGTGAGGCTCATAAGTGCGTAATAATCACTACGGCGGGTAAACCGAACCGAGTAAGCTTGTAAGGCCGCAGGTTGTCTAGACGAAAAGTCTCGATAAAATAAGCCTACCTGTGCGATCATTTCCTCTGAGCGCACTTGGAAGCAGAGCCATTGTCCCTGGGTCCAATGACCATGACGAGGCGGAGATTGGGGTCGGAATACGCAAAGATTGCGTCGTTGAACATCCACTACGAGGAGACTACCTCGATTACTGTGTTTGACACTGCCCGCAAAGAAAGACGGTTCACCGACACGTGCAGTGTAGGCCAGTGACAGGCGGTGGGGATAAATAATCCCGACTATGCGCTTGTCGAATCGTCGTAACCTAGTGGGCGTTCACCGGCGTGTATGGTTGCCAATCTGGTAGAAATGCGTTGATTGGAAACCGGCATAGTCCTGGCGTCCTGGACTCGGTTGGCTGGGTCGGTGCGGCTTGCGTCACCCAGCACGTCAGGTCCCGCGGGGCTGTCTGACAGGGGTTATCGTGGGGGACTGGTTAACTTGCTTAGACCAGGGGGCCGGTTTTTCGTAAATTTCACAGTGTGGAGCGGCCTTGGGGCATATACTACGGCCTGTTGGAATAATGAAAGCAGAGGTTAATCACCGTGTCCGAGTGTCCCTTCGCCAATATCCTGGAGCCCACGTACCTGGGCAATGGCTTTAACGGCGATGATGTTGCCAAGATACGTGCTGCAGGGCCGGCGATTAAAATCGATGATCCTTCCAGCGGGGTCCCTTATTGGGCGGTGACCCAGCATGCGGCGATTGATTTCGTCTCCCGCAACAATGCGTTGTTTTCATCGCGCATGCGGACCGCTATCCCCATGGAGTTCGACCAGGAAATGGTCGATAACATCCAGTCACGTATGTTCATCAATCTCGATCCGCCGGAAAACCTGGACTACCGTAAGTTGATCCGTGATCATTTCACGCCGGCGGCGGTGGCCACTTACGAGCCCCGGGCCAGAGAATATGCAGGTGCTGTCGTCGACCGCATCGTTGATAAGGGATCGTGTGAGTTTGTCACGGAAGTTGCAGCTGAGTTGCCACTGCGCCTTATTATGGACTTTTTTGATATTCCCGCGGAAGACCGACACCAGATCTTCGAATGGACCAATACGATGATATTCGGGGATGATCCCGATGTGTCCGGTGGGCGAGAAGCGGCTGATGAAGCCTCCCTGAACCTGATTGTGTACGCCAATGCATTGGCGGAAAAATACCGTGGTTCTGATGTTAAGAACGTCAGTAGCCAGTTGCTAAATGGCGTTATCAATGGCGAGCCGGTATCGGACGAAACCTTTGGCTGGATTTTCCTGATGATTATCGTTGCGGGAAACGAAAGCACCCGAACGACTATCTCCCACTCCATGCGTAATCTGATGGAGCGTCCCGAACAGTACCGTTATCTGCAGGAGAACCCCGAAAAAATTGAGAGCGCAATCTATGAAATGTTGCGTTTCAACCCCCCCTTTATATGTATGCGTCGTACGGCCACCCAGGACATTACTGCACCGGAACTGGGTAATGCTCCTATCAAGAAAGGTGACAAGGTTATCATGTACTATCCTGGCGCCAATCGTGACCCCGAGGTGTTTGATGACCCTGAAAACTTTGATGTGCATCGTGCCGAACGTCAGGACCTCAGCAGGGATATACGCTCCTTCGGCATCGGCTACCACAACTGCTTTGGTATGAACCTCGCCAAGATGGAAATGCGCGTGATGTTGCAGGAAATCCTCTCACGCATCGACAGGCCGCAATTCGCGGGCGAGGTGCAGTATATGAAATCCAACTTTGTGCAGGGCATCAAGTCCATGCCCATCACTTTTGAGAGGCGAACCTAGCGAATGTGTCGTAGCAAGAAAGACGTCAGCTCTTCGCCGGACGGGTCTTGTAAAGGCCAATCAGGGTCTGTTGAGTACACTACGCTTGTCAGGCCGACTTCGTCCGCTCTCGCTTTTACCGCGATGGCGTGAAGTGCATGGTGCAGAAAGAAGCCCTGTAAATTACTCAGGCTGGTGGCGGCGTTGGCCACGTAGATGGGCGGGTCTCCGGCATCCATGAGCGCAAGCATATCGATGTCGGTGCGGTAGGCGGTGTACGCCTCCGTCAAGATGTCCTCGAAATTGCTGGCGCCGAGAAATCTGAGCATATAGCCGGTGGCGCCCAGTGTTTCTGCCACCGTTTGTAAATCTGCAGTGGGCACCACAGTGGGTACCAAAGGTTCAATCAACGGTTCAAAGACCTGTTCCCAGCGCAGTATGTCGTAGGTGGCTTGGGTGGCAATCGCGCCTACCGCCTTTAGTCGTGTAGATTCTCGCCGCACCGGGTCATCGCTGTCGGCGTTGGCGAGATCATCGTGCGTGCCTAACCAGAGTGCAGTGCCGGCCCCAGCTGAGCGCCCCCAAGCGGCGATATTTTCCTGCGCCAGATTCAGGCTTTGGTGATGGTAACGGATAAACTGCAGCGCGAGCGCTGAGTCGCCTAATGACACGCGAACGCCGCCCCCGATAGCACTTGTCGGTTTCGGTGCTTTAGGTCGGGGCGGCAACAGGCGATAGCCAATGGTGGCCCAGGCCACACAGTGTTGCAGCGCCTCGCGTATCTGTTGCTCGTTGTACTGTGCCTTGTTGCCTCCAGTAAACCCGCCCCCATGAAAGAATAGTATGAGCGGAGTAGGGGCGTCACACGCGGGCACAAAGATGTCGAAGACATTGCGCTCGTGGGGACCATAGGGAACATCGCGGGCAAATTTTGCCTCAATGCTGCCGAGATCTATAGGGGGATCGGAAAAAATCAGATGTAGAGCAGGGCGCGCAGCGCGTGCGGGTAGGGATGAATCGCTAGAGTTGCTGCACGCACCCAGTAGCAGAATGGCAAGCATGGCCGGTAGGACGCTTTCAAATCGCATGGTGAGACAATCAGACTCCTCGTCAGGACTTTTTTACATGCTAGTGCGAGCAACAATGTGTGCCTGCGGCAGGAGCCACAGAGCCCACACCAGGAAAACGGCGGCGATCCGAGGAGTTGGCGGCAGAGTCCGCTGCAACGCGTGCTCGTAGTGGCGTGCTGTCTTACTGACGAATGCCAAAGCTGATGTCCTGATGTTACCTCGTGGTCTTCCAACGCCAACCTAATACAAATGGCGCAGGTCGGGCAAGTGGAATGGTCGTGACGGCAAAATTCACCGCGTGGATGCCCTGGGCATGCCCTTGTGTTCCTTTTGGCGTGCTCGTGTCGATTGGGCTCAAAGCCCCTTCGCGATCATGCGCGGTTGGATTTAACCAATTAACAGAGCGTGTTGGGAAAATTCTCTCGGTTAGTGCGCTGCGTTGCGCGGCAGCTACATGTCGTGATGCGCCCTGATAAGCAACACGTCCAGGCTGGGCTGCATGGCTTGAACTGATGCCGTCGAAACTCTCGGGGAGGTCCATTTGCTTGCTCTGCGCCCTGCACAGTGTGTGTCCTGGCAGGACAGGGATGTATCAAGCCAGGCCAGTCGACGGGCGGCGTTGAGCGTGCGATATTATGCCTTGCGCAGGATGGTAACCTGGGAGAGATAGCATGATCGAGTTTACTGTCAACAAGGAGCCGGTGATTTTGGATGTCGACCCGCAGATGCCTCTGCTGTGGGCTTTGAGGGAGAATCTGGCACTGACCGGGACTAAATTTGGCTGTGGCATTGCCCAGTGTGGGGCCTGCACCATTCATCTCGACGGGGTAGCTGTGCGCGCTTGCGTTACACCGGTGGCCAGTGCGAGAGGCAAGCATGTGACTACAATTGAGGGTGTCGCACAGGGCGAGCGGCTGCACCCTGTACAACGGGCCTGGATTGATCACCAGGTACCTCAGTGCGGCTACTGCCAGTCCGGACAGATCATGTCTGCCATGGCATTGTTGGCGAGTAATCCGGAGCCCAGTGACGAGGATATTCGCGCCGCTATGGCGGGCAATATTTGTCGTTGCGGGATGTACAACCGCATTCACGAGGCCATTCGCGCCGCAGCCGCTGGAGGTGTCGTGGTCTGGGAGGGGGAGCAGTCCCCTGAAGAGCAGGGGGCTGGCCGTGGGTAAGTGGACACGTCGCGCATTTATTACCAGCGGTATGCTCGCCGGCGGTGCGTTGCTGGTGGGTGTTGGCCTGCGCCTGGGTAATCGCAATGAGGAGTTGGCGCCGCTGGTCACCGCGGAGGGAGAAGCGTTGATCAACAGTTGGGTTAAGGTCGGCGCTGGCAATCAGGTAGTTGCTATTGTGCCGCTTTGTGACATGGGTCAGGGTGCTCAGACCGCCCTC
>JABSPW010000174.1 GCA_013214285.1 Halioglobus sp. | reverse complement strand
GAGCGAAACCTATCGACATATTTCCAGGGCCCGACCAGTAGTAGCGAATCTGATGCAGCCATTGGCACCTCCGCGTGGTCGGACACAGACACACCTCCTCGTCGCAGACCCAGCACATGCAATCCGAAACGCGTGCTGAACTCAGCGTCTCTAAGGGACTTACCGATAAATGAGGACTCGGGATGCACGATGGCAGTGCCACACCCGATCTCCCATCGCCAGCGCTGATGATCCCGTTCGGATAGCTGCCTGACTTGCAGAACGTCGTCAGCCGCCACGCGCGCAACGGCCTCATCGGTGACAACAATCAACAGCTGGTCACCATTTTCGAGCATCAGTGCGGCACCTGGCGAGGGTATAACTTTCTCTCCAGTTCCAACAGTGCGCCGCACACCCAACACTCTGATACCGTAATCTTTGAACAGGCCGGACTCACCAATACGCTGACCCATTAAGGGGGATCCTGGAAAGACCCGCGCCGATTTAATTTCCCGTTCATCACGATATTCCTGCCACAATTCTGCCATGGATCGACGTCCAGCCTGCTCTTCACCGGCTGCGGCACGCTGTGGCAACAATTTGCGGCCAACCAGCAACATGTAAGCAATCGCGGCAATCAGCACTGAGAGGCCGACAAGGGTGAAGCTGAAGAAACCCAGAGGCTCATAACCCGCCGCGCCTAATTCCTCACTCACTACCAGGTTGGGCGTGGTGGCAATCAAGGTCAGCATACCGCTGATCAGCGCCGCATAGGACATGGGCAATAATAGGCGTGAGGCTTGCATATTCGTCTGGGTTGATAGGCGCAACACTATAGGAATAAAAATAGCGACCACTGCGGTGGAACTCATGACTGCACCCAAAGCCGCGGCACTAATCATCAGCAGAACATACAACTTCGTCTCACTACCACCACCACGACGCAGAATCCAGTTGCCGATAGCAGCAGCCACACCGGTTCGATCTAGCATCTCTCCCACAACCAACAACGTGGCCACCAGAACAACAACCGGACTACCAAAGCCGGATAGCGCTTGATCCACAGACAGTACTCCCGTCAGCACCAAAGCCAGCATCACCAGCAAGGCAATAATGTCAAAACGCAGCCGGTTACTTGCCATTGCCAATGCCGTCACCGCTACGATGGCAAAGACAATATTAGTGTCGCTCCACAAAATTTAGCTCCGCTCCAGAGGGATCCTGATTGTCCATCATGCCCGATAGATAGTCCTCCTGTGAAGCTCTACTATCCGATAGCACTAGCGACACCCGTTCTACCCAGACTCTCAATAGCCGCTCACAAGGGCGGTTTCAATCTTGAATACCCTTTACCGATGCAATATCACAAATTCTATTTGCTGCAGGTAAGCGAAATGTATCGTTACGCTTGCTACCAAAAGAAATCAACTACGCACGCACGAGGCGTAGCAATCATCGGGCAAAAGCCCTGTGCTGTGTGCTTTGCGAGAGCGTATACCGAATTAGCGTGTTACAGTTCGGATTGGATTACCCAGAGGATCAGCCAATGGAAGAAGTACCACCTGAGGAAGCACGCGGCCCCTGCAGCGGATTTCGCGTACTCGAGTTTGGCACCATGGTATCAGGCCCGCTGGCCGGACAAAACCTCGGCGACTTGGGCGCAGACGTCATCAAGGTAGAAACGCTGATGGGGGATATCGCACGCTGGACAGGGCCGCCTGAGCGAGATGGCATTAATGGCTTTTTCACACAGTTCAATCGAAACAAACGTGCTATTTCAATCGACATGAAGACCGAGGAAGGTATTGCCATTGTGCGTCGCTTAGCACTCAAGGCAGATGTCATTGTTTGCAACTACCGTCCGGGTGTGGCGGAAAGACTGGGCTTTGGTTATGACAGCCTGAAGACGGTGAACCCGGGGCTCATCTTCGTCTCGGTCACTGGCTTCGGGCCTGACGGACCTTATGCGGATCAGCCCGTCTACGATCTTGTCGTCCAGGGTATGACAGGTGCAATGCCACAACAGGGAGATGATGGCCCACCCCAAATGATTCGCAGTGTCATCGCTGACAAGAGCACGGCAGTCGCAGCTTGCTCCGCCGCGCTTGCCGCACTGTTGGCCAGGGAGCGCAACGGGGGCATCGGGCAGCACGTCCACGTGCCCATGATAAACGCCTACGCGCAGCTCGCGTTGTCCGACATGATAACGCCCGAGACTTTTCGCCCAAGGCAAGCCGAGGAGCCTATCATTCCCAACATATTCCACGTCTGGTCTTGTGCTGATGGTTTTTTGGTCGGCATGCCCATCGAAGACAAGCAGTACGCCAATCTCTGTCAAGCGCTTGGCAGGGCAGACCTGGCTCTAGATGAACGCTTTTCTTCACTCGCTGAACGCATGCGCAATATTAACACCATGATCGCATTGATCGATGCAGAACTCTCTAAGCGACCCTGGCGCGAGGCTCTCGAAACATTGCAGGCGCATGATGTGCCCTTCGCGCCGGTTTACGACCTCGAAGCATTTATGAACGACCCGCAAGTACAACACAATCGCACCGTGTTTGATTCAGAGGATCCGTACGGTGGCTCCACGCGCTTTATCCGACATCCCAGCATCTATGAAAAAACTCCTGCCTCGCTGCGTCGGCATCCGCCCCGTTACGGAGAGCATACCGACGAAATCCTCGGCGAAGCCGGTTACGGCAGGGAAGAGATTGCAGCACTGCGTTGCTCCCAGACTGTTGCCTGATAGTATGCACGCCTGGCGAGTTACTCAATTTGGCGAACCGGCCGAGGTATTAACTCTGCAGCATACCAGCGCAGCACTAAAGCCTGGAACTGACCAGCTGAAGATTCTCGTAGAAGCCGCTGGCTTGGGCTTGCCGGATGTCCTCATGTGCCGCGGCAACTACCCACTGGTACCCCCGCTGCCTTTCACACCGGCGCAAGAGGCAGCCGGCCTGGTTCTCGCCGTCGGCGCCAATGTCGATCGCGCATTGCTGGGCACACGGGTTATGGGCCCCACGCTGTTTCAGCAAGGCTGCGGTGGACTGGCTAAAGAATGTCTGATGATCGCACCCATGACGCTGGCTATTCCAGACGGCATGCGCAGTGAGGAGGCTGCAGGCTTCTTTATCCCCTACCAAACCGCCTGGGTTGGCTTGGTGCGTCGTGGCCAACTGACGGCAGACGACACCGCGTTGATACTCGGCGCCTCTGGCAGCTCGGGTGCCGCCGCACTGCAACTGGCAAAAGCCATCGGCGCCCGCGCGATAGCAGTCGCAGGTGGTGATAAAAAAACCGCTTTCTGTGCCAACCTAGGTGCCGATGCCGTCATCGACCATCACGCCGAGAACATTACGCGACGGGCACTCGAATTGACAGAAGGCCGCGGCGTCTCCCTCGTTTATGATCCCGTCGGTGGCGAGCCAGCTCGCGCTGCCTTCGAGGCGATCGGCTTCGAAGGCCGGTTTATCATGATTGGCTACGCCAGTGGCGAATGGCCGCGTATCACCCTCGCGGAAACGCTGATGAAAAATATCTCCCTAATGGGCGCCATGCCTGTTGGTTATCCTCCAGAGGACATGCGCAATGCCCACAATGAGATGGTATCCTGGTGGACGCAGGGTAAACTCAACATTCTCGGCGATCACGCATATAGCTTCGAGGAAGGCAACAGAGCGATCGCCGGAATTGCTATCGGCCACACTTGTGGCAAAGTCGTCGTTCACGTCAGATAAAACCCCACAGACTACGGTAAAGTTGCAATCCAATCATCCTGTTCAAACCAGGTATTGCGCAGCTGATTGGTAAGGCCGATTTTTTCAAACCCGCTGAGGTAGTTGCGCAGCAGATTAGCGAACTGGGGATCATTTTCGGGAATAGCCATCCCGATCGGCTCCACCGCAATCACCGGTTCGATAATAGCTAAACCGGCGCCGGGATGCCTTAACATGGACAGTTTCAGAATGGGGACGTCGGCGACCATCGCGTCGATCTTACCCCTAAGTAACTGTTCAATACCCTCATGATAATAGGCGATAGTATGTAAAGATACCTCTGGCAGATTGCGGCGGACGAACATTTCGCTGGTAGAATTCTTCAGAGCAACGACACGAATATCCGAGTCATTGAACTGTGTGGGGTCTTTCACAACTTCTTTTATTCGGCTTGTAGTCAGCATCGATTTTCCGGACATGGTATAGGGACCTACAAAGTGCACTTGTAGACTGCGCTCTGGTGTAATTGACATCCCTGACATCACTATATCAACCTGTCCTGCGATCAATGCCGGCAGCAAATCGCCAAAGGGGATTTCGACAATTTTCAATTTCACCTGCATCGCCCCTGCTAGCGCTTTCGCCAGATCACTGTCAAAACCAACTACCTGGTTGGCACGGTTGTAAAAATTGAATGGTGGTTGGTCGGCAGACATACCGACCCGCAACACGCCGCTCGCCATGATGCGCTCCAGCAGTGGACTGGAGGCCAGCGAAATACTGGACAAAGTCAGGGCCAGGAACGCAGTGAGGGCTCGCAGGAGCGCGCCGGACCGTTGCAGGAGATTGGTAATCACGCGCGTCAGTATAGGATGCTAGTCTGCCATTTTCCACAAAACTTGGGTATGCAAGCGGACATACCGTCGGACCGGTTCTGGTGGTATTCTACCTTTGTATCATGACCAGACGCTCTCTTTTACTCTTCTCCTTCCTGGTGACGATAATGTCACCGAATATCCGCGCGCAGGGTGACAGGCTGCCTGGATTCGGGGAGGGCAATGCAGTATCACTGAACCAGGAGTACTTTCTCGGTCGCGCTTGGCTGATGTCTTTTCGTCGCCAGGCACCGGTGATGAACGACGCTATTCTCCAGGATTATGTGGAAAACCTCGTGTTCAGACTGGCCGCTAGCAGTCAGTTGCAGGAACGCCGGCTGATCGTAGTGCTTATTGATAACAGATCCATCAACGCCTTCGCCGTGCCAGGAGGCATCGTCGGGGTACACAGCGGGCTGATTTCCAAGGCCGAGAACGAGGCTCAGTTTTCTTCCGTACTTACCCATGAACTCGCTCACCTCAGCCAACGGCATTTCGCGCGCGGCCTCGAAGCGCGTAAACAATCTTCTGCTACCTCAATTGCAACTTTACTCGGAGGGCTCGTCATGGTCGCTGCTGGCGCCGGTAACGCGGGCATGGCGGCCGTCATGGGGGGGCAGGCCGCAGCGCAGGACAGAAGCCTACGCTACAGCCGGCAGTTTGAGCAGGAAGCAGACCGAGTAGGCATGCAGAACCAGGTCAATGCTGGCTTCGATCCAGGGGGTGCTGCCGGTATGTTCAATATCATGCAGGGCGAATCTCGCAAGTACGGCACTCGCCCGCCCGAATTCCTCCTGACACACCCTTTAACTGAATCACGGATTGCGGATACAAAGAATCGCGCCGCAACATATCCAAAACGTATCTATGAAGACAATCCCACCTTCCAGCTGATGCGTGCGCGGGTGGACCTGAGTTACATTACCGACGCTGAAGAATCGGTGGCTGAGTTTCGGCGACGCCGGGCAGAAGGCGGCAGAAATGCCGTCGCCGCACAATACGGCTTGATTCTCGCGCTGACGCGTAACGGCGAATTCAAAGAGGCTCG
>JABSPW010000173.1 GCA_013214285.1 Halioglobus sp. | reverse complement strand
GTTCGTGGATGTGCACGAAGGCAGCAGTGTGGCCTCACTGTGTCCGCAGCCCGGTCTGGTGGTGTTCCGGTCCATCGCAACATTCTCGACCGCGACAGCGATGATTTTTTAATCAAGGATCTGCTGCGACCCGCCATGGTAGTACCCGAGAGCAAGCGCCTCAATGTATTGCTGCGCGAGTTTCGCGAGAACCGCAACCATATGGCGATCGTCATTGACGAATACGGCGGTGTAGCGGGCCTGGTCACCATAGAGGACGTGCTGGAAGAGATCGTGGGTGAAATCGAAGACGAAACCGACGAACAGGTCGAGCGCTTCATACAAATGGTCAATGAACGGGAGTATATGGTTGCAGCCTTAACGCCGATCGAGGAGTTTAATACCTACTTCGATGTCGCTTTCAGTGACGAGGAATTCGACACGATCGGCGGATTAGTTATTCAAGCTTTTGGACACATGCCTGCACGCCGAGAAGTCGCCATCATCAACGATTTCCGCTTCGAAGTAGTCAAAGCCGACCAGCGCAAGGTATCCACACTGCGCCTGCGCCCCCCGCAAGCCTGACGCCTGGGCCATCCGGTGCACTCGGAATCTGCGCTTCACCCCCTGCTCGTGTTGACACTAGCGCCACTGGCCGGGGCGATGGTCACCCTGTCACTGGCGCCCTTCAACCTCTGGGCCCTGGGCATTCTCAGTTGTGCAGCACTTGCCTGGTTGCTGAGCACCTGCAGTCCGGCACAGGGGTTGTGGCGCGGTTGGCTCTATGGACTCGGCTTGTTTGGCAGCGGCGTATCCTGGATCTACGTCAGCATTCACGTGCACGGTAATGCCAGCATAGCGCTGGCGGCGGCCTTGACCGCAGTTTTCTGCGCTGGCATGGCGCTCTACCATGGCGTGTTCGGCTGGCTATACACCGCGTGGGTGCGTCCGCTGCCCGGCGGTATGCTGGTCGGCTTCCCGGCGCTGTGGGTGCTGATCGAGTGGCTTCGCGGGTGGCTTCTGACCGGTTTTCCCTGGCTCTACCTGGGCTACGCCCATGTGGACACGTCGATCTCGGGTTGGGGTCCGATCACTGGCGTCTTTGGGCTATCCTTTATCTGTGCTGTCTCGGGCACCTGCCTGTTTCTTGCCTGGCGCAGCGGTAAATTCATTTCCTATATCACGTATGCTGTCATCCTTGCCACTTTATGGGGCGGGGGCGACATCCTGAAGTCCACACAATGGGTTGCCCGGGCCAGCGAGAGCCCCCTCGAGGTGGCCATCGTGCAACCCAACGTACCCCAGGAGTACAAGTGGGACCGGTCGTTTTACTCACCCATATTGCAGCAGCTGGAGGAGCTGACAAACCCTCTTATGGGTTTCGATCTGGTGATCTGGCCCGAGTCCGCTGTGCCCAATTATTATCAGCGGGCGCAGGATTTTCTCAGTCCCATCGAGCAGCGCGCAGAAAAAGCACAGACGGCGCTGGTTACCGGCATTCCCTGGCGGCCCGACGGGTCTGACAAGTACTTCAACAGCATGACGGTGTTGGGTGTCGGGGACGGGGTCTACCACAAGCGCCGCCTGGTGCCGTTCGGCGAATACGTCCCACTGGAAGATCAGCTGCGCGGGGTGATCGACTTTTTCGATCTGCCGATGTCCGCGTTCAGCGCCGGCCCCGATAGACAGTCGGCACTGCGCGCCGGCTCCTGGCGCATCGCGCCGTATCTTTGCTACGAGATCGTTTACGGCGGCATGGTCGGCAGCAGTGCCCGCGACACCGACCTGATCATTACCGTCAGCAACGACACCTGGTTTGGCGATTCCATTGGACCATGGCAGCACCTGCAAATCGCCCAGATGCGGGCGCGGGAAAACGGTCGCTACGTATTGCGCGGCACAAATAACGGTATCTCTGCCATCATTGACCAACAGGGTCGCATCGTCAGTCACGCCCCCCAATTCCAGGCCACCGTGCTCACCGGTCAGGCGCAAGCGATGCTGGGCAGCACACCGTTCAGCAGTTTCGGAAATACACCCATTCTCGCTACCTGCGCCATTGCCTTGGTACTTATGTGGCTGCTGTATCGCGTATTCTGGCGCCACGAGGAGTAAACCGGTCGACACGGCACCCTGCGTCGCAGAATAAAATGATAACTGATAGAATCCCGGCTTCGTTTTAGCCCCTGCCAATCAGTCAGCCGGGCGACCTTCGAATGACAGTACAGGACACAGCGCAGTCGCCGTGATGGAGCAGGATTACAACCCGCAAGCACTGGAGGAAGCCGCCCAGGCACACTGGCTTGCACAGAATAGCTTCGCCGTGCATCAGGACAACACGAGAGAGAAGTTCTATTGCCTCGCTATGTTTCCCTACCCTAGCGGCAAGCTACACATGGGACATGTGCGCAATTATACAATCGGCGATGTCATCGCGCGCTATCAGCGCATGCAGGGCAAGAATGTGTTACAGCCGATGGGCTGGGATGCCTTCGGCCTGCCGGCGGAAAATGCTGCTATTCAGCACAAGGTACCACCGGCCGAATGGACCACCGCCAACATTGAGGATATGCGCGCTCAGCTGCGGCAGCTCGGCTTCGCCTATGACTGGGATCGCGAATTGGCCACCTGCCACCCGGACTACTACCGCTGGGAGCAGTGGTTCTTCACACGACTGTTCGAGAAGGGCCTGGTGTACAAGAAAATGGCGACAGTCAACTGGGACCCGGTAGACCACACGGTGTTGGCCAATGAACAGGTCATCGAAGGCCGCGGCTGGCGCTCTGGTGCACTCATTGAACGGCGCGAGATACCCCAGTGGTTCATCCGCATCACCGCCTATGCTGAGGAACTCCTCACAGGTCTGGACGAACTCGACGGCTGGCCCGAAGCCGTGCGCACAATGCAACGCAACTGGATTGGCAAGAGCCAGGGTGTGGCGTTGGCGTTTGGGTTGGATGCGCCGATCGCTGGTCTCGACCGAATTGAGGTCTACACGACACGACCCGATACCCTGTATGGCGTAACTTATGTGAGCCTGGCCGCTGAACATCCCATCAGCTTGGCCCTGGCCGCAGGCAGCCCGGAGCTCGCGACCTTCATTGAGCAATGCAAACGCAATTCCGTGGCCGAAGCGGACATTGCCCAGGCTGAGAAATTGGGTATAGATACTGGCCTGCGGGCCACGCACCCTCTCACCGGTGCAGAGATACCTATCTGGATCGCAAACTATGTGCTCATGGACTACGGCTCCGGCGCCGTCATGGCAGTGCCGGCCCATGATGAACGGGACTGGGCGTTCGCAAAAAAATACAAACTGCCAATAAAGACCGTTATCTGCGACCCCGATGGCCAGCCGGCCGACGTCAACGCCGCTGCGTACACCGACTACGGCATACTTACCGCATCAGCGGAGTTCTCTGGCAGCAATTTCGGCGACGCCTTTGACGCTATTGCCGCACGCCTGGCAGACACCGGTATGGGCGGCGTTACCACACAGTTCCGTCTGCGCGACTGGGGTGTATCCCGCCAACGCTACTGGGGCACGCCGATCCCCATGCTCAACCTCCCCAATGACGGCGACGTACCCATCCCCGCCGATCGCCTGCCATCCTTGCTACCCGAGGATGTGATAATGGACGGCGTTGCCTCACCCATCAAGGCCGACCCGGAATGGAGAAAGTTCGTATTAGATGGCACGTATTGCGAACGCGAGACAGACACCTTCGATACGTTTGTGCAGTCATCCTGGTATTACGCCCGATTTACCTGTCCAGAGTACGCGCAGGGCATGCTAGACAGTGAACAAGCGAACTACTGGCTGCCCGTCGACCAATACGTCGGCGGTATCGAGCATGCCATCTTACATCTATTGTACGCGCGTTTTTTCCACAAACTGATGCGCGACGAAGGTTTGGTGACATGCGATGAACCCTTCACCCGACTGCTAACCCAGGGCATGGTGCTGAAAGATGGCGCGAAAATGTCGAAGTCGAAAGGCAATACGGTCGACCCACAATCCATGATTGAGCGCTATGGTGCTGACACGGTGCGCCTGTTCAGCATGTTTGCAGCACCGCCAGAGCAATCGCTGGAATGGTCAGAATCGGGGGTCGAAGGTGCTAACCGCTTCCTTAAGCGCCTGTGGAAACTGGCAGATCGGCATGTCTCAGCAGGTAAAGCCCCACCACTGGACGTCACAGCGCTTGACGAAAGACAAAAAGCGGTGCGCCGCAAATTGCACGAAACCATTGCCAAGGTGAATGACGATTACGGTCAGCGGCAGAAGTTCAATACGGCGATATCTGCAGTCATGGAACTGTGCAACAGTCTGGGTAACCTGGGCAGCGCTGACACAGACCGCGCTATAATGGATGAGGCACTTCAGGCCGTAGTACTCATGCTCAGTCCCATCGTGCCGCATATCTGTCATGCCCTATGGGTGCCATTAGGTGGCAAGGGCGACATTCTTAACGCAGCCTGGCCAGCGGTGGATACAGCTGCCCTAAAACGCGAGACCGTCGTAATTGTTGTACAGGTCTCGGGCAAGGTGCGCGCGAAAATCCAGGTGCCGGCAAGCGCCGACGAGGACGCAATCCGCGATGCCGCTCTGGCTGAGGACAATGTACAACGGTTTGTCATGGATTTGGGTGACTATGCGTACAAACACGTTCCCGGCAAGTTGATCAGCTTCTTCGGTAAGAAGAAAAAGTAGCCGGTATATAACGTGAAAAGGCCCGGACCTGTCCCATGTATACCCGCTGTTGCACTTCTGGTTATGTTCGGATTGATCACTGCCTGCGGGTTCCACTTACGCGGGGCGGGCGGTGCCACCCTGCCAGATAACTGGAAACACTTAAGCTTATCAACCAAAAACCCCAACGGGGAATTCGCGCGAGCCGTTGTTGGGCGGTTCGCAGCCAACGGCGTGACGTGGTCAACGCCCGAGGATGCCAACGCTACACTGGTCTTGGGGCCGGCAAAGTTTGAACGCCGCAATCTCTCCCTGAACGCCGAGGCTCGCGTCTCAGAAGTTGAACTGACTATGCGTTCCACTTTCACGGTGAACGATGCCGTCACCAACGCAGAGATCATGCCATCGACCACGCTGGCAGTCGTCAAGCAAATGGAAAGCAACCCGCGCAACGTGGTTGGTAAGGAGGGGGAAGAGCGCCTATTGCGGGAAGAAATGCGACACGAACTCGCCGACCAGATTCTGCGCCGCATAAGCTTCTTCGCTGCCCACCTACAGAAACAAAACGGACAGGCACGTCCCGCATCGCCCTAATGCGTCTTTACGCCGAAAAACTACACAGACACCTCGAGCAGCAATTACTGCCAGTCTACCTTGTCAGCGGCGACGAACCCCTGTTAGTGCAGGAATGCTGTGACCAGATTCGCGCGCACGTGCGTGCGTCGGGGTTCGACGAGCGAAACATACTTGATGCCAGTCAGCAGGGTTTCGACTGGCGGGAGATCATGCACAGCGCCGCCTGCCCCTCCCTGTTCGCCGAACGCAGGCTGACTGAACTGCGCCTGCCCAGCGGCAAACCCGGCAAAGAGGGTAGCCGCGCGCTCTGCGATTATCTCGCGACCGCGAGTGCAGAAGACGTTCTCCTCATCGTCTCCGGCAAGATAGACAAACAGTCCACCAACAGTAAGTGGTACAAGGCTTTGGACAAAGCTGGCGCAACT
>JABSPW010000172.1 GCA_013214285.1 Halioglobus sp. | reverse complement strand
CCCCGTCATTACGCCCTTTATCATCAGAATGCAGACCAAGGCAGGTATCAGGATTCACCTGCTAAAACCCGAGGAGGACTTTAGTCAGTACAGAAAGGTAATTGTCCCAAACGGAATGTGGCCTGCGATCAAGGAACAGGCTGAACGAATACCCGAAACAAAAAAGGTGTATTGCGAAGTCGGATTTTTCCCCCAGAACCGAAACCTTTATTTTGACGACAAGGGCGTCCATGGACATTCCTCAATCAGAGACGTTTCTCTGCCCCAACTGACAACGCCACAAAAAGAGTCATTGGACGAGTTCAAACGCTTTTATACGAAAAATAATTTTATCAAGGTACGCTGGGACACCGTAAACGAACGCAGGAGCAGTCAGAGCAGCCACAAAGGCAGCTATGAAACCCCGTTCATTTTTGTGCCACTCCAACTGGAGTCGGATACAGCTTTTGATCTCTGCCCCTTCAATACTAACCAGGAAATGATTGACGCAATCGAGCGCACACTTCCTGATAAGCGAGTTATCTTTAAAGTTCACCCCTGGGATTCGCAATCCAGCTATACCGTACGCGACAAAAACCTTTTACTGCCATATACAAACACTGACTTGCGACAACTTATCATGACCTGCGAATCCGTTGTGAACTGCAATTCGACGGTAATGCTCGAATCCCTTCTCTACGGTAAGAAATGTGCTTCTTTGGGGATTGGATTCGCGACGAACCACCATATATCGCTAGAGTGCCATGACGATATAGCAGTACTGGAATCACTCGACACCTGGGAGCCCAATCAGGATCGTGTTGATAGCTTTTTATTTCAGCTATTAAGCAGGCAGATCAGCATAGATTTTTGGAAGCAGAAAAGCGAGCTGGAGAAACTTAACCAATGGATGTCGACATATGAGATTAGCTAGCCCCAAAAAGCCACAAGACGCTCATTACGTAATTCCGGCATGTAGCCTATAATTCGCCGGCAGATTACTATGGATATGGATCCAAACTGCGTAGTTTGCGGAGAAAAACTCTGGGACTCCCTTGCTACCAAGAGCTACTCTATAGAGGTAACTCCTTCAGACTTATATAGCAGGGTCCGCCATCAAGTGCTTTTTGATCTTTGGTTTCAGGGAAGCTCTCATGTAGAGCTAGAGTCTATTCTCTGCCGATCATGTGGGTTTCTGTGCTATCGCCCCAGGCCAGAAACTGAAGATATCGACCGTAAGTACGCATACATTGCCGAGCATGAAGAGGCCAGTAAGGAATTTTCCCAGATCAAGGCGAGTGATCAGCCAAGGGCTCGTGAGCTGTACCAGCAACTTCACACGAACCTTCCCGCTAGCAGCTGCTCGATCCTGGATTATGGGGGTGGCAATGGGCGGCTTTTGGGTGCTCTGATGAAGATGGGCCACAAATGCTGGACACTTGATCTGGTGGATCAAACTCTTCCAGGCATTGGATACGCAGGCTCACAAATAGCTGATCTTTCCAGCCATCCACCATTCGATGCATTAGTCTGCAGTCATGTAGTCGAACACCTGGCCGATCCCCTGGACACCTTACGAAAACTAATACCGCACATCAAAGACAATGGCATAGTCTACATTGAGGTGCCAGCCGAAATCTGGAATCGCCCCCCACCATCCATCGACCCGGTAACACACATCAACTTCTTTACCACGCAATCGCTACGGACACTTATGGAGAAATCTGGCCTGCAGGTTGTATCCTGCAAATATCAGGCTTTCACCAGGCCAAACGGTCTCACTGGCCTTGCAGTCAAAGCCGTTGGGAAAACTTCAGCTATCCCTACAGAAAGAACAGTCACTCTCGCTGGCCCCAAACCAACCTATAAACTTCTAAAGCCCAGCACCTACGATAAAGTGCGACGACTCCTTCAACACCCCCGCTTATTAAAAAACCTATTTCAATGAACGGGCCATCAATGCTATGACAAGCACCAGTCATATCAGCGTGGGGGAATTCAGAGCTTGAAAGAGCAAGCCACCTCAGACCCCATCGGGGTCTCTGTAATCGTTCCAGCTTATAACGCTGAGTCGTATATCTCTTCCTGTATTAAAAGCGTGCTCTCACAGAGCATGCAGAATATTGAGCTTGTTTGTATCGATGATTGCTCCAACGATAGAACGAGCGACATTATCAAGCGCGAGGCCAGCAAGGACAGTCGCATCAAGGCATTCTTTTTGGAGAGAAACTCAGGCGCACCCTTCGCGCGCAATACGGGGATCGATAAATGTAGCGGAGAATATTTGCTATTCTTGGACGCAGACGACAGGCTAGCGCCAAATTCACTGCAAATATTGTATTTGCATGCGAAGGAGCTGAATTGTGACGCCATCAAGGGCTGCATGCTTGTTACAGATAACTCTCACAGTTCCACTCCCCACCACCTGAATCAGAAAACTGAATACCTTGATACCACATTTCAGGGATGCAGCGAAATTCAGCACCTTTACCAGTATCAATCCTATCTTTTCAAAACGAGCGTAATCAAGAAAGGCTCAATACGATTCAACGAAAAACTCAAGAACTTCCAGGACCCTGTGTTTCTCTCTCATCTTCTCCCGGCGTGCCGGAGGATAGACGTTCTATTGACCCCGATTTATATTCGAAATATCGTTCCCGATTCCATAATTACCTCACGCTGGGGTTTTTCCAATTTTGAGTCACTAGTTAACGGAGTTTGCGAAGCCTATGCCGCCCTGCAAAGCAGTAACAACCCTGCCGCAGCTCGCAACATGGCAAAAACTTTTAGTCTGTGGTGGCATAAACTGGCATTCATGCCGAGTTTACTTAGCCGGGAAGAATGCTTCGAAATCTTCACCCAAATCAAATTTTTTTCGGACCGAATTGACGATAAATTGGCAGACCCCGTGCCCGGTCGCATGACAAGCTACAAAACGCTGCTGTTGATATCTGAGGGACACTTCGACAGGGCTTATCGCGTTATGCAACGGTCACTCGCCTTCACGGAGAGAGCGCCGAAACCGCTGCGGTCGCTGGTGGAACTACTGCGCTTTGTATTCCACAAGTGGTTCCGTCGAGCTCACTGGGTACAGAAAAAATAGAATGAAACTTATACATTGCTCTTATCATAAATGCCTGACGGTTTACTTCCAACGTGTGTTTTCAGGCACCTACAATACCACCCTGAGATGGAACCGAGGATATCGGCATTTTTATAGCCTGCTGGACGATTTCTACCAGGAATCAACCAATTACAAAGTCAGCTCTATCAACAACCACACCCTGGACCTCAGCAGGCTGGGCCACGACGCTCGAGTAACGCGATTCGTTCGCGATCCGAGAGATCTTGTAGTGTCAGGATACTTTTACCACAAACGCGGCGCCGAGGAGTGGTCCAGGATCGCCAGTCCGTCGGATGCGGATTGGGCAGTTGTGAACGGATGTGTGCCCGACAGCCTACCGCAAAGGACCTCTTATTCCTCCTATCTGAAAAATACAGACAAGTAACAAGGACTCATTGCCGAAATCGATTTTCGAGAGCGCCACTTCGAATCGATGATGGCGTGGCCAGAGGCTGACCCGAGAATCAAACTGTTTCGATATGAAGACATACTCGACAATGAGATCGAGGTTTTCAAAGATATTTTCAGTTTCTATGAGCTTCCAAGGCTCGAAAGCCTTGTAGGACGCCTGTTCGCAAGTCGTTTTTCGGCCAAGAAGCAGACCGGAAGAACTTCCCATATACGCGATCACAAGGCAAACCAATGGGAAAGCCACTTTACCCCACGCGTCCTGGCGCACCTGGAACAGAAACACCCTGGACTGCTGGAGCGTTATGGCTATCAATAGCCAATGTCCCTCAGCTCAAACGCCGAAAGCCCCTCTCAACAGTTTTATCGGCTCAGTCACCAGCTGCCTCTTCAAAATAAACAAAGGAGAGATATAAGCAACAAAACCGATCAGCACCGTTATAGATATTGAAACAACAGGAGCAAATGGGTCCACGTAAGGCCCGGTCACAGTCAGAACGGCGGACATAATCATCGCTGACAGCACTACAGGCACCAACTGTCGGAACAGTTGCGGCATCGAAACGCCTAGAACCGCCCTGACCACAAGCAGACTGACAACAAAAAACACCAGCGCCCTAGAAGAAAAACCCATACCGATTCCAATAAGGCCAAAAGGAATAAAAATCAGATAGGCAATAAAGTTACCCAAGGTATTCGAAAGATGTAGCGCAAACGCCAACTTGCCCCGTCTTATTGCCGTTAATAATGGGACAGTAAAGTAGGTCACCCCGCGAAAAAGTCCCGCAAGGCAAAGCAGCTGCAACACTTCAATCGCCATCTCCCATTTGTCACTGAATGCCAATAGGATAAAGTCGCGTGATATGGCTATAAAGCCTATGAATATCGGTACTGAGAAAACACTTGTCATTGTAACTATACGGCTATACGCGCTTCGAATTGCTTCCTTATCACCTTCGAGTCGAGCAAAGACAGACAATGAGACTCCCGATAGCGGTTGAATCAGCAGTTCGGTCAGCATCTTCAATACACGCTTAGCGATAACATAGATACCAAGCGCCGGGATACCAAAAACAAAGCCGACCAGGGCGTCATCAAGCCTCCTGTTGGCGAAACCGACAAGGCCAATACCGAAGTAGTGGCCGCCGTGTGCTAGCAGGTTGGATAGGTGGCTTTTAGAGAATCCACCAGCGGGTCGCCATTTCGACAACTTCATCATGAGAACAAGCGTGCATACTGCCGTAACGTACTGCTGTATCACGAGAGCCCAGACACCAAGGTCCGAAACCGCCGCTACAAGCGCTGCGATGCCTCCCAGAATATTTGCTGCGGCAATCGCTACGGTAATTTGCTTGAAGCGAAACTCTCTGGCGAGCAGCGCCTGCGGCACCATCGGGAATACGCCAATAATCAGGATGGGTGACATCACCAAAATCAGATTTCTGATCTCAGTATCCCCGTAATACGGCAACAGGAGGAAAGCGCCAAGGGAGAGGACGGCCGCCACGGCCACTGCCAGCGCCAGACTGGTACGAAACGCGGTTCCTGTCACCGATTCGGATATCGATTCAATATTGACGATGGCCTGGGAGAGCCCCGGATTCGTTATGGTCTGTCCTAAAGCGACGAAGACTCCCGCCACAGCCATCAGACCAAATTCTTCCGGGGAGAGAATCCTGGCAAGGAGGGCGAAAATGAAAAGCGAGAACAGCCTGGACAGGTAACCCCCGCCCGCTGCCCAGACGGAACCCCTGACTGCCCGCTCCTTTATCGATTCAGGCACACTGGAAGCCTCTTGATCCGATTGTACGTACGGTATCGATTACTTTCAGCTCAACTTAAAATAAACATGGCCACAATTCGCAGCCGAAGTGCGCAAGGCAGACAGATCGACCCCCGCAATTTCCCTTTCCAGAAGATTCATCTCGCTCTCTGTGAAGGGCCGATCCCCACCACCGACAGGTAATACTCCGAACGGCCGCTCCGCGTCTTTTTTCCAGTCTTCAAAGCTGATGATATGGCCTTCAATGGATTCTCCCCCACCCAACATCACTTCCAACACGGCTTCCCCTGCATCCAGTTCGAGAAACCGCAACAGGTGGCCAAGCCACAGCTTGGGTTCCTGAACCAGGTCTTCATAAAACAGGACGAAATGTCTTTCAGCGTTTCCACTATATCGAATCGAATCATTAATCGCTGACTTCC
>JABSPW010000171.1 GCA_013214285.1 Halioglobus sp. | reverse complement strand
CGGATCACCGCCTGGTGGCCGAGATGCACACCATCAAACGCCCCGATCGTGACGACACAACCGTGATGCCTGGGCCGCAGATTGTGCAGGCCTCGAATCAGTTCCATGGGGTGTGGATGCCCGACCAAACGGCGCAGTATAGCGAAATTGACACGTCTAGCCTATGGGCAGCGGGGTCAGGTACCGGGGCATCAGTACACCGCCGGCGCCCGCAAATCCGCAATCCGGGTGCCCAAAAGCCCGTGTACCGCAAAGTAGACCGCCGCTCCCGTCACGCACAACAATAGCATATGAACCACCCGTTGAATCCAGTGCCAGTCGAGCCAGATGGGCAATGCAGGCAGCAGCCATTGCACGGCAACCACCATGGCCGCGGTCGCCAAAGCTAGACGCACCGTATACCAACCCCAGCCCGGACGAACCTGATAAAAACCGCCCTGCACCAGACCGCGCAGCAACAAGCCCGCATTGAGCAAAGCAGACAGGCTAGTGGCGAGCGCCAGCCCCACATGGCCGATGCCCCAGAAATACATAAGTGGCAAGGTAAACAGCAGATTCATCACCATATTTGCGGCCATGGCGACAATGCCATAGCGCACCGGAGTGGCGGTATCCTGGCGCGCGTAGTAACCGGGGGCGAGTACTTTCACCAACATGAAACCGACGAGACCCGCGCTGTATGTCCGCAGGCTCAGTGCCGTCATTTCCACATCACTCGGCGTAAGCGCACCATATTGAAAGAGCGTCACCAGAATAGGCTCGGCCAATACGATCAGGGCCAAGGCTGCGGGCACACCAAGCAACAACACCCAACGCATCGCCCAGTCCAGCGTGGTGCTAAAGGACTGTTCTCGAGATGCCGCCTGGTGCGCTGACAGATTGGGTAAGATCACCGTGGCAATAGCAATGCCGAAAATGCCCAACGGTAGTTCCGCCAGACGATCGGAGTAATACAACCAGGAGACGCTGCCTGTCGGCAGAAACGATGCCAAAACGGTGTCCAATAGGAGGTTGATCTGGCTGACCGAAACACCAAAAAGAGCTGGTATCATCAGTTTTAATATGCGCCGGACACCCTCATGCCTCGTGTCCCACTGGGGCCGTCGGGGCACCAGATCAAGACGATACAGCGACGGCAACTGAAAAAGCAGTTGAATACAACCCGCCAGCAGCACACCCCAGGCGAGCGCAAACACAGGTTCCGAAAACCAATGTGCGGCCACCAGCGCAGCGAAAATCAGAGACAGGTTAAGAAAAACCGGGGTAAATGCAGGCACAGCAAAACGGCCATAACTGTTGAGGATTGCTCCGCAGAAACCGGTTAGAGAAATCAGCATCAAATAGGGAAAGGTGATACGAATCATTGCGGCTGTCAGCCCAAACTTCTCTGGCTGACTAATAAAACCCGGCGCAAAAAGCGCGGTTATCAACGGCGCTGCCATTATCGCGACCAGTGACAGCAGTAGCAGGGTACCACCCAATACGCCGGCCACTCGATCTATTAACCCTCTCACCGCCGCCCGACTGCCAGCCTGCTTGTAATCTGCAAGTACGGGAATAAAGGCTTGTGAGAATGCTCCCTCTGAAAACAAACGACGCAGGAAATTGGGAATCTTGAAGGCGACAAAAAACGCGTCTGCGTTGGCACTAGCACCAACGAAAGATGCGATGACAATATCGCGAAAAAGTCCCACTGTCCGCGACAACAGCGTCATACTGCCGACCAACGCACTAGAGCGCATCAGGCCTGGTCGAACCGCGGCAGTCTCGTTGGTGACGTTGTCATTCATGTCAAGACCAGCAGTGTTCTCAGCACCACTGCTTGCGTAGCGCGTCACCGTGCATCTGCAACCATTGCAAGGCTATGAGGGTGTGGCCGTTGGGAATGCGATCCTCGTTGAGCAGCTGCAGAGTGTCTCGCCGAGACAACGAATGTACCAGGATATCTTCCCCCTCTTCGTCCAAACCGAAGATGCCTCCGACGGCGGCATGACTCACACGCCCGCAATACAATCGGACCTGTTCGGTACAAGCACCTGCGCTGGGAAATACTGTGGCGATTGGCACCAGGTCTACAATTTCACAGCCAGCTTCCTCCATTGCCTCACGGTGCACTACTTCCTCATCAACTTCTCCGGTCTCAACCACTCCGGCAATCAATTCCAACATCCACGGGCTATCTTCACCACGCATGGCGCCAGGGCGAAATTGCTCCACCATCACCAAAGTATCCGACTCAGGCGCATAGGGCAAAACAGCCACCGCATCGCCCCGATCGAACACCTCTCGCACTATTGGTTCACTCCAGCCACCGGCAAATCGCTGATGCTGCAAAGTCAATCGGCGCATCGAAAAATACCCTGAGTAGACCTTCTCGTCCTTGAGCACTCGAACATCCTGCGTTCCAAATGTCAGCTGAAATCCCATTAAAACCGGCTACCGGTATACCAGTCGACATCCCGAGCACACCTGTCCACCTGGTCGACAACATCAAGAATCAGGGCGAACAATGCCATACGTAGCAACAACCCGTTATCGGTTTGTCGGAAAATTGCCAAATTAGGGTTGTCATTCAGGTCATCGTCAAGCTCTCGTGCGTTCGCGCGCGAGTCGCGTGGCAGAGGGTGCATGATGACGGTGTTAGGCTCACAGTGCTCTGTATAGATACTCTGGTTCAGCCGGAACCGACCTCGATAAAGGTCCGCTTCTTCCTGACTATCAAAACGCTCTTCCTGAATCCGAGTAGAGTAGACAATATCAACATGAGCAATGCTGTCTTCCAGCTGATCCGACTCCAGTACAACGTGACCGGTAGTGCGCAAGTCGTCGACAATATCTACCGGCATCCTCAACGCCTTTGGCGAGACCAAGACGATCTGCACCCCCTCAAACTTACCGAGAAGCCGGCACAGGGAGTGCACGGTGCGCCCATAGCGAAGATCACCCACCATAGCGATACGCAATTGTTCCAACGAGCGGCCTCGTGAGGTGACTTCACTGCGGATGGTATAAAGGTCCAAAAGGGCCTGGCTTGGGTGCTCGTTACTACCGTCGCCACCGTTAATTACAGGCACCCGGCTGGCTGCAGCAAACTCTGCTACTGAGCCCGCGGCCGGATGACGCATCGCAATCACGTCCGAGTACCCACTTAACACACGCGCGGTATCGTAAAGGGACTCCCCCTTGGCAATCGCCGAGTGTTCAAACCCAGTCGTCTCACGTACCTCACCGCCCAACAAATTGAACGCGCTGCCGAAGCTTACCCGCGTTCGTGTGCTAGGTTCAAAAAACATCGAGCCGAGAATGGCGCCATTCAAGACGTCCGTTACACGCCGACGGTGGGCGTAGGGCGCCATGCGGTCAGCGACGGAAAAAATTGTCTCAACATCGTCTCGCTCGAATTGCTGAACAGAGAGAATATGACTGCCGGCAAACTGCACGCTACTTTCTCCTGAGCTGGGTCTACACTGGGCAAGGCCCGTGCATGAACTATTATAAGTGCGGCGTTGGGGTCCTGCCCATGTGCGTAATACCAATATCGTGTCCGCCACGCCGGGGCGCGAAACACTCAGGCCAAAAGCGAATCGGCGTACTCCTGTAATTGCTCAAGAATAGTCCGTTGCTCATCGGACAAAGCCTCATGCTTGAGCATATGCTCAATTTCGGACTGAAATATCGCCATACCGTAGTGAGCCGCGCCATTCTCTTGGGTAATCCGCTGATAGCGAAACTCTTCCCATTCGTCACGTTCCTCTGCATTCAGCGTATCCGGAAAATTACGTGCACGATAGCGGAACAACATTTCGTATAGTCGCTCATCCTCAAATACAAACGTGCTTGCCGCAAGACCCTCTGGCGACTGTGAACGCACCTCCTCCATTGTCTTTTTGTCCCGGTCGCCGAAAAACCCACCACTGTAGAGCATCAGATCAGGGTCGCTATGCGGTGCATACTGTCGTCGCACGACGGCCTGAATCTTGGTGGCAAACGCTTGTGCATCTCTGTCCCTATAGTCTCGCAGTGTGGCGAGATGCTGACGGCAGCGATCACTGTCGATGCCAAGCCTTTCGGCAGTTCGGGAATCCGCCATTTTGGGCGTAAGTAATATCGGACACTTGTTGATATGTACTGACTTCAGCCCGGGTCGCTCACAATCGACTGGCAGGTCTGCCGAACGGGTATATAGTCGCTCCTGCAACTCTTCGACTGAAAGTTCCAGCAGCACCTGAGGGTCGGCGAGAAGATCGAAACAGATGATTTCATTTTTGTTTTCCGGATGGACAGTGAGAGGCACAACCAACGCGATATTATGCCGACGCGCACCGAACATCGCAGATACATGCAACACCGGTTTCATCCCGAGGACATCCAATTGCGCCAGTGCAGAGCGCTTGTCTCTGTGATTTAACACATAGTCGAACAGGCGGGGCTGGTGCTCTCTAATCAGCTTCGCCACAGCAATAGTCGCATAGACGTCGGAGAGCGCATCGTGCGCACTGGCATGGCCGACACCGTTGGCACTGGTGAGATCTTCTAGGCGAAAGCTTGGCAGGCCATCTTCACGCAGGGGCCATTCGATACCGTCCGGCCGCAGCGCATAAGCCGTCCGCACCATGTCAATGATGTCCCAGCGGGTGTTACCGCTCTGCCACTCGCGAGCATAGGGGTCATAGAAATTACGATACAAAGTATGACGAGTGACTTCATCATCGAAGCGGATTGAGTTATAGCCCACACCACAGGTTCCGGAGGCAGCCAACTCCGCATGAATCAGACCGATAAAATCACATTCGGGCAAGCCTTTGGTAAGCGCTATCTGGGGCGTGATACCAGTGATTAGACAGGCCCGCGGATGAGGAATAAAGTCGTTGGCTGGCCGACAATAAATTGTTAGTGGATCAGCGATCACATTCAGCTGCAAATCGGTACGAACACCGGCAAACTGGGCCGGCCGATCCCGGGTTGGATCGGCACCGAACGTTTCATAATCGTGCCAGTAGAAGGTAAAGTCGGACACGGCTCAGGCGACTTCAACGGCCTCAGCTTCTATCTTACGTCGCCAGATCTGCGGTCCTATCTCGTGCACCGAGGTGCCGCTGGCGTCCACCGCCACACTGACCGGCATGTCTTTCACTTCGAATTCGTAGATCGCCTCCATGCCCAACTCGGGAAACGCCACCACGCGAGCAGCGGTAATGGCCTTGGAGACCAGATAGGCCGCACCGCCGACCGCCATCAGATACACCGCACGGTGTTTTTTGATCGCCTCTACACCAACCGGACCCCGTTCGGCCTTACCTATCATTCCCAGCAAGCCAGTATGCTGGAGAATGAAGTCAGTGAATTTGTCCATGCGTGTCGCGGTGGTCGGGCCTGCCGGGCCCATTACTTCATCGCGCACTGGATCCACCGGGCCGACATAGTAAATAAAGCGGCCCTTGAGATCGACCTCCGCCGGCAGTCCCTCGCCCCTCTCGATCAGTTCCTTCATTTTCTTGTGGGCAGCGTCCCGCCCGGTAAGCATCTTGCCCGACAGTAACAAGGTATCACCGGGCTGCCACTCGGCGGCCTGCTCTCGCGTTACCGTGTCCAGGTTCACACGCCGCACGCCGTCCCCTACCTCCCAGGCAATGGCAGGCCAATCATCAATATTGGGGGGGGTCTGCAGCGCAGGCCCACTGCCGTCCAATACGAAGTGCGCGTGGCGGGTCGCCGCGCAATTGGGAATCATCGCCACGGGTAGA
>JABSPW010000170.1 GCA_013214285.1 Halioglobus sp. | reverse complement strand
TATGAAATGCTTTTGTCCTAACTCTATCAGTATTCGCCAGCCCCGCCTTCGCAAGTCAACGCTGTGAGACGCAGCAGGCCGCAGATTGTAGCGTTACACTTTAGTAGAAATTAAATTTGAGGTTGGCACATGGAAACCATT
This sequence comes from Halioglobus sp., assembly GCA_013214285.1. Classification (GTDB taxonomy): domain Bacteria; phylum Pseudomonadota; class Gammaproteobacteria; order Pseudomonadales; family Halieaceae; genus Marimicrobium. The sequence goes on along the minus strand of JABSPW010000170.1, from coordinate 5,649 downwards.
GTAATCACAGGGGCTAATCGCGGCATAGGATTAGCATTGGCCAGACGATTTTTACAAGAAGGGAAAGATGTTATTGCAACCTGCAGAGCACTGGATGATGCAACAGAGCTGCGGTCACTTCAAGAACGAGGCAATCTATCACTCTATGAACTCGACGTTACAGATAATGCTGCGGTACACAACGTTGCTGAAACCCTTTCTGGGAAAAGTATTGACGTTTTGATAAATAATGCGGGCGTCATGGGGCCAAAGCAGCAAAGTTTAAACCAGATGAATTATGAGTCCTGGTCGTACACGTTTGCAGTCAACGCTATGGCACCGTTTCATTTAGCCACTTCTTTACTGAACAATTTAAAAATGTCTAGCAATCCTCGGATCATTACAATCTCAAGCCAAATGGGCTCTCTGAATCGCAAAAACAAAGGCGCTTACGCTTACCGGAGCTCAAAAGCCGCCGTTAACAAGGTAATGCAGGTTTTGGCAACAGAGCTCGAGCCTGAGAACATAATCGTGTGTCCTGTGCATCCGGGCTGGGTTAAAACAGATATGGGCGGTGCAGAAGCCGACATCACGGTTGCGGAGAGTGCCGCAGGGTTGGTCAATGTAATCAACAATTTAACTAAAGCGCAATCGGGTCGCTTTTGGACCTGGCAGGGAGTTGAACACCCGTGGTAAATAGTAACGAAAAGCATAACAACGTTTTTGACTATTCGCAGCGCAGCTGGCGAAAACCTAGCCGTATACACTTAACAAGGCCTGGCGGTGCGACCTGACGGCGCCAGGCGCGAAAACCACTGTGCGGTTTCGCCGCTCCAACGGTAAGCGTGATAATACTTGATTATGACCGCTGACATTAACCCCCTTTACTTTGCAGCATCGAACCTTGATCATTCCTTGCGTTTCTTTTGCGATATACCTGGCTGCAATACTCTTACGCTTGGCGTGGTGGTGCTTACCTCTCAGCAGGTAGCCCGCGAGTCAGCTTGTCCGTCGACTCGAGTGCTGTGGGAGGCCTGAATTACTCCCACGCTGCCTTCACTGTAGCGCCCGACGCTTTTTGTGTGCTCGCCGAAAAAAATTATCAGGTCGGGCACTCAGATTTGGCGAGAAAGATGCCGTACTTGCGACAGATGTCTTTGACCAACATCCCGGCATCAGCCTCCTCAAGAATCACCCCGAACTGACTCTCGGAGTATTTGGTCTTCTTAACGTGTACCTCCTGGATATGAAATGCCACAAGGCTCTAGTTATGTCCTGGCTACCAGATGGGGAAGCTTACGCCGACAGAGACGCTATTCACCGTAGCCCGTTTATTTTCCTATACTTGGGCATAACTCAGTCTTGATGATATATCGAATTTTAGGGGTAAACCCCTGAACCACTGGCGATTTTACTAACAGGGTACTGCCACCAATCGTTTTGGTCCAAACAGTTATGGCGAGAAGGTGTCAGCATACTGACCTGAATCGGCACACAATCTTCTGTCTCCGGGAGCTTGGCGAATGTCTGGGCGGCAGGCGTCGACAGGAAACGCCTGAGCCCAAGCCGGGACTGGCATCTTAATCCTCCCGATGGCAGCACCGTGAGGAACGTTCCTTCAAGCTTCAACATTCATACGTCGTATTTTCACTCCCATGGATCTCGCGACGCTAACGGTAAGCTTATCAGTTCTGTTTTTCGCAAGATGGACGAGAACGGCGCCAGCGATTCACCCCTAATACGTGTCTGGAAAAATATTGTCCGGCGAATGCGGCACTATTAAGGAGCTTGTGTCGGAAGTAGCGGCAGTACCAGTCGTTCCAGCGCCCCGTGGTGTACAACGACATTGCATAGTGGAAACAACCGATGATGCGCTACGATACTAAATGAGCGCAGAAGACATTCTCCTTTATCACATCCTGGCAACCCCCCCAACCTGTCTCGAGGATTCCGGACAACCCACAATCTTGTAGTGCTGTAACAGCTGCATGAGTTGCACCTTCAGCGCTGCCATCCGCTTTAATTATGGTGGGCCGTGCTGGATTCGAACCAGCGACCAATTGGTTAAAAGCCAACTGCTCTACCAACTGAGCTAACGGCCCCGAGAGGAGGGGGTAATATACGGAAAAAGCCGCAAAACTCAAGGACATTGTTCAAGACAATCAGTGTCCTGCAGGGGATTGCGCGTATCGCGTGGGGTCTGCCACCCCCGCATCGGCAAATCCCTGCCGGCGCAGGCGACAACTGTCACACCGGCCGCAAGCAAGCCCTTCCTCGGTCGCCTGATAGCAGGATACCGTGTGCGCATAATCCACCCCCAATGCCAGCCCCATCTGAATGATGTCACCCTTGCCCAGACTCATCAGCGGCGTATGAATGGTGATTTTATGCCCCTCAACACCGGCCTTGGTTGCCACATTGGCAAGGGCCTCGAATGCGGCGATAAATGCGGGCCGGCAGTCCGGATAACCCGAGTAGTCCACAGCATTCACCCCGATAAAAATATCGCGGGCACCCAGGACCTCCGCCCAGCCCAGCGCGATTGCGAGGAACACGGTATTGCGCGCCGGCACATAGGTGACGGGTATACCCGAGGTTTCTTCCTCGGGCACCGGGATCGAAAGATCTGTCAGGGCAGAGCCGCCGATACTGTCGAGATTGAGATCGACGACCTTGTGCTCCACATCCTGCAACGCCGCCGACACCTTCTCAGCCGCATGCAACTCGGCGCGATGGCGCTGGCCGTAGTCATAGCTCAAGCTGTAACAGGCAAATCCCTGTGCTCGAGCGAGCGCCAGCACCGTTGTGGAATCGAGCCCACCCGACACCAGGATGACCGCGCGTTTCTGTTCACTCATTCGCGTCAATGTCCAGGTTCGTCATGCCACAACAGTTTGTGTAACTGCACCTGCATACGCACCGGCAGCCTATCTTGCAGTATCCATTCGGCCAACAGTCGAGCCTCAATCTCTTCGAAGCTGGGCGAAAACAGTACGTCGGCAACACGTTCAGCCAAACCGTATTCGTCCAGCTTGAAACGGGCCCACTCGTAATCCTCCCGGTCACAGATCACAAACTTGACCTGGTCGTGCGCGCGCAGGCGCGCAAGATTGGCATAGTCGTTGCGCTGCATTTCACCCGATCCCGGCGTTTTTAGGTCCAGCACCGTCACCACTCTGGCGTCAACGCCGACAAGGCTGATAGCACCACCCGTCTCCAACGATACCTCGTAGCCCGCGTCACACAAGCGTGTGAGCAAGGGCAAGCAATTGGGCTGTGCAAGGGGCTCGCCCCCCGTGACCGTCACATAGTGCGGCGCATACCCGGCTACGCACGCTGCAATGCGGTCGATTGACATTATTTCACCACCGCTGAAAGCGTACGCGGTATCGCAGTAGACACAGCGCAAGGGACAACCGGTCAGACGCACAAACAACGTGGGAACGCCCACCGTACGCGACTCACCCTGCAGGGAATAAAAGATTTCCGTGATGCGCAAACCGTCGCGCGCATCGGCGGCGGGGACATCATCATTATCGCCGCGAGGCCTCACAGATCAGTAATTCTGATCAATGAAGTCCTGGGCCAGCTTCACGACAGCATCATTGGAGCCCTGATACCGGGTAATCACAAGGTCCAGGTACTCTCTGGCCTTCTCTCGGTTGCCCTTTAGGAATTGTACCTTGCCCAGTTTATACAGGGCATCAGGCGCCTTACTGTTTTGAGGGTACTGGCTCAAGAGCAGGGCAAAGGATTGTCGCGCGGACTCCAGCTCTGGTGGCTCCAGCACGAGGTACAGTTCACCTAGCCAATAATGTGCATTCGGCGCGTATTCGCCATCCGGATAATTTTGCAGAAACTGCTTGAAAGCGGTGATGGCTTGCTCGAATCTGCGGCCTTGCACCAGCGCATAGGACGCCCGGTAGGCTGCTTCCTCACCGGGCGGGGCAACGCCCTGGTCCGCATTCATCGGCGCCGCCGCAGAGGGTGTCGTTGCGGTGTCCGTTGCGCCACCCTGGGCAGCTGCAGAAGGGCCCACTACGATCTGGCCACTGCCCAGCCGTTTATCGAGATCCATATAGCGCTGGAGGCTCTGATCACGCAAGGTGTTTAGCTCATGCGTAAGCTCCTCCACCCGACCGTTCAGTCGCATAACCTCCTGCTGAAGCTGCTGCAACTGCAAATACATATTGCCCAACTCAGACCCGGCCTGGGTCGAGCGTGGGCTGGTGGTCGGTGCTAAACCAACGCCGGACGATGCCGAGGGTGTGACCGTACTCGCAGACGGGGCGTTATTCGCGCCGAAGCTGGTAGCAGGATAAGCCTGGGCGGGTTGTGCGCCGTAAGGATCGGCTGCAGTCGTGACACTCTGCGCGGGGCCGCGCCCAGCGGCCGCCGCTGCAGCGCGCTCCGCTTCCAGGTCCACGTATTGGGCCAGTGCTGAAAATGATAACGGGCCAGCCACCATGACCAGCCCGCATGCAGTGAGCCACTGATTAGCAATTGAGCGCATCGTTATTGCACGATCAACGCTACACGGCGATTCTGCGCCCAGTTAGCCTCTCCCGTGCCGTAGGCGACCGGTCGTTCTTCGCCATAACTAACGGTTTCAATACGCAGGCCAGAAATGCCGCTCGCCACCATATAATCACGCACGGCGTTTGCGCGCCGTTCTCCTAGCGCCAAATTATACTCTCGCGTACCGCGCTCATCCGTGTGCCCCTCCAAACGAACCGATGCGGTGTTGCGATTCAACGCCGCAATATGCGCATTCAGCGCATCCAGCGCCTGCGCTGTTAGGGTAGAACTGTCGTATTCGAAATAGAAAACATTGCCGTAGGCGTCAGCCGCCTCCTGTAGCCGCTGTGTTTCCGCCAATTCGGCAGCGTCCTGTTGCTTCTGCGCCGCCGCTGATGCGGCTGCCGCTGCCGCTGCCGCTGCTGCGGCGTCTTCCGCTTCTTTATCCTTGGTTGACGCACATGCAGCCAATAGCGCTGCGCAAAACGACAGCGCAATCGACTTTTTTATTTGAGATAGATATTTCATCTTCCCAGGCCCCTTCGTTGCTATTGTACGAGTGTCAGTACAGGCTACTCGGTGACGTTCAGTGTGGTGGGATGCTATGATCAGCAATCTATCAGCGGTCCATATAAGGTGACCAAGCCGGCTCTCGCACATCCCCCTCACGCGCCGGCAACCTGAATTTGGACGCTCCGTTCACCGCTACTGCAGCCAGAATGCCTCGTCCCGCTTCCTTCGTCGCGTACAATACCATAGAGCCATTTGGGGCGATACTGGGACTTTCGTCCAGCGCCGTATCGGTAAGCACGTAAGTACGCTTGCTTTCGAAGTCAAACACGGCAATGTGGAATTCGCCGTCACGTCGGGTCACCATCACCACGCTAGCCCCATCCTCGGACACCCTCGGCCGCGCATTGTATTCGCCGTCGAAGGTGATTCGATCGGTTGCACCGTTGCGCAAGTCATAGCTATAAATCTGCGGTTTACCCCCGCGATCTGACGTGAACAACAGGGACTGTCCATCCGGCATCCAGGTGGGCTCTGTATCAATAGCGTAATGGCGAGTAAGCCGCCTGATCTGACGCGTAGCCAGATCCATCAGGTAGATATCCGGGTTCCCATGCTTGGACAAAACCATGGCCATACGCT
>JABSPW010000169.1 GCA_013214285.1 Halioglobus sp. | reverse complement strand
GGCATGTGCAGGACGAACGCGTCATTGCGTTTTTGTTGGCTAGCTTGCGACGTAATGCGGCGGGCTTCTATGTCTGGCGCTTCGACCGCGATGGCATCGAGTGCGCTTACACGGCTTTATCCGAAGCACCGGTGAAGGGCCGGCCCTTCACCGGGCCGGTATTGTTTATCAAAGGCGCTGACTCTGCCTATATCCAGGCATCTCAAGGCGCGGTGATTACTGAACTGTTCCCGGCTGCGGTAATGAAGGTCATGCCCGGCTGCGGACACTGGTTGCACGCCGAGCAGCCGCAGATTTTTAATCGAATCGTGACACGCTTTCTCCGTTCTGGGCAGCTCACGTGAGCGTCACACTGGTGGATCTTGGCCTGGTGGCGAGTGGCGGACTGGTGTGTCTTTATTTTCTGTCGGCATTGCGCGTGCGCGAGTTGGCAACGCAGGCAGTCAGCGTGGCCAGTCGACGCGACGATTTCCAATTGCTGGATCAGTCTGTGCAGATGCGGCGTCTGTCACTGAGCCGGGATGCCGCTGGCCGCTGGCGTATCTGGCGTCAGTATCGTTTTGACTTCAGCTATGACGGCGTGGAGCGACGTCAGGGCGCGGTTATTATGCTGGGCCGGCAGTTGCAGAGTGTTGTGCTGTCGGAGCGACCTGAGAACCGGCCTTGAGTCCTGTGGGCGACCTCGACGGCAGAGATTACACATCGGATGCGCACTCTTCTGGAGCGTCAATGGACCCAAGTAGATCCGAGTATTCGAGAGATAACGTAACACTCTGCAAAGGCACGATTTTTCCACAGATTCTGTGGATAAGTCGGTGAGTAAATTGTTCAGCGGTGCGCTAAGTGCGGTTGATGCCGACATTGTGACATTTTGGTTAAAAAGTAGACAAAAGAAAAAATAGTATTAAAAACATAATATTAAAATACTTTCTTGAGTCTTTAAATGTAATAGAAAAGCTAACTGTGTGAAATTTTTATAAGCGCAAGATCGTGTGCATAACATTCTATGCGATGATACCGAGGGTAACTTATAGTCGGGTGGGGAAACAAATCCTGCTCGCCCGCAAGGTAACACTTCGTGTACAGAGGTCGTTAGCACTTGTTGCGTAGCTTTTTATAAATCGTCAAGCTTTTTTGCACGTGTTACCGGTACGTTACAGGCTGAGGGCGGACGGGTTACTCCCCGCGATAGATGCAGCCACTGGTGCAGGTCTCGCGGATTTCGACCTGGCTCAGGCCGGGCAGTGCCGGCTGCAGTCTGTTCCAGATCCACCGGGCGATATTTTCGCTGGTGGGGTTTTCCAGGCCGGGAAGCTCATTCAGATAGCGATGGTCCAAGTCGTCGTGCAGCGGCTTAAAGGCGCTTTTCAGCTCGGCGAAGTCCATGACCCAGCCGGACGGTGCCGGCGCATCACCGCTGACCGTCAGTCGCACCTGAAACGAATGACCGTGCAGGCGTGCGCACTTGTGTCCCTCTGGGACATTGGGCAGGCGATGAGCGGCCTCGAAGCGAAATTCCTTGTAGATATCCATAGCAGTTGACCTTTGTTGCATGGCTTACCGGTTATTGCCGGAGAAGGAATAGCTAACCGCTAGACCTCACCGGGTCAGGATTTTACTACTAAAATCAAAGGCTTTTAATTGCTGTAATTGGGCCAATTTTCTTTGCGGGGATTGACCGGGCAAGCAGAATCTCTATAATGCGCGTTCTCGGTTTTGGGGGTGGTTAGCTCAGCTGGGAGAGCATCTGCCTTACAAGCAGAGGGTCGGCGGTTCGATCCCGTCACCACCCACCACGTTATTCGGGGATAGCCTACCGTGTGGACCGGTAGTTCAGTTGGTTAGAATGCCGGCCTGTCACGCCGGAGGTCGCGGGTTCGAGTCCCGTCCGGTCCGCCACTTCCATGTCTTGATGATAATTCGTCTATTGCCTATCCAGCAGCCCAGTTGTGAGCGTTTCTGCTGTGTCCCTCTCAAATCTGTATCCATACAGATGTGCCGCATACTGTTCCATGCGTTCCGCATATGCAGTGCACGATCAGCCTAGCCGAAATCGGCACTAGACATGTTGGCGACAGAAAGCGGTGGGGCTTTGGGCTGTTCGGTTAAACAAAAAATACAGAGCTCCTTGCCGTATACCATCCCAATTAGTGAGTACGCCCAATACTGAGTAAGTCGCGATCAAAGCGACCCTGAATTGGAGCAGTTTTTTGATGCAGAGATTACCTCAATCTGTAGGCTCCACTCGCCGTGTTATTTGGCCGCGCTCTGCGTCGAAAACTGGCGTTAGCCAACTCGTCTTACTGGGCCTGTAGCGCCAAGTCGAAGTCCCCCACCTTTTCCCTAGGGGTTTCGATGATCGTCGTCTAGGGTCTTTCATTTGCGCCTGTATTGATGATGACTTTGGAAGAAATACGGAATTCATCCTTGCATACCATCTCACGCAGCACCACCTCCAACCGCGAGATATTCTCGCTAGAGTACTCGCGGGTGTCAGCTATTATTTGTCAATAGCCCGAGGTGTCGATAGCCGCAATGGTCGCACAATAGGTGTCTCAAAAATTGCTCCCTCTGTGAAGCCATCGGATAGAAAGAGTCTAATTCATGCCTCTTTTTGCGGTTATGCGGCCCTGAAACAGAGTTCTGACAAGGCGGGTTGATGACTGCAGTTTTGCCATATGTCGATTTTACTTGCATGCTTCGCAGTTGCTTGCGGAATTTTGGCAATAGCATTCAACTGGGGCTTAGATAGGATTGCCAAAAATATAGCAGTGATTTCGGTTGCTGTGCTAGTCGTGCTATCCATAGTTGAGTGGCGTAGACGACGCAAAACTTTCTACAAATAATGGAAAAGTTTCTTTTGATCGGTGCGCTTGCCAAGTCAAGGCTGCAAGGGCACTTCGAGCCGGGACGGCTTTACGGCTGCACCGATTGAAGCGTTAGAGTGTCGGCCTTCGATACATGGAGATAGAGATACGCAGAGCAAAACAAGCCGACTCCTCAGGTGTCCATTCTTATTACACGCCATTGCTTGAAGAAAACATTCCCTACATTAGCGACAATGCTACTCCCACTCGGGGACAAGAAGAAAATTTTGTTGGTGGCCTCATTGATGGTTCAGGCGAGCTCCTCCTAGCATTTGATGGTGAAAACGTAATTGGAATGCTCAGTATACAAGGCAGCGTTCACTATCAAGGAAACCATCGTATAGCTATTGGAATTTCAATTCAAAAGGAATAGCGTGGAAACGGTAACGGGTCCCAATCACTCACATTCGCAATGGCATGGGCAAAGAAAAATGACGTACGGTCCATTGACCTCGATGTAATTGCTACCAACCCCGCCATCAACCGATATACACGGTTTGGCTCCAAAGAAATCGGTCGCATCAAAAATGGGTGTAAGGTAAATAAGGAACTTTGGATGCTATATCTATGCAACACACACTAACCTGCTGCCTCGAGCCAAAGACACGCATAAAGCGCGCCCTTTGGCAGGGCGTTAGACAGCGCTGGTTGTTGACCTAGTGACTACCTGGCATGGTGGGGTGTGCCCGCAGTATACGTGCTTGTGATGCTGTTGATCGCTTGCGTTACTGCAGAGTTGAATTCATTGCCCCACAGTGGGTCCATTGTGAGGCGGTGTGGCGGATGGAAAAATCTGTTTTTACAACGTGTTGCCGTGTAGGTGTCAATACAAAGGTGTGTTCGAAGCTCTCCTTCGCCGCCAAATCAGTCGACGACGCGCGTAATGTTTTTATTGCTTAGTGGTCATGTATTGCGCGAAATCCCTCAAAACTGATCAAATCTGTATATCACAGGCTGGGCTGTTTGCTCTCGCTTTTTCGCCCGTGTGGCGCAACGCTGGGCTGGCGCAGTCGGTCAGCAGATTGGCGTATCGGGACATAGGTCTGTCGGCGCAGCCTCGAAATAATGGCTTCGAATTCTGGCGCGGGGGCAGGAACATGGATCTCGTCATTGATGACAAGGCGCTGCCGAGAGTCATTGCAGCCATAGAGCGGCGTAATCAGTTGTTGAGGATGTGGACAAAAGACATGCCGCGCGACTTTGAGGAGCAGCTAAACGAGACGCACCGCATCATCTCTGCTGCGGTGACGGTTGCTATCAGGAACGGCCGGCGCAGCTAATCGTAGCGACGCCCTGCTAGAGACTGTTGTTGTTATACTGGGGCCCCGTAGCAGATGATCTAGAGTTGCCACATTATGCCCACGGTGAACTCAGCGCGCAGCACCTGCCAAGGCGTGGCCTGCGCAATCCTATTCATGGTGTTGCTGCAGGCTTGCTCCGATTCCTCCAGTGATACGGTCGGCTCGTCCGTTGCCGTATTCGTGGCGTCTGCTGCCGCTCCCGAAGGGGCACCCGGGGAGATGAACCTATTACGTTTTCAGATCACACTGGCTGAACCGCAGCAGCAGGAGGTTCTCCTTCGTTATGCGACTGTGGGGAAAAGTGCCACAGAAGGCGTGGACTTCCTCAACGCATCGGGGGTGGTATCAATTCCAGCTGGAGTCAGCGGGGCTTATGTCGAGGTTGCACTGATGGGTGATGCCACAGAAGAACCTGCGGAAACCTTTACGCTGCGTGTGCTCGATAGCGATAGCGCGATAGCACAAGAGGCCACTGGTACCATTGCGAACGATGATACGGTGTGTGACACGCTGTTTTCAACGCGCCCTAACCCCTGGTTGGTCAACGGTGGCGATCCGATCAACTTCGCCCACCGTGGGGGGGTTACGGACTTCCCGGAGAATACGCTCTACGCTTACGCAGAGGCAGCCAGGGTCGGGGTAGATGTGTTGGAGATGGATGTATTTCAAACCAGAGACCACCATCTCGTTATTTTGCATGACGCGGCCGGAGTGGGCCGAACTACCAATGGTGAGGGGCGTGTAGTGGATCTCACCCTAGCCGAATTGAAGGTATTGGATGCGGCCTATTGGTATGTCCCCGGCGCGGGAACACAGCGCGGGCTGCCAGAGGCCGCGTATACGTTTCGCGGTATAGCAACGGGGGAGAAAGCGCCGCCGCCGGGTTATACGCCCAACGATTTCACTATTCCGACCCTCGAAGAAGCACTGGCGCGCTTCCCGCAAAAACGTATTAACGTGGAGCTGAAGGAGGATGACGGCGAGGGCAACTACGAACAACAAATGGCCGATCTGTTATTGCGCTATGGTCGACTGGATGACGTGATTGTGGCTTCGTTCGATGATGGTGTAAATGCCCGCTTCAGAGAAGTCGCACCATGTATACCCATTTCTCTGCCCCTGGGCGAGGGGCTGGCCGCCTTCACCCTGTTTTTGAGTACGGGCATATTCCCAGAACTGCCGCAATATATCGCCGCGCAGATACCTCCGGATGCAAGCCAGATCGGCGATCAAATTCCTGGCGATGAACCGATACCGATTGTAACGCCTGAGTTGGTTGAAGCCGCGCACGCGGTCAACATGCCGATTCAGGTCTGGACAATCAATCGCTGTGAGGACATGTTGCAGATGTTGTCCCTTGGAGTCGATGGCATCATGACCGATCAGCCTGTGCTGTTAGCGTCGTTGCTGGCTTTGCCGCCGGATGAGCGCGCCTGCCAGTAGCGCGCCGATGCTGGCCCAGGACAGGAGGTAGTGTGCCGGGTAATAATCCCGCAATGGGGCAATCCGGGGCATCCCCATTGTGGCGCATGGGTCATGGGTGTTGCAGCGGCAGAGCAGGCCCGTATCAGGTGCAGTTGAACTGCACTGCGGCAAATGACCGCGTCCATCCGGATGCCTTATAGCGACGTGGGCC
>JABSPW010000168.1 GCA_013214285.1 Halioglobus sp. | reverse complement strand
TCATAGTTCATTTGCTGTATCTGCATACCACTTTGATCGGCTCGTCGGATTTGCTCGAGCGGTCTCCGATCATGTTCTTTATGCAACAATCTACGACGTGATGGTTCATCCCGAGTATCAGAAGTCTGGGATTGGCGCCGCTTTGGTAGAGAATATCGTGGCGCAGTGCAGGGCAGCGGGTGTCTTCACTGTCCATTTATTTGCGGCCGATGGCACGGAGCCCTTCTATAAAAAAGTAGGTTTCCGGGCTCGTCCACCAAACATGCCAGGTATGCGCTATGAGCATACCTAACAAGTCAAGGCAGCAAGGGCGCTTCGCGCCGGGACGCCAAAACCGCTGCGCGGTTTGGCGCCCCAGCTTGAAGCGTTTCATGTTCCAAGATATCGTGCATGGAATTTAGGCAAACAACTAGAGATGATGCGAGGGCAATATCAGAATTCTATCTGAGTAATTCTGATCATCTCTCCCAATGGGAGCCAAGGAGAATCCGTAACTACCATAGTGTGGGTTCTTGGAAAGAGCGGCTGGCTCAACGAGAGCATGAGACCGCAGAAAGGCGCTCGGTCTACTTTATGTCATATGTTCGCGAAAAAGGTGAGGTTGTAGCTTTATGCTCACTAACCAATATCGTAGGAGGCCCTTTCCAGGCCTGTAATATTGGTTATGCTGTATCCAAAAAATACGAAGGCAGGGGAGCTATGAAACAACTGTGCTCTTACGCTATCAAGTTTGCCTTCGATGAGCTCGGGCTTAACCGGATAATGGCCAACTACATGCCTAGAAATGCACGGTCTGCGGTACTACTTGGCAGTCTAGGTTTCGCTAAAGAAGGTATGGCTAAGAACTATCTTCAAATAAACGGGCAATGGGAAGATCATATACTTACAGCACTTGTTAATCCCAAGAATATCTAACAAGTCAAGGCTACGGCCACCAAAACCGCTGCGCGGTTTCGGCGCACGCGACCTGAAGCGTTATAGGGCCTAGCATCGCATGTATATCGAGATTAGAAGAGCGACAAATGATGATCTTGATGGGCTCCTCCCGCTCGTAGAAGACTTCGTAGCCAGCTTTGAACTGAATCAATCGTCTTTCAGAGAATCCTTTTCAAGGTTGCAGAGCAACCCTGATGCTATAACTCTCGTAGCAGTAGAGAAGGGCAAACTGATTGGCTACTGTCTTGGGTTCTGTCACGATACGTTTTACGCAAACGGAAAGGTAGCTTGGCTCGAGGAAATCATGGTCTCTGAGGCATTTCGCAGGAAGCGGGTGGGTGCATCCCTAATGTCTGAATTTGAGGTATGGGCAAAATCAAAGGGTGCGGTTTTATCTGCTCTAGCCACCCGTAGAGGCTCCTCGTTCTATGAAGCCATTTCGTATGACCCTTCGGCAACGTATTACCGGAAGCTGCTGTGATCTGCGGCGCAATAACTAGTATAGGCTGCTGGGACAAAAAATACGCTTCGCGGTTTCTGCGCCCCAGCTGTCGGCGGTAGGGTGCAGGCGAGAGCCTGCTTTCGACTCGAAGCAGACATTGAAAATTAAGGCCTAAATAAATGGACAAGCCAGAAGTTAAACTCCCCACATTGGAAGAACTGGAAGTGACGATCCACGAACTCCGTGACGGCGGCACTATTACACCGGCTCACGCCGAGCTTCTTAAACAACATGTGGGCGAGCAATTGGATCAGTCAAAATATGTCCTCAAAAATCTGGCGGGGCATTTAACTATTGGTGTTGTATTTGCATTTGACGTAGTCCCACTGCCTTTTGGAACGATAGCGCGAGTGACTTGGGTTGCTGTGGCTAGAATACTGGAGACGTTTCGAGGGAACGTAGAGCGGGCGCGTGTGCACTCTCTAGGAGTATTCTTGATTGCGGTGATTCCGTGGTTCGGGTACGCCGCGTACCTATTACCCTTGCGCGAGCATAGCCGAGAATTAGCATTCGTTTTGGCCAATCACTCATGGATAGATCGCACAGGCGATACCTACGAAAGTTTTATATTGTCAAAACCTAAGCCAATCGCAAAGTTCGCTCGCTGGCTGGTACCTCTGCCATGGTCGAATTGATTGCTGGCTCCAGCGCAAAGCGGATCAAGGGCAGAGTGATGCGCCATAACAAGGCCATGAGAATGGCCAATGAAAAGCATGCCCTGGGGTGCGCAAACAGCGTGCGTCCTTTATGGCGGCGTTAGGAGGCATATGGAATCCAGTGCGCTGTATTCTATTGCTGCTGACGCAATACTGGTCACACACGCTTTGTTCGTGGCCTTTGTCGTGGTTGGATTGATACTTGTGTGGGCTACTTTCTGTTCTGGCGGTGGGTGAAGAACCCGTGGTTCCGAATAGTGCATCTATTGGGAGTTGGTATTGTTGCCTTGCAGTCGTGGTTCGGTGTCATTTGTCCGTTTACTACCTGGGAAATGAAACTGCGAACGCAAGCCGGAAGAATCGTCTACGATGGATCTTTCGTGTCACATTGGTTGGGTCAGCTTCTATATTATCAAGCGCCCTCATGGGTCTTCGTCGCCTGCGACGGTTTCTCTGGTGGACTGGTGTTGTCTAGTTGGTTTGTGGTTCGGCCAAAACCGATTTCAATAGGGCATCGGAGTGATGCCTCCTAACAAGCCACGGCACACGGACGCAAAAACCGCTGCGTGGTTTCTAAACCCGTGTTTGAATCGTTCCTCAGCAGTCTGAAGAAGGAGCGGGTGCGGCGAAGAATCTACTCGACCCGGGTAGAAGGCAGGGCCGATGTGTTTGATTACATCGAAGTGTTCTACAATCGCTCACGCGTCACAGTCATATTGGAGATGTGAGTCCGTTTGGGTTTGAACAAGCCTCATTATGCGGATAATCGGTGTCTACAAAACCGTGGGAAGTCCATGTAGAGAATTACCTGTGCCTCTTTTGGATCATTCTTGTCCCAGCTGTTGTGGACCGCCTCACGAATTCGGCCTAGCGTCACCGATGATCTCAAGAGCACCATGAATCCTGCATCAATAAGTCGCCACGCTAGTGGGCGATGGTAGTTTCCCGTCGCCTCAAACCCCACTTGGGCCTCTGGCTCTTAGGCAGTTAGCATCTCTATGAGCCAATCGTGACCTAACCGGTCATTGGTCATCTTCATTCGGCGCCTTTGTCCATTGGGCTCCTGAACCAGGATATCGCACCGATCCTTCGAAATATCGATTGCTACGAAAGTCGTTAGCTGAGCACTATGATTGTCTTTGACTATGGTGGCACTCTCCTACAGTAAGAACTCGCATTCATACTGTAAGAGAACTGATTGCCGCTGCGGCCACTTAATCACTGACGACGACGGCTAAACCTTACCTTCATATCTACTATGGGTCAGCGTTTGCGGCCCTGGCGTTCAGATACTGATTTAGCGGTAAAAGGTCAAAACGCTATTAATTAAGCCGGACAGGCCTTGGGAGAATGGCTACAACGAGAGCTTCAACGGGAAACTCAGAGACCAACTGCTCAACGGAGAAATTTTCCACACCATGAAATAGGCACAAGTGCAGGTAAAAAGATGGCGTTTGCACTAAAACGAAGTTCGGCCACACAGCTCACTGGGCTGCAGACATCCGGCGCCACAAACGACACGATCAGAGATCAACTGAGTTGTACCGGAGATACAAACAGCGGCAAAATCCTTGGCGCTATAACTCCCGAGCTGGACTCGGTCCTGGGGGCAGACCAGTTTGATGTGTTATATTCCTCTAAGGCATCGATAGACGATACAATTGCAGCACTAAAATATTTTAGCGCGGAAAATAAATGCGTAGTGAGATCTCGCTTCGCGAAACAATTGGCAATGAATTTTTAGCGCCTACAGCGTATCTTCAAACCCCTATTGGCTTTGAGAATTGAGGAGACGGTAGTAAGATTCGGCTTGTCGGTCTAACTCGAGAGTAACACATGAAAATACTATTTTATGCCTTAGTAACCATAATCACGTTGTCCGGATGTGCTACGTACGAAAATTATCTTAAATCAACTAGATCATGGATTGGTGCATCAAAAGAAAGTTTGATGGCTCCAGGAGCATGGGGCTCACCGGATCAGGTGATAAAGGTGTCAGAAAATAAGGAAATGCTCGTCTATATTTATGATGAACAGGGCACGACCCCTGTGGAAGTTAAACCGGGTACAAAAGAAGTTAAATGGGAGGGAGACAAAAAAATTGTAACAGAAACACCTCCAATCATTACCGGGGGGCAGGAATATGAAAAATACTGTAAAACCACATTCTACGTAGAAAACGGAAATATAGTGGACGTGGCGGGCAAAGGTAACTCTTGTGTTCAGACAGACGACTGGTCTGAGGCGCTTTCTCGGCACTGAATAAGGGTTGTTGTTGCTTGAGGAGTCCTGGCTGCTCGGAGAGAACCTATGGAGTAGCGTGCGTCCGTTCTGACCCCTGGGCCTCCTACGTAACGCTTGGACTTAGCAGCGGCCCATGTTTGGAGCGTAACAGATTCAGAAGAGGGTCAATGTGAATCTGGGGGTATTGCTTTTCGGCAGCATTGAGCTGCTCGATGTATTTGGCCCACTGGAAATACTGGGCCGGATCGAGGATGTATCTATCGAGCTAGTATCTGATAAAGGCGGGACGATTGATGCAGCGCAATGTCCAGCCGCAACTAGCCAAGCGGCGTTATGGTATAACAGGCTTAGCTGGGTATGTGTGCAAGCCAAATGCTAGAAATGATGTATTTTCTGAAAAATACGATGTCACATAGCGCTATAATAAGGCCAGGCACAATTGGAGATCAGAAGCTGTCGGCCGTACGCCTGTACTATCGGTCTTAGCGGGTTATAAATGACAGTAGACATATGGCATGAAAAAATATCTTGTGTCTATATTAGTGCTCCTGTCTTTTTGCGAACGATTGTCGGCCGGAGCGCCTTCTTTGACAGTTATTCTGAGTAAGCCGACAATCTTTTTCTCTCAAAACAATAAAGCGTTTTCAGTCAGGTACGGCGATTTATCCGACAATAGTCTTTCCTTTATTAAAATAACGTTTCCGGATGGTATCGAGAAAACGTTGCCTAAGGTGCCTTCAGCATCGGGCGTGCGCTATTTGGATGATAGAGAACTCGAGTGGTGGGAGCATCAAGGTAGTGTTTGCCTCAGCAAACGTGATGATAGAACACAAGAGTGGCTGCGTTGTCATTGGAAGCTCAAAACACGCAGTTGAAGTCGATGCATAGCAAAGTACTCAAGTGAATAGCAGCTGCTAGTGATGTGAGTTCCGCAGGACAGGTCATTATGCGTTACGTTGGATTCTTCCATAGCGTCGGCGGCTTCATCATCGAGTGAGATTTCCATCAGCTACAGCCTGCGAAGTTCAGCCCGGTAATACGTCGAGCGGTAGAAGCACGGGAGAGCCTATTTTGGTATGTCAAGCTCCAAAGCTCGGTACGGTATCAGACGCTTCAATGATGCATCTCGCCGTTGTAAGAGGCGTGGATGCCGATCATGTCGATTGAGCCTACGATATTGTATTATCTCCAGGTCCGAAACCTAATAGAGGCTGGTAGAGGTCAAGGAATGCGATTCTCGGAGCTAGTGGAGCGATGAAAGTGCGCGCGCCCAGGGCATTGCAAAAGCACCGAAATTCTGTCCCGTGACGCCCGCATTTCCTATTTGAGCACGTGAAAATTTGTCCGCTTAATAATTGAGGGCGGCACAATCGTGTAGCGGGCCCCGAAATTTTCTGTTGTTTGAGGCTCGAGGTATTCACGACGTTAAAGTAGGACCTTGGAAGACCTGCAACTGGCTCCGCGCGGCGGCGCTGCTGCCCTGCTGCGCGCCGGAAATACGGCGCTGGGCGG
>JABSPW010000167.1 GCA_013214285.1 Halioglobus sp. | reverse complement strand
CCTGTGTAGATCTCCGATTAAACGTTGCTGTTCCTCGACGCGCCAGACCATATGGATCTGCGATAGCACCAGCGCCGTTAGCAAAAGAGGAAGCCACCAGCTGCTTGATCCGCTCGTCGCTGCTGATTTTCTGGAGCGAGCACCTGCCGCTGACTTGGTGACGTTGCCTGCCGCGCTTCTGGTGGTCTTACCCGCAGTCTTAGATCTCTCTGTGCTCCGCGCGGTGGGCACGTAGCGCGCTTCTGGATGCACCGGCCGCAGGTTAGCCGCGCGCGCCTTGGCAGCACCACTGCTTTCCCTGCCTTGGGGCTTAACGTGGCGTTCATCGTTGGCGGCGTTCAATTGGTAGACCTCGGCTTTATTTAGCGCATCGACCAATTGTTCATCGGTTACATCTTTGGGGATGACAGCAACTGCACCAAGAACTTTGGCCTCTCGGATGTAATGTGGTGCTGCCTGGGAGGTGTACATGACAACGGGAATACGTCGGGTGGCTCTATCGGCCTTGAGTCGCTCCAGTACCTGGAAGCCGTCTAGTCCCGGCATGACATGGTCGAGGAAAATCACATCGGGGGTGTGACTGCGCAGCATCTTCAAGGCGTGATTGCCATCATGCGCAGACTCCACTACCACGTCAAACTGCTTCAGCTGGTGCTTGAGGACGGTTCTCGCGGTCAACGAATCATCCACTACCAGCGCGTTCTTGCCAAACATTGCAACCACCTTGCCGCCATTAGTGGCTGGCCCCGGGGATCCAGCTCGTGTTCGAATTCTGATTTCGATTCCTAATATAGGGCGATGCTGCTGGCCGGGGCAGTCTTTTCTGTAGAAAAGTTGAGAAAGCGCTCTGTGTCCTGCCGCAGATTGTGCATTTTCCACATAATTTTCCTGCGACCAGGCTCTTGTAGCTGCGATGGCAGGCTATGCTTTTGTGCTCAGGCTCGGCCTGCGCCCGCGTGCCTCATCGCGCGCTAAGGTGGAGGCGAACATGCACCAGTTTGTGCCTTACCTGACGTTGCGAGGTCTTTTGCCCTTGGGCGGCATCGCGATGGGTCAGGGTGTCAGTAAGTTGGTTGATGCTGTGGGCGCCGAAAAGGCCGCAGAGTCGGTCGATACCGATAAGATCACGGATGCAGTCTCAACCGACGGTGTTGATTACGAGAAGGCTTATAATGCGCCTGATGCAGACAAAGCGGTAGCGTCCGTTGATGTGGATACAGTCAAGGAGGCGATGACAAGCCCGAAATAATCGGACGGCTGGCCAATGGCGGGGTGTTCGTTTGTGATGATGTGCGTCAAAACTAAGGGTTTAGGGCATCTTTTGTCGGTGGATCGAATCGGTAGCTGGCGCCCAGATTTTTCTGGTGTCAGTTGGCATGCCAAGGCAGGCGTGACACGTCGCTTTGGCAACATGCTTAATCGAGGCCATACTGTATGTAGTGAATTTTCACCGGAGTATTGTCTCCCAAACCCGACAGAAAAATGGAGAATGGATCATGGCAGGTAAGTTTGACCTAAAAAAAAGCCCCAGCGGAAAATTTATGTTCAACCTCAAGGCGGCCAATGGGCAAATAATTTTGACTAGCGAACTCTACGACTCTAAGGGCGCTGCCGAGAATGGCATTGCGTCGGTCCAAAAGAATGCTGTCGAGGAGCGCAGATTTGAGCGCAAAGAATCGAAAAATGGTCAACCGTTCTTCGTCCTAAAAGCCAGCAATGGGCAGATCATTGGGAAGTCTGAGATGTATTCAGGTGCAGCAGCCGTGGAGAATGGCATTGAATCAGTCAGGACGAATGGCCCCTCTGCCGCTATTCAAGATAACACCTGATCGTGTTGGTATTGACAATTTGGGAGCTTAAACCGTGGACATATTGCAATTGGGAGCACAGTTACTTTCGGATAATGTAGATGCCTCCGTCGATAGGGAGTCGGCGACGAACGCCCTTTCTAGTCTATTGGGGGATGGTCAAGGGGGTGTCGATCTTGCCGGGTTGGCGGCGAAGATGTCTTCTTCGGGTGACCTTGCCGATATCGTCGGTTCCTGGCTTGGTGATGGGGCAAACGCGCCTATTTCAGCAGACAGCGTTGAGGCACTGCTAGGAGACGAGCAGATTGCTTCCTTTGCTTCAAAAATGGGAATGGATGCGAAGTCGGCTGCGGCAGGCTTAGCTGATTTGCTACCACAGCTTGTCGATAAGTCGAGCAGTGGTGGCAGTCTCCTCGATGCGGCGGGCGGTGTTGATGGCTTACTGGGCGCAGCCAAGTCACTCTTTAAATGATAGCGGCCGTCCGCTGTTGCCGTGCATGCCGTGACGACATCAAGTGCGGTGGATGCTTATCGAAAAACCAGGCGGCCTCAGTGAGGCGGCGCAGCTGTCAGGTAGCTCTTGAGGGGTGACAGATCGTCTTCGCCATCGAGTGGACATAAACTGGCTCAGACGGTGGCATTCCGATATAGAGGAACGAGTTATTTTGGAACTTGGATGCGGCTCCGGAGAGGATACGAGGTGGCTTGCGACAGAGGGTAGAGCAGTCGTTTGTGGTGATTTGAAAATACCATCTTACGCGCTAGACGGTGGCATGTTCGTGCAGTTTGATCACGCCAGGCCTTTTCCTTTCTCATGCAAATTTGATGTCGTAGTTGCCAGTCTCTGCCTGCACTACTTCGCGTGGGAGGACACGAAAGAGATCATTGGAGAAATTTCTGATGCTTTGGTACCCAATGGTCTCTTGATCTGTCGCCTCAATTCAATTGAAGACAGGCATTATGGTGCCACCGGATATCGTTCGATTGAGCCAGGCTTATATGACGTTGATGGTCTGAAAAAGCGATTCTTTCAGGAAGATGAAATTTATCAACTACTAGCAGAGGGTTGGCATATACAGCGCGTCGACCACCGAGTTATAGATCGGTACGAAAAGGTGAAGTGCGTATGGGAGTTTGGCGCCAGGCGCGTATAACATGGCGTCGCAGCATTGCTGCTGGGAATCTAGGAGGCGATATCGCGGGTGCCTTTTCCACCAAGTGGTGCATGCACTCACCTGATGATCTGCAGGAATAGGGCGGCAAAAAAATAAGCACTGGCCGTACACTATACGTCCTGGCAGATACCAGTGAATTCGAACGCATTTTTGCCAGCGATGTCGGATTATATGCGCATCACCTTGGATGCGCCTGGTGACTGCGCACTGTGAGTCCCGGCTTGGAACATGCATGGAGACCAGCTCTGCGACGATCATGACGGTGCGATGGAATCCCAACTTAAAGCCGTCGGTGTGCTGAACATAGGCGCCATCGTAAATACTATGCCCTCGAACCGGGTTCAGGTGCTTGTCTGCTTGTTAAGAGGCTGGATACTTCCTCGGGTTTTCTGTCCGGACAGTAATCTCGGTTGACAACGACCAGTCGCCTGCGCGTGACACTATTTGTCTTGAGATAATTGTTAACGCAACACACCCGCAGATTGCGATCATGGCATGCAAGTCCAGATGAAATGGCGGGGAGAGTCTTGATAGCCGCTTTCCTTTCCCATGCAGTCATGCGATCGTCCAGCGCCACGTTTAAACGCTCTATAGCATCGTTTTAAACGGTTGATGCGCTCTCGAACGGCGTTGCTTTGAATACAAATACCCTCCGACGCTTCATGTCTAGTCGACGGTAGAGGTGCATCATTAGAATGAAAGCATCTATATTTCCAAAGGAGGCGATCAAATCGTCGAATAGTTTATTTTGGTAGCAATTGTTGCTCGCTACATTTTTTCGGGCAACGTGATGTGGCGCGTGGCGCCTTGGCGCTATTCAGTGATCTCGCATAAACGGATCATCGTTGTGCTGAAGGTTACACCATAAATCGACGTTGTCGACTTGCTGCCGCCTTTGTGCCGTCAAAACCGCGGCAAAGTTGCTCCACAATCGCTTAGTAGTGTCCACTTATAGCGCTGGTACGAGGGACGCTATGTTACGGATGGGTTCGCTCACCAGCGCTCCAAATTGGTCGACATTCTTTGCCGTTATACTTTGCCCAAAGCTTTACGCACTGTTATGCTCAAACTAATCGACCGTCAAAAGCACTGAGCATTTACGCTGCCAGCGAACAACCGATGGTCAATGCGGACCACTGTCCGCATTGGAACCTAAACGGAAGAATCTATTAAATGTATCCACGCGGTTGGCTAATCGTCAGGTCTTGGAGCACGGGTTTTTGAACGCGCCACCGCAAAGCAGGCCAGCGTGAGTGACATTCTCCAAAGAGTGTACGTGAATCGATTCGCGCAGCGTGTTGCTTTCATCGTTGCGGTCTTGTGCCTGGCCTCCTGTGTTCAGTCTGTCGACCAGTATAGCCGCGCGGGGCAGATGCCAACCGCTAGTGATTCACCATTCAGCCATTATATTTTTGTTGGTGACAGTCTGATGGATCTGAGTTCAGGAGGCGAATTGACAACGACCCCATCGTTGGTCCTGCTGGAGGAGGAGAAGTCGGTAACGAATATGTCACGTGCAGGACAAACTATGGCGGGATTCCTTGGCAAAGGTGGTGCTGAGAGTGATGGTGTGGGCGGTGCTGTCAATTTTCTTACCGTCCCCCCGGATACCCTATGGTACAAGCCGCCAGGTGCTGCGCTGATCGTGCAGCTTGCGCACAATGATTGGTATGCATCAACGCCTGCTGATGCCTTCTTTGAATCCTACGTGAAATTCCTTCAGTCGATAGATAATCAGAAACTAGTGGTTGTCTTCTGTGTTATACCGATCGCGGCCAAGTGGGATTACAATGGCCAACGTAATCAGAATGATGTGACCTACGAAGAGTTTCGTGGTGTTGTACGAAGGGTCGCGGATACGGGTCTTTGCGAACTTCTGGAGACAGCGGGGTGGTTCAGTGAGGCGGATGTCAACGATGTATCGATTATGACGGATGGGGTGCATCTGGCCCCTGCCGGTCACAGGAAATACAAAGATCAATTGATGCGCTCACTGAGTGCCTATGGGCTGTTGTATTAGCGGCAGTGGTCGGGTAACACGTTCACGCGCTCGCGTGAACGCCAGCGCCACAGATAGTCAAGGCAGGGGTCTAAACAGTTACCAGATATGAACACGCTCGTCCTGGGGCAGATACAGCAAATCGTCCTCAGTGACGTCAAACGCCTCGTACCAGGCATCGATATTGCGCTGCGGCGCCTCTCCGCGCACCACCTCAGGCGAATGGGGGTCAGTGAGCAGCAGGTTACGCAAAGCATCCTCACGGGTTTTGCCTCGCCAGACCTGAGCCCACGCCATAAAGAAGCGCTGGTCACCTGTGAAGCCATCGATGACGGGCGCTTCGCCGCCGTTCAGTGAAAGTTGATATGCGGTGTGGGCCGCTTCCAAACCGCCCAGATCACCAATATTCTCGCCCATGGTGAGACTGCCGTTCACACAGGTCTTACTGTCGTCGGGGATAGGGCAGTACTCGCTGAACTGTGCACCCAGTCGGGCGGTTGCAGCTCGAAAATTTTCCTCCGTTTCTTCGGTCCACCAATTGCGTATGCGCCCCTGATCGTCAAACTGGCGCCCTTGATCATCAAAACCATGACCAATCTCATGCCCAATGACCGCGCCTATAGCGCCGTAATTGACCGCCGGATCCGCCATTGCGTCAAAGAAGGGCGGCTGCAGAATCGCCGCGGGAAAGGTGATCTGATTTTTCAGGGGGTCATAGTAGGCATTGACGGTTTGCGGGGTCATGAACCATTCGCCGCGATCGACCGGCTCATCAATGCGATCAATGCGGCGCTGCCAGTCGAAGGTCTTCGCGTTGTGCACGCTCTCGTAAAGCTTGCCGGGCACGATCTCCAGTCCGGAGTAGTCACGCCACTCGTCGGGGTAGCCAATTCTCGGTTCAAAGCTCGCCAGTTTTATCAGTGCCGCTACACGGGTTGCATCGTCCATCCAGTCCAGCG
>JABSPW010000014.1 GCA_013214285.1 Halioglobus sp. | reverse complement strand
GGTGTACAGTACATCGTGGTTTACCTGAACAAGGCTGACCAGGTTGATGACGAAGAGTTGCTGGAACTGGTTGAGATGGAAGTACGTGATCTTCTGTCGACTTACGAGTTCCCGGGCGACGACACGCCGATCATCACCGGCTCTGCGCTGAAGGCATTTGAGGGCGACGCGTCTGACATTGGCGTTCCGTCAATCGAGAAGCTGATTAACGAGATGGACAGCTACATACCGGTGCCGGAGCGTGCGATAGACGGCGACTTTTTGATGCCGGTAGAGGACGTGTTCTCTATCTCCGGTCGCGGCACGGTAGTGACCGGCCGTGTGGAGCGCGGTGTGATCAAGGTGGGTGAAGAGATCGAGATTGTCGGTATCAAGGAGACTCAGACGACGACCTGTACGGGTGTTGAGATGTTCAGGAAGTTGCTGGACGAGGGTCGTGCGGGGGAGAACGTGGGGGTGCTGCTGCGCGGTACCAAGCGTGAAGAGGTAGAGCGTGGTCAGGTGCTGGCGGTGCCGGGCAGTGTGACGCCGCACACCAAGTTTGAGGCGGAGGTGTACATTTTGTCGAAGGAAGAGGGTGGTCGCCACACGCCGTTTTTCAAGGGTTACCGGCCGCAGTTTTACTTCCGTACGACGGATGTGACGGGTGCTTGTGAGTTGCCAGACGGTGTTGAGATGGTGATGCCGGGTGACAATGTGCAGATGGTGGCGACGTTGATTGCGCCGATTGCGATGGAGGAGGGCCTGCGTTTTGCGATTCGTGAGGGTGGCCGTACGGTTGGTGCGGGCGTGGTTGCCAAGATTATTGAGTAAGGCAGTGCTGGGGTTGGCGTAAGGTATTTGGCTGGGGCGACATCCGTATTGTGTCGCATCGAATACCAGCCTTATTCTGATCCCTTTATAACCTGAGCGTGGCTACGCGCCGGATTTTTTGCTCAGATGCCTTTGTTTAGGTCTGAAAGTTGCTCATTCAATGTGAGAAAGTCATACAGAAGACCGATAACGATGATGAGCGCCGCAAACGGGAAGGCAATAAAGACACCACTGGCCGCCAAATACAGCAAGCCCGTCCACACCTTTCCCATATAGAAGCGATGAAGGCCCAGCGCCCCGAGAAAGGTCAGTAGTATCCAGGCGAGACTATAATTGATCGGACCCGGTGTGAAGCGCCGATCGGCTTGTCGCGCCATGGCGGGGATCAATAGCAGGTCGATGATCCACCCGATGAAGAACAGACCCAGGGTAAAGAACCAGATGACACCCGTTACTTGTTTACCGTAGTAGAAGCGATGGGCGCCTATAAAACCGAAGATCCACAATACATAGCCGATCAGAATGGAGTGGGAGGGCTTGTCCTCGTCCATCAGAAACTCCTCGAGCAAGTCCAGAATTGTCATATTCGAGTTTGGCTGCGTATTCGTCAAGCTTTCCGCCGGCGGGGTCTGTCTATTGGATAGCCGATCAGGTGGTCCTGCAGTGATGGCGGGTACTGCAGTAGTATCAGGGAATACCTTATCGATAGAACACTGTGATTTGATGTATGACTTTTCCCACCTAAAAGTCTGTACCTTTAGATTAGATAGAGGGGCAGGTAAGCGACTCCGAAATTCGCAGTCTTTGCCGTAAGTACCGCACCCTGATGCGCAGTATCAAGACCACTATCACCCTGTCACATTTAGGGACTGGGGACGGCGCAGGCGCAGGACTGCGGTAGCCCGGGGCCTTCAAGTAACCGGTTCCTGTTAATAGCGGCATACGGGTGGCTCTGGGCGCATCGAAGCAGGCAGCCGCGGACTGCACCAGTTGGGGGTGATAAGCCCAGCGCGCCTGCAGCTGAAACCGGAGGCCAGCCTGTGATCGATATGCGTCCAGCGATGGGTGTAGACGGCATCGCAGGCAATATAATATATAGTTATATCTGGGCTACAGGCTGCTGGCGCTTGGATTAATTAATTCCGCAGGCGTCTTGACAGCCCCTGAGACCGTCTTTAGAATTCGCGTTCCTTTTTTCGGGGGGTTCCTTTGCGGGCCTCTGGTTTTTATTGTTCGGAGTTCAGTCAGGTGCAGAATCAACGCATTCGTATTCGCCTTAAGGCATTCGACCACCGGTTGATCGATTCCTCCACACAGGAGATCGTTGAGACAGCGCGTCGCACCGGGGCGATGGTCAAGGGTCCGATTCCTCTCCCCACGAGGAAGGAAAAGTTTACTGTCTTGATCTCTCCCCACGTTAACAAAGATGCCCGTGACCAATACGAGATTCGCACCCACAAGCGTTTGTTGGATATTGTGGAGCCCACAGAAAAGACTGTGGATGCACTGATGAAACTCGACCTGGCAGCAGGTGTAGAAGTACAAATTAGTCTTGGTTAGCTACTGCCGGTAGTAAAACCTGCCCCGTCGCTCAGACCGAGGGGTGTGTAACGCCCCGAGCGTATGCAGGGGCGGCCATAGAGGGTAAGCCCCGTACACTAAGAGGTTCGAAAAATGACGATTGGATTGGTCGGCCGCAAGGCCGGCATGACGCGAGTTTTTACCGAAGACGGCGTTTCCATACCAGTAACCGTAGTGGAGATTGCTCCAAACCGTGTTACTCAAATCAAAGAAGTCGATAGCGATGGCTATCGAGCGGTGCAGGTCACCGCGGGCAACCGCAAGGCCTCAAAAGTAAACAAGGCAAGTGCAGGGCAGTTCGCTAAAGCAGGCGTCGAAGCAGGCAGAGGTCTGTGGGAATTTCGTTTGGCTGACTCAGACGAGGCGCCCGACGTCGGTTCTGAGCTCACAGTAGAGCGTTTCGAGGCGGGTCAAAAAGTGGATGTGGCAGGGAAGTCTAAGGGTAAGGGCTTTCAGGGTGTGATAAAGCGCTGGAATTTCTCGATGCAGGACGCCACGCACGGGAACTCGCTGTCGCACCGCGCGCCGGGCTCTATCGGCCAGTGCCAGACGCCTGGCCGGGTCTGGAAGGGCAAGAAGATGTCAGGGCACATGGGTGCAGTTAGCGTCACGACCCAGGGGCTGGAGGTTGTCCGTGTAGATGCAGAGCGTAATTTGTTGTTGATCAAGGGCGCTCTGCCAGGTGCTCCCGGTGGTGACGTTATTGTCCGTCCGGCGGTTAAGGCATAAGGGGGCATAACGTGGAACTGAGTGTTTTAAAACCGGGTAGCAGCGAAGCTGGCACCGTTTCTGTTTCCGATGTGGCGTTTGCCCGTGAGTACAATGAGGACCTGGTGCACCAGGTGGTGACCGCTTACATGGCGGGCGCACGTCAGGGAACCCGGGCCCAGAAGAACCGGGCTGCGGTGAATGGTGGCGGCAAGAAGCCCTGGCGGCAGAAGGGCACCGGGCGTGCACGCGCTGGTACGACTCGCTCGCCGATCTGGCGCACCGGTGGTGTGACTTTTGCGGCTCAGCCACAGGACCACTCACAGAAAGTAAACCGAAAGATGTACCGTGCGGCGATGCAAACTATCATGTCCGAGCTTGCACGCCAGGAGCGGTTAATGATTATCGAAAGTCTCGATCTGGAGGAGCCCAAGACGAAATTGTTGGTCAAGCAGCTGGGGGAATACGGTGTTGACAATGCGTTAATCGTGTCCTCTGAAGTCGGTAAAAATCTTTATCTTGCCGCGCGCAATCTGCACAAGGTGGATGTCCGTGACGTAGCCTGCATTGACCCGATCAGCCTCATTGGTCACGAGAAGGTGGTGGTTACCGTGGATGCGGTGAAAAAGATCGAGGAGATGCTGGTATGAATCAAGAGCGCATATTCCAAGTACTGGTGGGTCCCCATGCCTCTGAGAAGGCTGCCATCGTGACAGACGATAGTAACCAGTATGTGTTCAAGGTAGCGCTGGATGCGACCAAGGCGGAGATCAAAAAGTCTGTAGAGCAACTGTTTGATGTCAGAGTAGCGGCTGTGAATACCTTGCGAGTGAAGGGCAAGGTCAAGCGCAACCGGTTTGGACTTTCTGCCCAGCCGACCTGGAAGAAAGCGTATGTGAAGCTGGAGCAGGGTCAGGATATTGACTTTGCCTTGGTGGATTAAGGAGCCCTAGCGAGATGGCAGTGTTCAAAAGTAAGCCCACGTCACCAGGCCGTCGCCATGTCGTCCGGGTAGTCAGTAAAGAGTTGCACAAGGGTGCGCCCCATGGGCCGCTGCTTGAAAGCCAGAAGAAAACCGGTGGGCGCAACAACAATGGCCGTATTACAACGCGACACATCGGGGGTGGCCACAAACAGCACTACCGTGTGATCGATTTTAAGCGCAATAAAGATAGTATTCCGGCAAGAGTGGAGCGGCTGGAGTACGATCCGAACCGTTCAGCTCACGTAGCGCTGCTGTTGTATGCCGATGGGGAGCGTCGCTACATTATCGCTCCACGCGGAGTAGAAATCGGAGAAACTTTGCAGTCAGGCACGTCGGCGCCGATCAAAGTGGGTAACTGCCTGCCGTTGCGCAATATTCCGGTCGGATCTGTGGTTCATTGCATTGAGCTTAAGCCAGGTAAAGGGGCCCAGATGGCCCGCTCTGCCGGTGCGTCGGTGCAGCTGGTCGCGCGTGAAGGACAGTATGCCACTCTGCGGTTGCGCTCTGGTGAAATGCGCAAGGTGCTGGCGGACTGCCGCGCGACGTTGGGCGAGGTATCCAATCCTGAGCACAACCTACGGAAACTGGGTAAGGCTGGAGCGTCCCGTTGGCGCGGTGTGCGGCCAACGGTGCGCGGGGTTGCTATGAATCCAGTCGACCACCCACATGGGGGTGGCGAAGGGCGAACATCTGGTGGCCGGCACCCAGTTAGCCCCTGGGGAACGCCAACGAAGGGTTATAAGACTCGCAAGAATAAGCGTACGGACAACCTGATAGTCCGGCGTCGCGGAAAGAAATAAAGCTGGTCGCTTAATTGTTTCATAAGAGGAAGACACTGTGCCGCGTTCATTGAAAAAGGGCCCCTTTATCGACCTTCACTTGATGAAGAAGGTTGAGTTAGCAGTAGAGAGTAATGACCGTCGGCCTATCAAGACCTGGTCGCGCCGTTCGATGGTGTCTCCGGACATGGTGGGCTTGACGATTGCTGTGCACAACGGACGCCAGCATGTTCCCGTTTTAATAAATGAGGATATGGTGGGCCACAAGCTGGGTGAGTTCGCTGCAACCCGCACATACCGCGGCCATGTCGCGGACAAAGCGGCAAAGCGCTAGACATAGAGGTTCTGTGGATATGGAAGTAGCTGCAACGTTGAAAGGCGCACAGATTTCGCCGCAAAAGGTTCGATTGGTCGCGGACCAGGTGCGTGGCCTGGAGGTTGAGCAAGCTCTTGGTGTGCTTGAATTCAGCACCAAGAAGGCCGCTTATATCGTCAAGAAAGTGCTCGATTCGGCTATTGCCAACGCCGAGAACAACGAGGGCGCGGACGTCGATGAGCTTCGGGTCTCCAGTATCGTTGTGGATGCCGGGAGGACGATGAAGCGGCTGCGCCCACGGGCGAAGGGGCGCGCGGATCGTATTTTGAAGCGCAGCTGTCATATCACTGTGAAGGTCGCGGACAGCGAGCGCTAGGTACAGGAGAAGATTACATGGGTCAAAAAGTACATCCAACCGGCATCCGACTGGGCATAGTCAAAGATCACACTTCCGTCTGGTATGCCGACCGCAAGAATTATGCGGAGCAATTAATAACGGACCTGGAGGCGCGAGCTTACATAGAAAAGACGTTGGACCATGCTTCTGTCAGCAGGGTCGTTATTGAGCGTCCCGCGCAGACGGCGCGAATCACTATTCACACAGCGCGTCCGGGTATCGTGATTGGCAAAAAAGGCGAAGACGTCGACAAGCTGCGCAAAGACTTGTCGCAGAAGATGGGCGTGCCTGTCCACATTAATATCGAGGAGATTCGCAAGCCGGATTTGGATGCAAGGCTGGTAGCGCAGAATGTGGCTCAGCAACTGGAGCGGCGTGTCATGTTTCGCCGCGCGATGAAGCGTGTTGTGCAGAACGCCATGCGTCAGGGCGCTGAAGGTATTAAAGTTCAGATCTCTGGACGTTTGGGTGGTGCTGAGATTGCCCGCACTGAGTGGTACCGAGAGGGTCGTGTGCCCTTGCATACGCTACGTGCTGACATCGACTATGCCACCTATGAGGCGGAGACGACCTTCGGCATCCTTGGTGTGAAGGTCTGGATATTCAAGGGAGAGGTTTTCAATGCCGAAAATTCAGCTGAAAGCTCTCACAAGACAGCGACTAATTAAGGGTTACCTACATGCTGCAACCAAAGCGTACTAAGTTCCGTAAGACGCAGAAGGGGCGCAACCGCGGCCTTGCCCAGCGCGGTAGTAAGGTGAGTTTCGGTGAATATGGTCTGAAATCAGTGGGACGTGGGCGAATTACTGCGCGCCAGATAGAGGCCGCCCGCCGCGCTATGACCCGTCATATCAAGCGGGGCGGTAAAATTTGGATTCGTGTCTTTCCAGATAAGCCTATCACTGGAAAACCTCTCGAAGTACGCCAGGGCAAAGGTAAAGGGAACGTAGAATACTGGGTTGCTCAGGTGCAGCCGGGCAAGGTCCTTTACGAAGTTCAGGGCGTATCGGAAGAGCTGGCGCGCGAGGCATTTGCATTGGCGGCAGCTAAGATACCGGTAGCGACCCAGTTTGTGAAACGGACGGTGATGTGATGAAAGCGAGTGAGTTACGTGGGAAGTCCGCTGAGGAGCTGAACAAGGAACTTCTCAAGTTGCGTGAGGAGCAATTCAAGCTCCGCATGCAGAAGTCAACTGGTCAGCTTGGCCAGACGCACCTGCTTAAACAGGGACAGCGTGATATTGCACGTGTGAAAACCCTTCTCACTGAAAAGGCAGGTGAATAGACATGTCAGTGGAAAAGCGTACAAGAGTGGTCACCGGCAAAGTGGTCAGCAACAAGATGGACAAGACAATTACGGTAATGATTGAGCGCCGGGAGAGGCACCCCGTCTATGGGAAGTACTTGACGCGCTCTTCTAAAATTCATGCGCACGATGAAGAAAATCAGTGTGGTATTGGCGATGTTGTGGCCGTGGCGGAGTCGCGC
Organism: Halioglobus sp.; assembly: GCA_013214285.1. GTDB lineage: Bacteria > Pseudomonadota > Gammaproteobacteria > Pseudomonadales > Halieaceae > Marimicrobium. The sequence goes on along the minus strand of JABSPW010000014.1, from coordinate 31,525 downwards.
CCTATATCCAAGAACAAAAGCTGGAAGTTGTTGGAGATTATGGAGAGCGCTGCCCAGGTTTAATGGGCCGTCACTTTGGAGTAGAAGATGATTCAAACACAATCATATTTAGATGTTGCCGATAATAGCGGTGCGCGACGCGTGATGTGCATCAAGGTATTGGGTGGATCCAAGCGTCGTTATGCCCGGGTGGGTGATCTGATCAAGGTCACTGTGAAGGAAGCAATACCGCGGGGTAAGGTCAAAAAGGGGCAGGTAATGAATGCTGTGGTTGTTCGTACCCGAAAGGGCGTGCGGCGTCCAGATGGTTCGCTTATCAAGTTTGATGACAATGCCGCCGTACTGCTGAACGCACAGGAGGCGCCGATAGGGACGCGTATTTTTGGGCCGGTAACCCGTGAATTGCGCGGTGAAAAGTTTATGAAAATTATTTCCCTGGCGCCTGAAGTTATCTAGTCAATCGGATAGAGAGTGTAGAAATGGCTAAGATCAAACGCGACGATGAAGTAATTGTCCTGGCGGGTAGAGACAAAGGTAAGCTGGGTAAAGTGCGCACCGTGCTTGGTAATGGCAAACTGATCGTAGCTGGTGTGAATATGGTGAAGAAACACACCAAGGCGAACCCTCAGGCGGGAGTCGCGGGCGGCATTGTCGAACAGGAGAGCCCCATACAAGTGTCCAATGTGGCGATTTTTAATACCGCCACTCAGAAAGCTGACCGAGTGGGCTTCAAAATTGAAGACGAGCGGAAGGTTCGGGTGTTCAAGTCAACCGGTGAGGCGATTGATTCCTGAGGCAGGCAGGTGCATCAGGTCAACAGGTAAGTGATATGGCGATGTTGAAAGAAAAGTACACTAGCGAAATTATTCCTCGGTTGAAGGAGGAATTGGGCCTCACCAATGTCATGAAGGTACCCAAGGTCTCCAAGATTACACTTAACATGGGTGTTGGGGAGGCACTGGGTGACAAGAAAGTATTGGAACATGCGTTGGCTGATATGGAGTTGATCTCGGGGCAAAAACCTGTTGTGACCCGCGCGCGGAAATCTATTGCCGGTTTCAAAGTTCGCGATGGTTGGCCCATCGGATGCAAGGTGACGCTGCGCTCTGATCGAATGTACGAGTTTCTGCAGCGCCTGATTAGTATAGCGATTCCGCGTATCAGAGATTTCCGGGGTATCAGTTCGAAATCGTTCGATGGTCGAGGCAATTTCGCCATGGGCGTTTCCGAGCAGATTATCTTTCCAGAAATTGATTACGACAAGGTGGATGCTCTTCGCGGTATGGATATCACCATCACCACGACAGCGCGCACGGACGACGAGGGACGCGCTTTATTGCGCGCTTTCAACTTCCCATTGAAGGATTGAGAGGCTTTTTTAGATGGCAAAAAAATCGATGATAGCGCGGGAGCACAAGCGCATGAAGACAGTAGCTCGGTATGCTACTAAGCGGGCGGCCCTCAAAGCTATTTTGGTTGATACGAAGGCGTCCGATGAACAGAAGTGGGATGCGCAAGCTAGGCTGCAAAAGCTGCCTCGCGACGCCAGCCCCGTTCGACAACGGCGGCGCTGCCAAATTACAGGTCGTCCGCACGGTGTTTATCGGAAGTTCGGTCTTTGCCGAAATAAGTTGCGCGAGGCCGCTATGCGCGGGGACGTGCCAGGCCTTGTGAAGTCCAGCTGGTAACTGAAAAGTTGGTCCACGGAGATTATTAGATTATGAGTATGCAAGATCCGTTGTCAGACATGCTTACGCGCATTCGCAACGCCCAGATGGTTGGTAAGACGAATGTCAACATGCCGGGTTCGAAACTGAAGACTGCGGTTGCTCAGGTGCTGCAGCAAGAGGGCTATATCGAGAGCTTCAAGTCGAATGATGAAAGCGGCAAGTCGCGTTTATCGATAGACCTCAAATACTTCGATGGCAAGCCGGTAATCGCGGAAATCAGCCGTTCTAGTCGGCCCGGGTTGCGGCAGTATCGAGGCCGTGATGATTTGCCTCAAGTGCGCCGGGGATTGGGTGTTGCAATTGTTTCAACGTCAAGGGGTGTGATGACTGACCGAGCGGCACGAGCCGCGGGCGTTGGTGGTGAAGTGCTTTGCACTGTTTATTAAGAAATTGTCGACCTAAAGAGAATTCGAGAAATGTCCAGAGTCGCGAGCAATCCAATTCAGCTGCCTAAGGGTGTAGAGGTGAAGCTTGATGGTGCTGATCTTACCGTCAAGGGGGGGCTAGGCTCCCTGGTCTTGTCATTGTCAGACGGTATCAAGTGCAGCCAGGAGGGCAATGTGGTGCATTTTCAATACGAGGGCGCCCAGCTAGCCGCCATGGCTGGGACTACTCGGGCGTTGGTCAACAACATGGTGAAGGGGGTCAGTGAGGGTTGGGAGAGAAAGCTGTTGCTCAATGGCGTGGGCTACAGAGCCAAGGTATCTAAAACGTCGGTCAATTTGACGGTGGGACTGTCCCATCCGGTGGACTATAAGCTCCCAGGCGGTGTCACCGCAGAGAGTCCCAGCCCCACCGAAGTGGTATTGAAAGGTATAGATAAACAGGCTGTTGGCCAGGCAGCGGCGGAAATCCGCAGCGTTCGTCCGCCGGAGCCATACAAGGGTAAAGGTATTCGTTACGCCGATGAGCATGTGCGGCGTAAGGAAGCCAAGAAAAAATAGGTAAACGAGATGAGCTCTAAGAACGATTCAAGGTTGCGTCGCGCACGTCGCGCGCGCGCTCGGCTCCGTGAGCTGGGCGTTAGTCGCCTGAGCGTCCACCGCACGCCTCGGCATATCTACGCGCAGATTATTGCGCCGGCTGGGGACAGGGTCCTGGCCAGTGCTTCGACGCTGGACTCCGAGCTGCGTAAAGGCGCTACTGGCAACGTCGCAGCGGCGGTCGAGGTAGGTAGGTTAGTTGCTAAGCGAGCAAAGGAAGCCGGTATTGAGAAGGTCGCCTTTGACCGTGGTGGATTTAAATACCATGGCCGTATAAAGGCTTTGGCGGATGCTGCCCGTGAAACCGGATTGGAATTCTAGGACAGAGATATGGCATTCAATGAGCAAAAGAAACAGCAGGCGGACGGCGATCTCCAGGAAAAGTTGGTCCAAGTTAACCGTGTTGCGAAAGTGGTAAAGGGCGGTCGTATATTCAGCTTCACAGCGCTGACGGTTGTCGGTGATGGCAAAGGTAAAGTCGGTTTCGGCCGAGGCAAGGCGAGAGAAGTTCCCGTGGCCATCCAGAAGGCGATGGAAGCAGCGCGACGCAATATGATTAGTATCGAACTGGATAACGGCACCATTCAGTATCCGATCAAGTCGACCCATGGCGCTTCCAAAGTTTACATGCAGCCGGCATCGGAAGGTACCGGAGTAATCGCTGGGGGTGCAATGCGTGCAGTGCTCGAAATTGCAGGCGTACATAACGTACTTGCCAAATGCTACGGATCAACCAATCCCGTTAATGTGGTTCGAGCGACCTTTAAGGGTCTTCGCGATATGTCCTCGCCAGGCGAGGTTGCGGCTAAACGCGGCAAGACTGTCGAAGAAATTCTGAACTAACGATTAGGTTGGCGGGTCATGGCTAAAACATGCATTAAGGTTACCCAGGTCAAAAGCACTCACGGTCGTCTCAAAAAGCACAAGGACTGCGTGGCGGGCCTGGGGTTACGACGTATCGGTCATACGGTAGAAGTGGAGGACACGCCCTCTGTTCGGGGTATGATCAACCGCGCCCACTACCTTCTGAAAGTTGAGGAGTAACGGTATGTCGGACACCAACATTGAGAGTGACGCCCAGATCATGCGACTCAATACGCTGAGTCCCGAAGTCGGCTCACGTAGAAACGCCAAGCGTGTCGGCCGCGGTATCGGTAGCGGTTGCGGCAAAACAGCCGGTCGTGGACATAAGGGTCAGAAGTCCCGCTCGGGCGGTAAAGTTAAGCCTGGCTTCGAGGGCGGTCAGATGCCACTACAGAAGCGGCTGCCCAAGTATGGCTTTACCTCACGCATCGGGCGCACTACGGCTCAGGTGCGTCTTGGTGAATTGGGTGCAGTAGAGGGGGATGTTGTAGATCTGGCGGCATTGAAAAACGCCCACTTGGTGAAGAACAATATTCTGCGTGCGCGAATTTATTTGTCGGGCTCGGTCGACGCGGCAGTTACTGTGAAAGGGCTTGCGGTCACCAAGGGCGCGCGCGCGGCTATTGAGAAAGCTGGCGGAAAGATCGAGGATTAAATGGCAACGGGTCAGCTACCTTCTGTTAACAAAGCAGGTTTGGGCGAGCTGTTCGCCAGGCTTCGCTTTGTTTTGCTCGCTGTTATCGTCTATCGCATCGGGACGCATATCCCTCTGCCCGGTATTGACCCCCAGCAGATTGCCGCTCTGTTCAATCAGAACCAGGGCACTATCCTTGGACTGGCAAACATGTTCTCGGGCGGTGCGCTGGAGCGCATGAGCATCCTTGCTTTGGGTATCATGCCCTACATATCCGCATCCATTATTATGCAGCTCATGTCCGCGGTAACTCCACAGCTTGAGCAATTGAAGAAAGAGGGTGAGGCGGGCCGGCGTAAGATTAGTCAGTATACGCGCTACCTGACCGTGGTTCTTGCCTTGATTCAGGCGACGGGAATGACGGTGGGTATGGCGCGGCAAGGGATGTCTTACGATGTTTCAGTCTCCTTTTACGTGATCGCCATTACCTCGTTGGTCACGGGGGCGGTGTTCATGATGTGGCTGGGTGAACAGATCACTGAGAAGGGTATCGGTAACGGCATATCCCTGCTTATTTTCGCGGGCATAGTAGCGGGCCTGCCGTCGGCCATTGGTCAATCTCTGGAACAGGCGCGGCAGGGAGAGCTGAATATCCTTTTTCTGTTGGGCATTCTGGCGTTGGCTATTACATTGATCTTTGCCATTGTGTTCATTGAGCGTGGCCAACGGCGTATCACGATTAATTACGCTAAACGGCAGCAGGGCCGTAAGATGTATCAGGCACAAAGTTCCCACTTGCCGCTGAAAGTAAATATGGCAGGTGTTATCCCCGCCATTTTTGCCAGCAGTATTTTGCTTTTCCCTGCCTCGATTGCGCAGTGGTTTGGTACGGCGGGTTCGGCTGATTGGCTGCAAGATCTGGCTGTGGCCATTGGTCCGGGCCAGCCCCTGAACATATTGCTGTTTACTATTTTCATTGTATTCTTCTGCTTTTTCTATACTGCGCTAATGTTTAACCCGGTTGAGGTGGCGGACAATCTGAAGCGCTCTGGCGCCTTTGTTCCGGGGATTCGGCCCGGTGAGAAAACAGCCAACTATATCGACGGTGTGCTGACGCGGCTGACGGTCTTTGGCTCTGCCTATATCGCGATTGTCTGCCTGATTCCCCAGTTTCTGGTGGTGACAGCCAACGTACCTTTCTACTTGGGTGGTACCTCGTTGTTGATTGTCGTAGTGGTGGTTATGGATTTTATGGCGCAGATACAGAGCCATCTGATGTCCCATCAGTACGACTCGGTCATGAAAAAGGCGAACCTGAAGAATTATGGGGGGGCTGGGCGGGTACGTTAGGCCCGGTCACCTGAAAGGAGTAGAGGTATGAAAGTACGTGCATCCGTGAAGAAAATTTGCAGAAACTGCAAAATTGTGCGCCGTAAAGGTGTGATCCGGGTGATCTGTAACTCAGATCCTAGACACAAGCAGCGTCAGGGCTAAGTGCCTGTTGCACGGTTGATTTTTACAAGTGATGTCGCTAGACTGCTGCGCCTTTTGCCGCGCGCTCTACGGGCCCGAGAGACCCAGCGCGTGGGTAGCATCCAGCGACAACAGATGATGGGAGAGAGTTGAATGGCTCGTATTGCCGGCGTCAACATACCCGATAACAAACATGCTGTTATCGCGTTGACTTATATCTATGGTGTGGGCCGCAGCCAGGCCAGAAGTCTCTGTGCCTCCACTGGTGTTGCCGAAAATGTGAAGATCGGAGAACTGACTGAGCAGGAAATGGACGCACTGCGCACCAAGGTTAGCGAAATGATGGTTGAGGGAGACCTGCGTCGAGAGGTGCAGATGAACATCAAGCGTCTGATGGATCTTGGTTGTAACCGCGGTCTGCGGCACCGCAGAGGACTACCGTTGCGCGGTCAACGGACCAAGACAAATGCACGGACCAGGAAGGGGCCGCGTAAACCGATTCGCAAATAGTTGGCGAATCCTGATTCTAGTGTAGCTGCGCCATGGTGCTGGGTGAGCATCAAAGGTGACCTCGGTAGTACAGTATTGATATTAAAGTAGGGTATTTGATATGGCGAAGCCAGGTGCCAAGGGCACTCGAAAAAAAATTACCAAGACAGTGGTTGATGGCATTGCGCACATCCACGCGTCTTTCAATAACACTATTATTACGATTACCGATCGCCAAGGTAACACCCTTAGTTGGGCGACCGCCGGCGGTTCCGGGTTCCGCGGTTCACGCAAAAGCACGCCCTTCGCTGCTCAGGTTGCGGCGGAGCGCGCGGGTGAGGCGGCCAAGGAGTACGGGCTGAAAAACCTTGACGTCGAAGTGAAGGGGCCCGGTCCCGGTAGGGAGTCTGCAGTCCGTGCCCTCAATGCCTGTGGCTATAAAGTCAGTAACATTACAGACGTCACCCCTATTCCACACAATGGCTGTCGTCCACCCAAGCGACGTCGCGTATAACGGCTACAGGACTGAATTGACATGGCTCGATATATTGGACCGAAGTGTAAGCTATCCCGTCGCGAAGGAACTGACCTGGCCTTAAAGAGCGGCGTACGCACCCTTGAGAGCAAGTGCAAAGCCGAGGCAATCCCCGGTCAGCATGGTGCTCGTCGCGGTCGTTTGTCGGATTATGGTGTGCAGTTGCGTGAGAAACAGAAGGTGCGTCGTATTTACGGTGTGTTAGAAAAGCAGTTTCGGAACTATTACAAGGAAGCCGCCCGCATGAAGGGTGCGACAGGAGAAAATTTGCTGCAACTGCTGGAAAGTCGGCTCGATAACGTTGTGTATAGGGTTGGTTTTGGTTCGACACGCTCAGAGTCACGCCAGTTGGTTGCTCATAAGGCGATTATGGTGAACGGCAGTGTTGTAAATATACCCTCATATCAAGTGAAAGCAGGGGATGTGGTTTCCCTGCGCGAGAAAGCGAAGAAGCAACTTCGTGTGCAGTCTGCCATGGCGCTTGCTTCAAATCGCGGCGACACTGAGTGGATAGACGTCGACGGCGAAAAACTGGAGGCAGTGTTCAAGGCTGCACCCGACCGCCAGGATCTGTCTTCAGAAATCAACGAAAATCTGATTGTCGAGCTTTACTCGAAGTAACTCACACTGACGGACTAATACAGAAAGACAGGTGCCCCAATGCAGAGTGCAGTGAATGAATTTTTGACCCCTCGCGTTATCAACGTAGACGAGAAGAATAACACGCGGTCCCAGGTGACGCTGGAGCCACTGGAGCGTGGCTTTGGCCACACGCTTGGCAATGCGTTACGGAGAATCCTGCTGTCCTCCATGCCTGGCAGCGCCATTACAGAAGTGGAAATTGATGGGGTGCTGCATGAGTACAGTGCGGTCGAGGGAGTGCAGGAGGATGTAATCGAAATCCTCCTAAACTTAAAGGGCGTTGCCCTGGTTATGAACGGCAAGGAAGAAGCTGAACTGACCCTGAGTAAAAAGGGCCCCGGTGCGGTAACGGCAGGCGATATCCGTGTCGATCATGATATTGAGATCCGCAACCCCGAGCATGTCATCTGTCACCTGAACGACGGCTCTGAAATCAATATGCGGCTTACGGTGGCGCTGGGCCGTGGTTACTCCCCTGCTGACTCTCGTGAGAGCCCAGAGGAAGAAACTCGTTCTATTGGTCGCCTGCAGCTGGATGCTACCTTCTCTCCCTTGCGTCGCGTGTCTTACGTTGTGGAATCGGCGCGTGTTGAGCAGCGCACTGACCTCGACAAGCTGGTGCTGGACCTGGAAACCAATGGCACTATCGACCCTGAGGAGGCGATCCGTCGGGCTGCGACTATCCTACAGCAACAGTTGGCCGTCTTTGTCGACTTGGAAAGTGAATCCGAGTCTGAGTCGATCGAGGAAGAGGATGAAGTGGATCCGATTCTGCTGCGTCCGGTGGACGACTTGGAGCTTACGGTCCGTTCCGCTAACTGCCTCAAGGCGGAGAATATTTATTACATTGGTGACTTGGTGCAGCGCACTGAGGTGGAGCTGCTAAAGACCCCTAACCTGGGTAAGAAGTCGCTGACCGAAATCAAGGATGTACTGGCTTCTCGCGGTTTGTCTTTGGGTATGCGCCTGGACAACTGGCCTCCGGCCAGCCTTAAAAATGATGACCGGGTTCTCAGCATATAGAGGACCCCAGGGGCCCTCGTGGCTAGTACGTAATATAGGATTGCAACAATGCGACATCGTCATAGTGGGCGACAACTCAATCGCAACAGTTCTCACCGTAAGGCCATGTTCCGTAATATGGCGGCGTCGCTTGTGGAGCACGAACTGATCAAAACGACGCTACCTAAAGCCAAAGAGCTGCGCAAGTATGCTGAGCCGCTGATTACCTTGGCAAAGCAAGACAGTGTAGCCAACCGCCGTCTCGCTTTCGACCGTACTCGCAATAAAGCGGCGGTGGGTAAGCTTTTTTCTGAGCTGGGCCCACGGTATCAGGAGCGCCCCGGTGGCTACATCCGTATTCTCAAGTGTGGTTTCCGCGCAGGGGATAAAGCCCCGATGGCCTATGTCGAGTTGGTTGATCGCCCTGTGGTGGAAGTGTACGACGAGGACGACGAGGATTGAATCGCGTTCGTTGTATACAACGATGATGACAGCCGGGCTCTGATCCGGTATTTTTGCCGAGCGTCAGGCCGCGCGTCTACCTCGTTTTTGTCTTTTCAGAATAGGCGCCAGGAATTTTCCGGTAAAGGAGTTCTTGTTCTTGGCCACGTCTTCTGGCGTGCCGGTAGCGATGATCCTGCCGCCGCCGCTGCCGCCTTCTGGCCCCAGGTCAACGATCCAGTCTGCGGTCTTTACTACATCAAGATTGTGTTCGATGATGATGATGGTGTTACCGTGGTCACGCAGCCGGTGTAAAACCTCCAGCAGCTGCTTAATGTCCTCGAAGTGCAGTCCTGTGGTCGGTTCATCCAGAATGTACAGCGTTTTGCCAGTATCACGTTTGGATAACTCCCGCGACAGCTTTACCCGTTGGGCTTCGCCGCCAGATAAGGTCGTTGCTGCCTGACCTAAGCGTATGTAGGACAACCCCACATCCATCAATGTTTGCAATTTGCGTGCAATGGCTGGCACGGGGGCAAAGAATGATAGGGCGTCCTCAACAGTCATTTCCAGAACCTCGTGGATGTTTTTCCCTTTATAGCGCACGTCCAGTGTCTCGCGGTTATAGCGCTTACCTTTGCAGATATCGCAGGGGACATAAATGTCCGGTAGGAAGTGCATCTCTACCTTGGTAACGCCATCACCCTGGCAGGCCTCGCATCGACCTCCCTTTACGTTGAAACTGAAGCGTCCAGGCTTGTATCCGCGCGAACGAGCCTCCTGAGTGCCGGCGAACAACTCCCGCACGGGGGTGAAGATGCCCGTGTAGGTTGCCGGGTTGGAGCGTGGTGTGCGCCCGATTGGGCTCTGGTCGATGTCGATGCATTTGTCGATATGCTGCATACCCGAGATTGATTCAAAAGGGGCGGCGCTCAGCGTTGTGGCGCCATTGAGTTCTGTAGCAGCAACTGGGTATAGAGTGCCGTTGATCAGCGATGATTTGCCAGAGCCCGATACGCCAGTGATGCAGGTGAGCAGGCCCAGCGGTATCTCTAATGTCACGGATTGCAAGTTATTGCCGGTAGCTCCCGCCAAGACCAGCATGTGCTGGGCATCCGGCATTGTGCGCTGCTCTGGCAGGCTGATTTCCCGCCGGCCGGACAGGTAGTCGCCGGTCAGGGATTGTTCACAGTTAATAATGTCTTTCAGTGAACCGGAAGCGACAACTTCACCCCCGTGTGTGCCTGCACCCGGGCCGATATCGACGATATGGTCTGCTCGGCGCACCGCTTCCTCATCGTGCTCGACCACCAGAACGGAATTGCCCATGTCTCTGAGGTGGGTGAGGGTGGCTAGCAGCCGCTCGTTGTCGCGTTGGTGCAGGCCGATAGATGGCTCATCGAGGATGTACATCACACCGACGAGGCCGGCGCCGATCTGGGAGGCCAGCCGGATGCGTTGTGCCTCTCCACCGGATAGGCTGTCTGCACTGCGGTCCAGGGTCAGATAATTTAGTCCCACATTCACCAAAAATCCATAACGCGCGCGAAGTTCTTTCAGTATCTTATCTGCAATCTCGCCGCGACGACCCGTGAGAGTTAGTTGCTTAAAATAGGCTTCTGCCTCTCCCACAGGCATAGCGGTGATGGCCGGCAGCGTCTGGTCGTCCATGAAGACGTGGCGCGCATCACGGCGCAGACGTGTGCCGTTGCAGTCCGGGCAAGGTTGAGTGGTCAGGAACTTGGCCAGTTCCTCGCGCACCGACTGTGATTCTGTGTCCCGGTAGCGGCGCTCCATATTAGGCAAGATACCCTCGAAGGCATGTGTGCGTTTGAAGACGTCGCCCCGATCGTTGACATAGGCGAAGGCGATTTCTTGCTTTCCGCTGCCGTGGAGGATGACCTTGCGGTGCTTCTTGCTTAATCGGTCAAAGGGAGTATCGATGTCAAAACCGTAGTGCTCGGCCAGTGATGTTAGCATGTGAAAATAGTAGACATTGCGTCGGTCCCAGCCGCGGATGGCCCCTTCAGCCAGGCTGGCTTCCGGGTAAGCGATGAGGCGGTCCTCGTCAAAATATTGTTTTACGCCCAGGCCATCGCAACTGGCACAGGCCCCGGCCGGATTGTTGAAGGAGAACAGCCTGGGTTCCAGCTCATCGATGCTATGCCCGCACTGGGGGCATGCAAATCGGGCGGATAAGCTTATGTCCTCTTCGTCACCTTCCATAGGGCTAATGGTTGCTAACCCCTCCGTCAGCCCCAGCGCTGTTTCGAAGGATTCTGCCAGGCGTGTTCCGAGGTCTGGGCGCACCTTAAAGCGGTCTACGACCACCTCGATACGGTGTTTCTTTTTCTTGTCCAGCCCGGGGACATCGTCCAGATCGGTCACAATTCCGTCAATACGCGCTCGCACAAATCCTCCCGCACGCAGTTCTTCGAACACGTGAAGGTGCTCACCCTTGCGGTCTCGGATTACTGGCGCCAGTAGCATGAGTTTCGTACCCTCGGGCATGTCGAGCACGGTATCTACCATTTGGCTGACAGTCTGTGCTTGCAAGTTCAGGCCGTGATCGGGACAGCGCGGTTCGCCTACTCGCGCGAACAGTAATCGCAGGTAGTCATATATTTCCGTGATGGTACCCACGGTAGAGCGAGGGTTGTGCGAGGTGGATTTCTGCTCGATGGAGATGGCCGGTGATAGGCCCTCAATATGGTCCATATCTGGCTTTTCCATTAGCGACAGGAACTGCCGCGCATAGGTAGAAAGCGATTCGACGTAGCGGCGTTGCCCCTCTGCATACAGCGTGTCAAAGGCGAGCGAGGATTTACCGGAGCCCGACAGGCCGGTGATGACCACTAGCTTGTCTCGGGGAATGTCCAGATTGATGTTCTTGAGGTTGTGGGTGCGCGCGCCGCGTACCTGTATGGTGCTCATATTACTCCTGTGATCGCATGATGACGCCAAGCGAGGCAGTATATTCCGAGAGCCGGCTGGCAAGCAAAGTGTTACACCGTGTTGGGTGTACGGCATTAAGCCGGTTACGGATGGGCTAGCGGTGGTTGAGCTGGTACCATGGCGCCCTGCGTTTGTGACCACCTCAAGGTGAAATAACCTCCAGTGATTACTGAACATCCCATGAATCCGCAGGAGCGGCGTGCGGTTGGCGGGCTTGCATTACTCTATTGCTTTCGTATGTTGGGCCTGTTCATGGTGCTCCCGCTGCTGGCGCTGTATGCGGCCGATCTGCCGGGCGCGACACCCAGCCAGATCGGACTTGCCCTCGGCATATACGGACTTGCCCAGGCTGCGCTGCAAGTGCCGCTGGGCTGGCTGTCAGACCGGGTAGGCCGGAAGCCTGTCATCGTTGGTGGCCTCGTGGTGTTTGCTCTGGGCAGTGTTGTGGCGGCGTTGTCGGACTCCGTGCAGGGCATCATCCTTGGGCGAGCCTTGCAGGGCGCCGGTGCCATCGCCAGTGCGCTGATGGCCATGGTCGCCGACCTCACACGTGATGAGCAGCGTACGAAGGCGATGGCGGTGGTGGGGGTGAGTATCGGCGCATCCTTCAGCTTGGCTTTAATTCTCGGTCCGCTGGTGGCAGCAGTCGGTGGTTTGCCCGCTGTGTTCTGGTTTAGCGCGTTGCTGTCACTGGTCGGGATTACGGTCATCCTTCGACTCGTGCCGGTACCACCCGTGGCCGCCGTGGCTCCACGAGCAGGATCCCTCGTTGCGACATGCTCGGATCCGCTGCTGTGGCGGCTGAATTTCGGCGTATTTGTCCTGCACTTTATCCTCACCGCCTGTTTCCTGGTGGTACCGGGTCTGCTGGAACATTCCCTAGGAATACGCCGTCAGTTGCACTGGATGGTGTACTTGCCCGTTCTCCTGTTGTCAGTAGCCGGTATGCTCCCCTTGATGCGGCTCGCAGAGCGCTATGGGCGTTTGCGCCTGGCGTTTTTGATAGCGATCGGAGGATTGACGGCGGCCCTGGCTGCCCTCGAAATCCTGTCGATCAGTCCCGCGGTTTACATCGCCCTTTGGTTGTTTTTTGTCGGCTTTAATTATTTGGAGGCGACCCTGCCCTCCCTTCTCAGTAAGTCAGTCACTGTAGATAACAAGGGTGCAGCCATGGGGGTGTATGCCAGTTGTCAGTTTCTGGGTGCCTTCGCCGGAGGTGCCGGTGGTGGCTGGTTGCTGCAGCATGCAGGCGCTGCCCTGTTGATAGCGGCCTGTCTGTTGCTGACGGCGGTCTGGTGGCTACTCGTCTTGCGCGCTCCGCTGTGTGATAACGCCAGGGACATGCGCCCGGGTATGCTTACGGGGGTGTGATGGCGAGGGTAGATATGATGGACTTTAGGCACTCCGGCTGTCGCATTTGCAGGGTGGGGTTGCTATAGTCGCCTGTCTACCTTTGTACCTGATAATTGTGAGCGTTAAGGGGTCTCTATGGCATCCAGAGGGATTAATAAAGTCATTCTGATTGGTAACCTCGGCAATGATCCAGAGGTACGTTATTCACAGGCGGGCGCCGCGATTACCAATATCTCAGTGGCTACCTCGGAGACCTGGAAGGACAAGCAGACAGGGCAGCCACAGGAGCGTACCGAGTGGCACAGGGTCGTGTTCTTTAATCGCCTGGCGGAAATCGCTGGCGAATATTTGCGCAAGGGGTCCAAGGTGTTCGTTGAAGGGTCACTGCGTACGCGTAAATGGCAGGACCGGGAGGGTCAGGACCGCTATACCACAGAGATAGTAGCGAACGAGATGCAGATGCTTGACAGTCGCGGCAACCAGGTCGGTGGTGTGCAGCCGCAGGAAGATCAAGCGCGGTCCGCACCGCCGCAACCTGGCGTTACTGCCCCCGCGGCGCCCGCCGGAGACTACGACAACTTCGACGACGATATTCCATTTTGACCGGCAGGTTGTCGATCCAATCGGACAGGTGGGCCGACCCGCGTGCGAGTACTTATACTTGGATCTGACACGCCTTTGGGTATTGCTCTGCTGTATCGGCAAGCCATTGTGGGGCGCCATGACATTGTTCCTATGAGCCGGTCGGCCTGCCGTTGGAAGAGTGAGCGCCAGGCTAAGAAAAGTATAGTAAGAGCCAAAAGTGATGTTGTGGTTGATGTCCGTATTGAAGCTGCTGGCGATAGTGGTTCACCTATTCAGGAGACAGATCTGCAGCGTTGCCACTGGGTAGCAAAGGCCTGTCAGCGCACCGATACCGCTTACCTCTATGTCTCCAGTTCCCGGGTATTTTCTGGTCAGTTGGATCGCCCGTATAAAGAGGCCGATGATCCCGACAACGAAGAGCCTACGGGGCAATTGCTGGCCAGGGCAGAAAAGCTGGTCACCGAGACCGCCGCGCGCCATCTGATTTTGCGATTGGGGCCTATCTTCTCCAGCGAAGGTATCAACCTGATAACCCGCATGCTGGACCCGTTGCGAGAGGGGGGCAGCTTGATTCTCGATAACAATCTGCGGGGCAGTCCGGTGGCTGCCGACGATGGTGCACGAGTGGTATTGGCAGTATTGGACCAGCTGGGGACTGGCTTAGAGCCATGGGGTATCTACCACTATGGCAGTTCTGATAAGGCCACTTATTATGAGTTCGCTGAGGCTTTGCTCGCGTCGGCCTCGCAGTTTTTTGAGCTCAGCTCTTCTGTCGTGCAGCTAGGGGCAGAACCTGACGGAATGCGCTCGCTGGATCGCACTCTGGACTGCAGTAAGATCCGCAATACCTTTGCAATACAACAAGTGTCGTGGCGCAGCGCGATCAGCGACCTGATCAAACATGTTTATCAACAGCAGCAAGAGGTGAATCATGGCTAAAGCAAGCAACGATGGCTTTCAGCCTCTATCCATAGCGGTAATGACTGTTTCAGATACTCGCACGCGGGAAGACGACACGTCGGGGGGCTATCTGCAGGAATCTTTACAACAGGCCGGACATGATACTGCAGATCGGGTGATAGTGCCCGATGACATCTACAAGATCCGAGCGCAGTTGTCCCAGTGGATCGCAGACGAAGGGATACAGGTGGTGCTTATGACTGGCGGTACAGGATTTTCTGGGCGGGATTCTACTCCTGAAGCGGTACGTCCGCTCTTTGATAAAGATATTGATGGTTTTGGTGAGGTTTTTCGCGCGCTCTCTTTCGAAGAGATCGGTTCGTCCACCGTGCAGTCCCGCGCTCTCGCAGGGTTCGCCAACGATACGGTCATATTCTGCATGCCCGGCTCTACGGGTGCCTGCAATACTGCCTGGAACGGCCTGATTCGTGAACAGCTGGACAGTCGCTATCGTCCCTGCAACTTTGTGGGTGTACTCGGAGTGAGACGTCAGAACGGATGAGTACGCTCCTCCCAATAGAGCAGGCACTGGTTCGCATGCTCGCCGCTGCGAAACCGATTGGTGACAGTGTAGATACGCCTTTGATTGATGCTATCGGTCGCGTCCTATCCCAGGATGTGCTCTCCGCTATCGATGTACCACCCGCTGACAACAGTGCAATGGACGGTTATGCACTGCGCTCTGCAGAGGTGGCGAATGCTTTGCCTGTCAGTCAGCGTATACCCGCCGGAGCAGTCTCGGCACCCCTGGCCAAAGGCACCGCGGCACGTATCTTTACTGGCGCACCGATTCCTGAAGGTGCTGATACCGTCGTGATGCAGGAAGTCTGCAGTGTACAAACAGGTGTAGTGACCATCTCGGGTGCGGTATCGGCCGGTGACAATATACGCCGCTGTGGTCAGGATATTCACGCCGGTGAAACGGTGCTCCCAGCGGGGAGGCTGCTGCGCCCGCAAGATCTCGGCTTGCTGGCTTCAGTGGGGCTGGCGACCGTGCCCGTTTACCGGCCTTTGCGCATTGCCGTGGTGTCCACGGGAGACGAATTGCTTGAACCCGGCAGTGGTCGGGCGGTAGGGGGACGCATTTACAACTCTAATCGCTACACACTGGCCGGGTTGCTGCATAACCTGGGTATGCAGCTTATTGATGGCGGTATCGTAGCCGACGACCCCGACGCAACAGCGCAAGCTTTGCTGGATGCTGCGTCAGGGGCCGACTGTGTGATTTCCACCGGCGGGGTTTCGGTGGGTGAAGAGGACCATGTCAAAGCGCAAGTGGAACTGCACGGGCGGTTGGACCTGTGGAAACTTGCCATTAAGCCAGGTAAGCCTCTCGCGTTTGGTGCCATCGGTGATACGCCTTTCATCGGATTGCCCGGTAATCCCACCTCCGTATTCGTGACTTTCTGCCTTCTTGCAAGGCCCTTCCTTTCACGCATGCAGGGCCTGGATGAGCTTGGGCTGCCGGCCCTCACTGCGCGTGCGGGCTTCAACATTGATAAGCCCGGCAAGCGGCAGGATTATTTGCGTGTGACGCTGTCATCGACGGTTGATGGCCTTGTCGCCAACACGTATGCGAACCAAAGCTCTGGTGTGTTGAGTTCTGTAAGCCGCAGTAATGCTCTGGCAATTATACCAGTGGGAGCCACGGTGGCCGAAGGTGATACTGTAGATGTGCTTCTATTGGACTTACTGACTTGATCTTATCCAAATCTGCGCTTACTGGCCATTTTATGAGTAAGGAAACTTCTGGAAGATGAGTGAAGCGTTGGTGCCGCCAAAGCCGAAACTGTTCGACATTACACGTTGTAAATCGACATCGTCTTGCCTTTTGCGGGCGATAGGACTGTCGTCCGCCTCTGGATCGAGCTCTTCGATGTTGATTGATTCTGCTATAAAACTGCGTTGTTGCATGAGTAGCGAATAGATTGCCTCGTGCACACCGGCAGCGCCAAGTGAGTGACCGGAGAGAGATTTGGTAGAGCCAATCACAGGAATTCGGTCCCTATCACTGTAGGCTTCGCGAACGGCTTTCAATTCCTGTATGTCACCCGCCGGTGTGCTGGTACCGTGAGCGTTGATGTAATCGACAGGCCCTTGCAGGGTACTCAGTGCTTGTTGCATGCAGCGCGTGGCGCCTTCGCCTGAGGGGGCCACCATATCGTGCCCGTCCGATGTTGCTCCATAGCCAACCAGCTCCGCGTAGATCTTTGCGCCTCGCCTTTGCGCGTGCTCCAGCTCTTCTACGACTAGCATCCCGCCACCACCCGCAATAACAAAACCGTCCCGGTTGACGTCATATGCACGGGAAGCCTTCTCAGGCGTTTCATTATATTTTGTTGAGAGCGCGCCCATAGCGTCAAACAGACAGCTGAGCGCCCAGTGCAATTCTTCGCCTCCGCCGGCGAAAACCACGTCCTGCTTGCCTAGCTTGATCTGCTCCATAGCGCTACCGATGCAGTGGGCGCTTGTCGAACAGGCGGACGAGATGGAATAGTTGATGCCCTTGATTTTGAAGGGTGTTGCAAGGCAGGCGGATACTGTGCTACCCATGGTTTGAGTCACGCGATA
This sequence comes from Halioglobus sp., assembly GCA_013214285.1. Lineage (GTDB taxonomy): Bacteria > Pseudomonadota > Gammaproteobacteria > Pseudomonadales > Halieaceae > Marimicrobium. The sequence goes on along the minus strand of JABSPW010000014.1, from coordinate 14,308 downwards.
GGGCCCTACCTTGCGTAGACCACGCTCGCGCAAAATGTCGACTGCTTCGACCTGGCTTGAAGACGCAGCCCCACCCGAGCCAGCGATGATGCCTGTGCGGACGTTGGAAACTTCATGGGGTTTAAGACCTGCGTCCTCTAAAGCCTGTTGCATTGCAATGTATGCGAAGGCGGCGGCATCTCCCATGAAACGCAGGTGTTTGCGATCAATGTGCGCTTTGAAATCGATCTTCGGGGAGCCAGACACATGGGAGCGCATGCCAACCTCAATTTGTTGCTCGTCAATGCTGATACCGGATCGGCCATCGTAAAGCGACTGTGCGACGGCCTCCACATCATTGCCAAGGCATGAAACGATACCCAGTCCAGTGATGACAACTCGTTTGGTCATGTCTTAGAAAGACTCCGTTGATTTAAACAGTCCGACGCGAAGATCCTTGGCCGCGTAAATTTCTCTACTATCAACTGACAGCGTGCCGTCGGCGATACCCATAATCAGCTTACGCTCGATGACGCGCTTGATGTTGATATTGTAAATAACCTTCGATGCGCTGGGCAGAATTTGGCCGCTGAATTTGACCTCACCGCAGCCAAGAGCCCGACCGCGGCCAGGGTTACCTCGCCAGCCGAGAAAAAAGCCGACCAGTTGCCACATCGCGTCCAGCCCGAGACATCCGGGCATGACTGGGTCGCCAGGAAAGTGACATTCAAAAAACCACAGATCCGGAGAGATATCCAATTCCGCTACGATTTCCCCTTTTCCGAAGGCCCCGCTTTCAGAGCTGATGCGCACAATACGATCCACCATTAACATATTGTCAGTGGGTAGCTGGGCATTGCCGGGGCCGAACAGCTGGCCCTGCCCACAGGCGATCAGTTCATCCTTGGAGTACGCGTCTTTGCCGATCATAGGGTTTCCACTATAGGTGTGACTCAGGTCCGCCAGACCTCGTGGTGAATTGGTTATATTTTGGCCCTGGAAACAAGGGTAGGGCGAGTCGGGTGGTTATTTTAATAGTTAGGACACACAAGTCCAGCGGTTTGCTGGTCAAAAAACCAGTCATCCGATACCATGGGTCGCTGTGCATTTCCTGGCCCGCTTGGCCTGGAGATGCGATCAGTCAGAATGATTTGTCAAGCGACAGGGGACCCTGATGCTTACACCCGTTCTTCTCTCTGGAGGCGTCGGCAGCAGGCTTTGGCCTGTTTCCCGAGAAGCCCATCCAAAACAGTTTCTGCCTCTCGCGGGGGAGAGGACTATGTTGCAGGAAACGTTACATCGAACGTCTGGACTGAAGGCGGCGGCGCCAATTGTCGTATGTAATGAAGAACATCGATTTACGGTAGCTGAACAGTTGCGGCAGATGGGGGTTACATCAAGTACCTTGATCCTCGAACCGGAGGGGCGGAATACTGCACCAGCGGTCGCACTGGCCGCGCTGCATGCACTTGTCGCTGACCCTAATGCCGTCTTGCTGGTTTTGCCTGCCGATCACATTATTTTAGATGTTGAGGCTTTTAGTGCTGCGGTGAATAAGGCTCTGCCGGCTGCCGAAGAAGGACGTTTAATGACCTTTGGTGTTGTGCCTACCTCACCGGAAACCGGCTACGGCTACATTAAGTGCGGTGCCGACATTGATGAAGATTTATTCCAACTGGACTGTTTTGTTGAGAAACCTGATGCAGAGACTGCCCAGGCCTATCTGAGTACTGGTGGTTATCTATGGAATAGCGGCATGTTTTTGCTCCGCGCACAGCGCTTCCTAGACGAGTTGGCGGCCTTAGCTCCTGATATTCTCAGCAGTTGTCAAGCGGCGATGGCTTCGACGACTACTGACATGCATTTCGTGCGGCCCGACCCTCAGTCATTTAGAGAGAGTCCGAGTGACAGCATCGATTACGCCGTGATGGAGAAAACCGATGCCGGTGGAGTTGTCGCTCTTGACTGTGGTTGGAGCGATGTAGGTGCTTGGTCCGCCCTGTGGGATGTGGGTGATCAGGATGAGCAGGGCAATGTCTCCCGTGGTGATGTCATTTTGGACAACTGTCAGCGCAGTTTCGTCCGCAGTGATTCACGCCTTGTTGCTGCCACAGGGCTGGAAAATCTTGTCGTTGTGGAAACCCCCGATGCTGTCCTGGTTGCGGATAAGGATAAGGTCCAGGATGTTAAGAACATCGTCAACTTATTGAAGGCAAAAGAGCGAACGGAGGCGTCTTCGCACCGGCGTGTTTACCGTCCGTGGGGATCCTATGAGTCTCTCGTGACAGCTGATGGTTTTCAGGTAAAACGAATCGTGGTAAACCCCGGGCAGCGCTTGTCGCTACAGATGCACCACTACCGTGCGGAGCACTGGATCATCGTTAAAGGCACGGCGGAGGTGACCTGCGAAGATAAAGTGTTTATGCTCGGCGAGGACGAGTCAACCTATATCCCGCTGGGCCATAAGCACCGCCTGGCTAACCTCGGCGACATCGCTCTTGAACTGATTGAAGTGCAGTCTGGGTCATACCTTGGAGAAGACGATATTGTGCGTTTTGAAGACGTCTACGGACGGACGCAATAGCGCCTATTTCAGATAGGGGGAAGTACATTGATTAGCAAGTGCCTGTTTCCGGTGGCGGGTTATGGAACCCGCTTTCTGCCTGCCACCAAAAGTATGCCTAAGGAAATGCTCCCGATAGTCAATAAGCCGCTTGTGCAATACGGCGTGGAAGAAGCTCTGGAAGCCGGTATGACGACTTGTGCAATGGTCACCGGGCGTGGTAAGCGAACAATAACGGATCACTTCGATATCAGTTACGAACTTGAGCAACAGATCTCTGGTAGTGGCAAGGAGGCCTATCTTGACAGTATCCGCAGCGTTTTGAACAAGGGTGTATTTACAGCCGTTCGGCAGCGCGAAATGAAGGGGTTGGGGCATGCCATACTCACAGGCAGGCCGCTGATCGGAAACGAGCCGTTTGGTGTTCTGCTTTCGGATGACTTGTGCTTCAATACCGGTCCTGGCGTGCTGGCGCAAATGGCTGAATTGTACAAACAGTTTCGCTGCTCTATCGTGGCCATACAGGAGGTGCCTGCGGATCAAACGCACAAGTACGGTGTGATAGGGGGAGAGAGCCTTAAGTCAGGCATTTACCGGGTTGATCAGATGGTGGAGAAGCCGGATCCCAAAGACGCACCCTCTAACTTGGCCATCATTGGACGCTACATCCTAACACCGGACATTTTTGATATTCTGCAGGAGACGGCTCCAGGCGCTGGCGGTGAAATCCAGATTACCGATGCCTTGCAGACGCAGGCAAGCCAGGGCTGTGTTATGGCATACAAATTTAAGGGTCGCCGCTTTGACTGCGGCAGTGTCCCTGGCTTCGTGGAAGCTACCAATTTTGTCTACGAAAACTATTACGTACAGTAGAGACTAGCGTGCAAGAGATCACTTGCTTCAAAGCGTACGACGTGCGCGGTCGGGTACCCGACCAGCTCAATGAAGATATCGCTTTTCGAATCGGTCAGGCATATGCCGAGATCGTAAAACCACGGCAGATTGTCGTAGGCCACGATATTCGACTCAGTAGCGAAAGTATCAAGACCGCGTTGATCCGGGGTCTATTGAAACAAGGTGTCGATGTTTACGACATCGGCCTGTGTGGTACAGAGGAAATCTATTTTGCTACGTCTCATGCTGGCATGGATGGTGGCATCGTCATTACCGCCAGCCATAACCCCAAAGACTATAACGGGATGAAGTTCGTTCGCGAGGAGTCGCGTCCCATCTCGGGTGATACCGGTTTGTTCGATATCAAGGATCTGGCAGAGCGTGAGGTGTTTCCCGAAGTTGAGCAGCCTGGTAAGTTGTATGAATTGGATACGTCGGAAGCCTACGTCGACCACCTATTAACGTATGTCGACGTGGCTAAATTAAAGCCTTTGAAGATCGTCACTGACGCGGGCAACGGCGGGGCGGGACGAATCGTGGATTTACTGGAGAAGCATCTGCCCTTCGAGTTTATCAAGCTACACCACGAGCCGGATGGTAATTTCCCCAACGGCGTACCCAACCCGCTACTGCCAGAAAATCGCGTAGCAGCGCGTGCTGCGGTGGTAAAACATGGTGCCGATCTTGGCCTGGGATGGGATGGAGACTTTGACCGCTGTTTCTTTTTTAACGAGCAGGGAGAGTTTATAGAGGGCTATTATGTTGTTGGCCTGCTCGCGGAAGCCTTCCTCAGGCAGAGGGGCGCGGGTGGTATCGTGCATGATCCTAGGCTCACCTGGAATACAGTTGATATCGTGGAGTCGCTTGGAGGGCAGGCGATTCAGAGCAAGACAGGCCACGCTTTTATCAAAGAGCGTATGCGTATGGAGAATGCGGTTTACGGTGGCGAGATGAGCGCGCACCACTATTTTAGAGATTTCGCATACTGTGACAGTGGCATGATCCCTTGGCTTTTGGTGACCGGCCTGGTCAGCGCAAGCGGTCAACCCCTGTCGCAGCTGGTTGCAGCACGGATGGCGGCTTACCCCTGCAGCGGTGAGATCAATCGCACTATTGCGGACCCGACGGCAGTGCTGGCCAAGGTGGAGAAGGCTTATGCGGATCAGTCGGAGTCATTAGATCGAGTGGATGGCCTGAGTATAGCCATGGCAGACTGGCGCTTCAACTTGCGTCTGTCCAACACCGAACCTGTTGTGCGCCTTAATGTAGAGAGCCGCGGCGACCAGGCATTAATGGAAGTAAAGACTCAGGAGCTCTTAGCACTGATCGACGCGTGACGCGCCTGTTGAGAAGTTTCCAACACATATCTCGCGCGATCCACCGGCGGGTACCAAGACCGGCGCGTTACTGTTTCTGCTGAGAGTATTTATAGATTTGTATTAGACGCTCTGTCGAGTCATCCATAGACCCGATCTCGTTATTACCCAACCGATCCAGTATCACTGCACTGATTTCTTTGCCCAGTTCCACTCCCCACTGATCGAAAGAATTGATCTGCCACAACTGACCACTGCAGAAGGTGCGGTGTTCATAGAGTGCCAATAGCGCGCCTAAAGTCGAGGGATTTACAGAGTCAAAAGAAATCAAGCTATTGGGACGGTTGCCTGGCATGACGAGGTGAGGGGCAAGTTGCGCCGCGGATGTTTTGTCTAAGCCGCGCTGCAATAGGGACGTGTTGGCTTCTGTCAGCGATCGCCCGACCATGAGCGCGCGGCTCTGGGCTAGGCAGTTTGCTACCAGCTTGCGGTGCTGCCCCGATGCGCCCGTGTGAGTCGTTAAGGGGAGGATAAAATCTGCTGGGCATGTTAACTGCCCCTGGTGAAGCAGCTGATGAAAGGAGTGCTGACCCATGGTCCCCGCTGAGCCCCAAAGCACTGGGGCTGTGGCGTAGTCCAGTGGGTTGCCCTGCGTATCCACCCGTTTGCCGTTACTTTCCATCGTCAGTTGCTGCAGGTAATCGGGTAATAGACGTAAGCTGTGATCATAGGGTAGCACCGCGTGGTTACCTATGCCGATGATGTTGCTATACCAAAGCTCTAGCAGGCTCATAATGAGTGGCATATTGTCGCTCGCGTCGCTGGTGTGGAAGTGCTGGTCCATGGCTTCGGCACCTGCGAGAAAGTGCCTGAAGTTTTCCCAGCCGACTGCAATGGCACAGCTTAAGCCGACCGCAGACCAAACGGAATAACGGCCACCCACCCAGTTCCACATCGGCAAACAGTTTTGCACAGGAATACCGAAGTCAGTGGCTGCGTTCACGTTGCCGGTGACGGCAAGGAAATGCTGTGCCAAATCAGCGTCGCAAGCACCCGAGTGCAGCATCCAGCTTCGCGCCGCCAGCCCATTGGCAAGGGTTTCCTCCGTGCGGAAGGATTTTGAACAGATGATGAACAGGGTCGATGCGGGGCGCAGTGGTGCGAGTGCGTCTCTGAGGTCTGCCGGGTCGACATTGGCAACGTAGTGGCAACGGATCTTGCCATGGAAGGGTGTGAGAGCCTGTGTGACCAGACGCGGGCCAAGATCAGAGCCGCCAATGCCGATGTTGACGACGTCAGTGATTGCGAGACCGCTGTGCCCCCTCATTGTACCCCTACGGAGTTCGTCTGAGAGGGCTTGCATACGCTTTCTTGTGTCGAGAACTGTCTGGTACAGATCTGGCAGGCCACTATCATCACTGGCCCGCAACAGGGTATGCAGCGCAGGGCGATCTTCCGTGTTATTGATATGATCGCCACGAAAAAGTGCTTTAATGCGATCTCGAAGGTTTGCCTGTGTAGCCAGTCTCAAAAGGCTTGCGAGACTGCCGTCATCGACTAACTGTTTGGAGTAGTCCAAGCGCAGCCCCGCAGCCTCAGAAACATAGCGTTCGGCGCGTGTCGGATCGGTGTTGAAAAAATCCTCGATAGAGATGGAACTAAGTCGCGTCGCGTGGGCCTCTAGCTCGGTATAGCCTGGCAAGTCGGATAAAGGCGCAGGGTTCGTCATGATGGGGGCTCGCGCGACAAAGTCATAGGAAACGAGTATAAGAAGTGCGCTTTACCTGCGCAATCAGAGCGTCGCACCATCCAGGGCGAGACTTGTCAGTAGTTCCGGTCGATGGACAGCGTGGTAAGTGTTTGTAGGGCCCCACGGGCCCTGCTGTCGGGTAACGTTAAGAGGCTGTCACGCGCCATGTCATGGTAGTGCTGTGCCCGGGCGCGGGTGTAATCCAGTGCACCGCAGCGTCTGACAGCGTCGGTGATCGCGCCGATATGCTCGGACGATCTGGCTTTAATCGCGGCCTGCACCAGGGCTTGCTCCTCTGGTTGACCTGACTGCAGTGTGTAGATCAGCGGGAGAGTTACCTTGCCCTCGCTAAGGTCGTCACCGACGTTCTTGCCCATGGAATCCGGATTGCCGTCGTAGTCCAATACATCGTCCACCATTTGAAAGGCGATACCCAGATGTAGTCCAAAAGCGCGCAAAACTTCGCGGGTGTTGTCGTCAGCGCCAGATGCGGTGGCGGCTCCGTAGCAGGCGGCGGCAAACAGAATGGCTGTTTTGCGGGTAATGACATCGAGGTACTGCTCTTCACTGACCTCGGGGTCTCCCGCTCGAACGAGCTGAAGGACTTCCCCCTCGGCGATGGTATTGGTGGTTGTTGCCATGTGGGTGAGAATGTCCATATTGCCCAGTTGCACCATCAGTTGGAAGGCCCGGGTATAGAGAAAATCACCTACTAGAACAGAGGGGGCATTGCCAAACTCTGCGTTGGCAGTGGGCCTACCGCGGCGCAGCGTAGAAAGATCTACGACGTCGTCGTGCAGCAAAGTTGCTGTATGGATGAATTCAATGGTCGCGGCAAAGGCTATATGGCTGTCATCACTGCGCCCCAGTGCTGCGGCGCAGAGCAGGACCAGCAGAGGTCGTAGACGCTTACCTCCCGCATCCACGATGTAGTGTCCTACGTTCTCCACCATGTCGACGTCCGAACGCAACTGCTCTACGATGAGCCGGTTAACCTTCTCGAATTCATCTGCGACGACCGCGCGTATAGCGTGCATAGGGTTTGGTGGTTTAGAAAGTGCCCGCGCATGCTAGGCCGGCCCTCGGGGGGGTGTCAAGCGGCAGTAAAGGCCTCGGAAGGGGTGGAAGGGCACCGCAAGCTCTTGTTTTACTGAAAAATAATCCTTGCTCTAGCCTTCCGATTTGCGTAGAATCGCCGCCCTCCGGATGCACTGCTTCCCAGCAGCAGATTGGAGAGACTCAAAGTTTGTGCCTGACTCTGCCCCCTTGTTCGCCGAGGGTCTGCGCTACATGCGAGCAGGCTAATTGAACGGAGCACAGCATATGTACGCGGTAATCGAAAGCGGTGGCAAGCAACATCGAGTCACTGAGGGCGAAACCCTGAGACTGGAAAAGCTTGAAATGCCCACTGGAGAAAGCCTTGAATTTGACAAGGTTCTGATGGTGGGCGGTGATGAGGTCAAGATCGGGACACCGTTGTTGGAAGGCAGTAAGGTTACTGCAGAGGTGATTGCCCACGGCCGTCATAAGAAAGTCAGGATCGTAAAGTTCAATCGCCGGAAGCACTACCGGAAAGAGACAGGTCACCGTCAGTGGTTCACTGAGGTGAAGATAACCGGTATCGAGGCTTGAGGGAGAGGTGACTAATGGCACACAAAAAAGCAGGTGGTAGTACAAGGAATGGACGCGATTCCACTAGTAAGCGCCTGGGCGTTAAGTGCTTTGGCGGAGAGGTGGTGAAAGCAGGCAACATTATCGTGCGCCAGCGTGGCACGCAGTTCCATCCTGGGGATAACGTTGGCATGGGCAAGGATCATACGTTGTTCGCTACGGTCGATGGTAAAGTGGAATTTGTAGAGCGTGGGCCAAAGGGCCGCAAGTTCGTACAGGTGGTGAGTGCCTGACGTCCGTATAATAGCGGATCAAGAAAAGGCCTCGTCATTGGACGGGGCTTTTTTTTATGCCTGTGGAGTGACTGTTTGCTTTTTCTTGATGGTCCGATCCATTGGAATTGTCGGGCTGTATCTGGGCGGTTGGAAATTTTGGTCGGATCTCGAAGCGGACGCGGTCCGATGGTCTTGCAGAGGGGTAGGTCGGGTGACCGGAATATTTTAAACCACTATGAAATTTGTCGATGAGGCAAGCATCAGCGTATATGCGGGAAAAGGCGGCAACGGCTGTCTGAGCTTCCGGCGCGAGAAATATGTTGAAAAAGGTGGTCCAGACGGCGGTGATGGCGGTGATGGTGGCAGTGTGATCCTGCAGGCGGATGAAGCGCTGAATACCATGGTGGATTACCGCTTCCAGAGACATTACCGAGCGGAGAATGGCGAAGCTGGGCGTGGTCGCAACTGCACGGGCAAGAGTGGCGAAGACCTGGTGTTAAAGGTGCCCGTGGGCACCACAGTGATTGATGAAGATAGAGGTGATGTGCTGGGTGACCTTTCGGTCCACGACCAGCAGCTGGTTGTAGCCCAAGGCGGCTACCACGGCATTGGCAATACGCGCTTCAAGTCGAGCACTAACCGCGCGCCGCGACAGACTACGCCCGGCAGTGAGGGTGAAATCCGCCGCTTGGCCCTTGAACTCAAAGTCTTGGCGGATGTGGGTCTAGTGGGTCTCCCTAATGCGGGGAAGTCGACGCTGATTCGTGCGGTTTCCTCAGCGAAACCCAAGGTAGCGGATTACCCCTTCACCACTCTGGTGCCAAATCTTGGAGTGGTTCGTGTGGCGGCTCATCGGAGTTTTGTGATGGCGGATATTCCCGGTCTGATAGAGGGTGCATCCGACGGGGCTGGCCTGGGGGTTCGATTCCTCAAACACCTCACACGTAACCGTATTCTTTTGCATCTGATCGACATGGCGCCCTATGACGGCACAGAACCGCAGCAGGGCGCACGTGCCATCGTGCGGGAGCTGGAGCGTTTCAGTCCGGCCCTCGCACAGCGTGAGCGATGGTTGGTGCTGAATAAACGTGATCTGCTGGAAGCAGACACCTTTGGCGAGCGGCGCCTTGCGGTCATGGAAGCACTCAATTGGGAGGGTCGTGTCTACGAGGTATCAGCTATCACCGCAGAGGGCACGCAGACCCTCTGCGCGGATCTGATGACTTATCTCGAGCAGTGCCGTGTCAGAGAGGCAGGCGATCCTGCGGTTGCTGAGCAGGAAGAGGCGCTGCTGCGCCAAATGCAGAAGGAGGCGAGACGGCGCATTGCAGCACTGCGGGCCGCTCGCCGTTACCCGGTGGACGACATGGATGGTGATGTCGATGTTGAATACCGACCGTAGGACAAGTGATGACGGAACGCACTGAAATTGCGGCGTCGCGACGCTGGGTTATCAAGGTGGGTAGTGCACTACTTACCAATGATGGCAGTGGTTTAGACGACGTGATCATCACGGGTTTAGTGGCGCAAATAGCGGGTCTGCGCGAGGCGGGCAACGAGGTGGTACTGGTATCCAGCGGCGCAGTAGCGGCGGGGGTAGCGCGTCTGGGATGGACGGTCAGGCCGCATCGCTTGCATGCTCTGCAGGCGGCGGCTGCAGTCGGACAATCGGTGCTGGTCCAAAGTTATGAGTCCGCATTTAAAGCCTACGACATCGCTGCCGCGCAAGTATTGCTCGGTCACGATGACATTACTGCGCGTGATCGTTATCTGAATGCCCGCGGCACATTGAAGGCTTTGCTGGCGCTACGAGTGGTGCCTATCGTAAACGAGAACGACACTGTGGTTACCGATGAAATCCGTTTTGGCGATAATGATACGTTGGCTGCGTTGGTTGCTAATCTCATCGATGCGGACGCATTGGTCCTATTGACTGATCAGGAGGGGTTCTATCAGGAGGACCCGCGCAGCAACCCGCATGCAGAATTGGTGGTGAGCAAAGATGTTGACGACCCACTGCTGGACAGCATGGCGGGAGAGGGTGGTTCAATCGGCCGCGGTGGCATGGTCACAAAATTGGGCGCCGCCCGGTTGGCAGCTCGCTCCGGCACAGAGACGATCATTGCCTCTGGTCGGGTGCGAGATATTCTGTATAGGGTGGCGGCGGGTGATAGTGTTGGTACCTGGCTGCGCTCTAGACAGCACTCCCAGAATGCGCGCAAACAGTGGTTGGCAGGTATGGTTCAGACCAGTGGCAGCGTGGAGCTTGATGAGGGTGCCATAAACGTATTGCGTGATTCTGGTCGTAGTTTGTTGCCTGTCGGCGTCCGGGATGTACGCGGTAACTTTTCCCGCGGTGACATGGTCGCCTGCGAGGACGCCCGTGGCAATGTGGTTGCCCGAGGTTTGATCAACTACGACGCGGGGGAGACGCGTCGCATCATGGGTTCAGCTTCGATTGATATCCAGCATATTCTGGGCTATCCGGGCGATGAGGAGCTTATTCACCGGGACAACCTTATTTTGGTATAGCCCTTAACTCAGCCATTTTCCGATGGGTGTTTTTATCCAAAGGAAATGCATCAGCTTTTTCATTCCTTCAGCGCTTTTTGTATCATAGGGGTAGCCGTTTTGCATCTTGCCACCAAAGCGGTCAATAACGATCGGCATTTCGTGACAGTAGCCGCGTACACCTTTCTTACCATTGACCTGACCGACTCCGGAGTTTTTCTTGCCTCCGAAGGGTGCTGCGGGAATCCCATAGCTCACTGCCATATCATTCACGCTGCAGGCGCCTGTGTCTAGGGATGATGCCAATTGGTAACCCTTCTCTTTGTCTTGCGTCCATACGTTACCATTAAGGCCAAATTCGGAATCATTCGCCAGCGCGAGAGCTTCTTTCTCGCTGTCCACCTTTTGTATACACAGGATAGGGCCGAAGGTTTCCAGAATCATGATGTCCATGCTGTTGTCGACTTCGGTAATGACTGTCGGCTCGTAATACAGGCCCGCCAGGTTCGGGTTGCGGCGCCCTCCCATATGAATTGTAGCGCCTTTGTTGCGTGCGTCGTCGACGTGCGCTTCGATGATGCTCATCTGCCGATCCCAGAACACTGCGCCGATATCCTCGTTCCAGCCATGCTGCTGGCCTTGCCGTAAAGACTTGCCTTTCTCCAGAACAAGCCGCAGAAACTCGCCGTAAACTTCTTTTACAACGTAAATACGCTCGGTTCCACAGCAGTAGTGTCCGGTATTCATGCAAGAGCCTACCCAGGCCCCGTCCGCGGCGCGGTCGAGGTCTGCATCTGCGCACACAATCATGGCGTCGTTGCCGCCTAGCTCCAGAGTTACCGGTATGAGTTGTCTCGCGCAGGCCTCAGCTACTTTGCGACCGGTTGCGACGGACCCTGTAAAGGACACCTTGTCGACACCCCCGTTAACGATAGCAGCGCCCGTTTCACCATCGCCAAGGAGCACCTGCAAGACACCATCTGGCAGCCCCGCCTGCTTGAAAATATCTTCTGCCAGCTTGGCAGAGTAGGGTGTCACCTCGGAACCTTTTGCGACCACCGTGTTGCCCGCCAGGATAGCTTGAGCGGCCTGGTTCATGACCAGGACAAAGGGTCCGTTCCAGGGTGTAATGAGACCGACAACGCCCAGCGGCTTATACACAATACGTAACTGTTTCATCAGGCCAAGCAGGCCGTGTACCTTGCGCTTGCGCGGCTTGAGAAATTTCTCGGCATTCTTGGCGTAGTAACAGAGCTGGTCCGCGACGGAAAATACTTCCATGCTCATGGCATCGGTACGACATTTGCCTGTTTCCGCAACCACAGTGTCGATGATTTCATCCTGTCGCTCGAGCACCACCTGCAAAGCCCGTTCGATGATAGCCGCTCTCTCCTGCAGCCGGGTTCGGGCCCAGGCGGGCTGCGCCGCCCTTGCCTTGCCAATCGCCAGGATGACATCGTCCGCATTGGCGCAGATCAGTTCGCCGGTTGCCTCCAAGGTCACGGGGCTGCGCAGCTTCAGGTGGCGGCGGGAGTCGTCGGATGCTATGGATTCGTAAATAGACATGGTGTCCTCCTGCGGGCAAGCGCTTAAACTAATGGGCATTAGTTTGCCTGTCAATCAATATGATGCCTACTTAACCGGCTGCGGATTCTCAAGCCCTGTCAGACCGAAATTCTGAACCACACAAGGTGTGATGATTGTGGAATAATGCGCGGCTTGCTTTGTCAAGCGCGTATAAAGCCCATGACCCTGTCGCACACGCCACTGCTGTTGCTGTATTGTCTGGCCATCGCCGCCTTCTCCCTTATCGGGGGTTTGCTGCCCGGTTGGATTCGCATGACGCATACCACCATGCAGGTGATTATGAGTTTGGTGTCCGGCTTGATGCTCGGAGTAGCTTTTTACCATTTGTTGCCTCACAGCGCTGCGTTGCTGGGTGGTTTGCAGGGGGTCGATAACACGGTCTGGTGGCTTATGATCGGCCTTATCACCATGCTGTTGTTGCTGCGCGTTTTTCATTTTCATGAACATGATTTTAGCAGCGAAGCACTTCAGTACGATCGCGATGCCGGTTATCAGGGGAAGGTGCATGGACTCAGCTGGGTTGGCATTGCCTTCGGCTTAGGATTGCATACCTTGATTGACGGTGTCGCATTGGGTGCAGCAATGCAGGGAGGTATGACGCCGGGAGGTCTTATGGCTTTCGGGGTATTCCTAGCCATCCTGCTCCACAAGCCACTCGGAGCTATGTCCATAGTCACCATCATGGAAGCCGGTGGTTGGAGCCGAGCCGCCCGATTATCCGTCAACCTGGTGTTTGCACTCATGTGTCCGTTGGGTGCGTTGCTGTTCTTTTTTGGGGTCGATGTGCTCGGTAACGGTCGCAATACAGTCGTGGCCGCAGCTCTGGCATTTTCGGCGGGTGTTTTTATTTGTATTGCCCTCAGTGACTTATTGCCCGAAGTGCATTTTCACAGTCACGACAAGATGAAGCTCAGTATTGCGTTTTTGCTGGGTATTGCTATTGCTTATGGCATCGGTAGTTTCGAGACGGACGGGATGCACGTCGCTGACCACTGATTATCTAGCGCGAATTGTCTGGCATGCAGGGGAGTAAATATGGTTAAGCGGATCATTTATCCACCTGTCTGGCTCGTTCTCGGCCTCGTTACGGTATTTGCTTTGAATACGTACCTGCCCGGGCCGCGATTTACCGCCGCAGGCTTTCAGTTTGTGGGGGCACTGGTGATTGTGGTCGGTTTGCTGTTGTTAGTGCTGGCCGGCGGACTGTTCAAGCAGGCGGATATTGGTCTGACGCCTTTCACGTCAGTCAGCACGCTGGTAACGAATGGAGTCTACCGTTATACACGAAACCCAATGTATTTCGGTATGCTACTGGTACTGCTTGGCTGTGCCGTGACAGTGGGCTCTTTTTTCGCCCTTGGCGTTCCAGTGGCCTTTGCGTTGGTTATCCAATGGCGCTTTATCCTCCCCGAGGAGGCTATGTTACGCGAGCTGTTTCCGGAGTCTTATCCCGCATACTGTCGACGGGTCAGACGCTGGATCTAGGTTTCCCGCAACAGAGTATCCAATGCGGCAGCGCGAGCCCGCGTTGCCTCGGGGTCGGGTGTGTCATCGAACCAGCCGTGCAGGTGCTCCGTAACCAGAGCCGCGAGCGCTGCAATGTGCTCGGTACTGCTGTTCAGGCAGGGTATGTATTGAAAGCTATCGCCGCCCGCTTCGAGGAAATACGCCCTGTTCTCTTGATTGATCTCCTCGAGAGTCTCCAGGCAGTCCGATGCAAAGCCCGGACAGATTACTTGGACCCGTTTGACACCTGTTCTAGGGAGGCCCTTCAGGACGTCGTCGGTATAGGGCCGGAGCCATTCCTGGCGACCAAAGCGGG
>JABSPW010000166.1 GCA_013214285.1 Halioglobus sp. | reverse complement strand
TGAATACCTACGGCATGACCATTGCCGCGGGCACCAGTGAAGTCCAGCGCAACATACTGGGCGAACGAGTGCTTGGTTTGGCGAAGTCAAAGTAGGGGGAGTGAACATGATACAACCAGACAATTTTGGTTTCGGCGAGGAAGCAGCATTACTGAAAGCATCAGCGCGCAAGTTCTTCGCTGACACTTTTGATACTGCACAGTTGCATGCGCTGGTGGCAGCCGATCACGATCCGGAGCGTATGAGTGCCTGTGCCTGGGATCAGGACCTGTGGCGGCAGATGGTCGCGCTGGGATGGCCTTCGCTGGCGGTACCCGAGTCTGCTGGCGGGCTTGGCGTGGATGCGGTGGCGGTGGCCGGGTTGGTGGAGGAGTTGGGCCGTGCGGCATTTCCCTGTCCTTTGCTCGGCACGCTCAATGCCACTTATGTACTGGCGGCCTGCGGTGCCGGCGCCGAGGCAGCGCTTGGGGAGATCGCTGCAGGGCAATCCGCCACCCTCGCCATCACCAATCGGCACGGGTCCTGGTCGTTAGCGGAAACCGACGTCACCTGCGACGGGGGTAAGCTCAGCGGTACCGCCTGGTTTGTGCAGGATGCGCGTAAGGTCGAGCGGCTGCTGGTCAGTGCGCGCAGCGCGTCGGGTCAGGGTTTGTATTGGGTTGCGGTGGACGCGCCTGGGGTGACCATCGCGCCCGATGCCATCGTTGACTTGACCCGTGACCAGGCCCATATCCGCTTTGACAATGTGATCGCTGAGGCGGTCAGCGGCGATGGGCTGGCCGCACTTGAAGAGGCCATACCTGCTATCTGGACAGTGCTGGCGGCGGATATCTGTGGTGCAGCAGAGTGGCAGTTGCAGACCACCGTCGCTTACGCGCAGACGCGGCAGCAGTTTGATCACCCGCTAGGGTTTTTCCAGGCGGTGAAGCATCCGTTGGTAGACGTCATGGTGCAGATCGACCAGAGTAAGTCCCTGGTTTATAACGCGGCCTGCGCGATCGATACAGAACCGGCGCAGGCGAGCCGGTTTGCCCACATGGCCAAAGCGTCGGCCAGCGAGACGGCTGCTCTCGCATCCGGCCGCTCCGTGCAGTATCACGGCGGTATCGGGTTTACCTGGGAATGCTATGTGCACCTGTATTTCAAGCGGCAGATGCACAGCCAGTTGTTGTGGGGCGACGCCGCCTGGCACCGTGCGCAGCTGGCCGACATAGTATTGGGCAAGGTCGCCTGAGTTCAGGCTTACCGGCGTTGCGATGATCTGGAAGACGATTCTGTTGGTGCTGGCAGCGTTACTCGCTGGCCTTGCTGTACTCGCGGGTATCGCCTTGCGCACGCCAGCAGCACCGGCTCACCAGGCGTTCATCAACGGCCATATCCTGACCATGGACGCCCATGACCGCGTGGTAGAAGCGTTGTCTACCCGGGGGGAGTTGATTGAGGCTTTGGGGACTACTGAAGAGATCACGGCATTAACCGATGATACAACGGTGGTTATCGATCTGCGCGGCAAGACGATGCTACCGGGCTTCATCGATGCCCACGGCCATTTCCCTGGCTCCGCTATGGCGGTGCTCGCCGCAGACCTAAACAGTCCGCCTATCGGTGACAAGCGCACAATGGCCGAAGTGCTCGATGCGGTGCGCACGCAGTCCCAGCGCACCTCGCCTGGAGAATGGGTTACGGGTTTTGGTTATGATGATACCTTGCTCGCGGAGCAGCGCCACCCGACACGAGCCGAGCTTGATGCCGTGTCTAGCGTGCACCCCATTGCCGTACTGCATGTTTCAGGGCACATGCTGGTGGCCAACAGCATGGCACTGGCGCGAGTGGGTATCGATGCGGATACGCCGAACCCGCAGGGGGGGGTGATTGGCCGGCGGCCCAACTCGCAGGAGCCAAATGGCCTGTTGGAGGAGACGGCGCGCAGGGCTGTGCTCTCCCAGATGCAGGATATTAACCCTTTGATGGCGTATCGGCTGTTCAAAACGGCGGCCAACGACTACGCCGCGGTGGGAGTCACCACGGCGCAGTCCGGTGGTGTCACCCCGGCGCTGGCCAGTGGCTTGCACTGGTTCAGTCGGCTTGGGGTGGTGCCCCAGCGTCTGGTGTTATTCCCTTTCTTTGACGACGGCTTCGGCGATGCGTTGCTCAATGGCGCTTTTGATCCTGCAGATTACCGCAGTGAGCGGGTTCATGTGGGGCCGGTCAAGCTGGTCGCCGACGGCAGCATTCAGGGTTTCACCGGCTACCTTAGCGAGCCCTACCATACGCCTTACCGGGGTGATCGCACTTACCGCGGCTATCCTGCCATTCCCCGCGATACGCTGTTCCAGCAGGTCGACGCGCTGCACCGGGCGGGCTACCAGCTGGCCATCCACGGCAACGGTGACGCGGCTATCGACGATATCCTCGACGCCTTCGAGGCGGCACAGCAGGCGTACCCGGTCGCAGACCCGCGCATGATCCTCATTCACGCGCAAATGGCCCGCGAAGACCAGGTTGCCCGTATGCGCGCGTTGGGGGTCACGCCCAGCTTTTTTACCGCGCACACCTGGTACTGGGGGGATCGGCACCGGGATCTGTTTATAGGGCCGCAGCGGGCGGCGACGATCAGTCCTTCCCGTTGGGCACAGGACTACGGTGTGCGCTTTAGCTCGCACCTGGATACGCCGGTGACGCCCATGCAGCCACTGCAAGCGGTATGGAGTCTTGTCTTTCGCCAGACCTACGGCGGTGATGTGCTGGGCGTAGATCAGCGCATCGATGCTATGCAGGCGCTGCGGGCGGTGACCATTGACGCCGCCTGGCAAGTGTTTCAGGAGGATAACCGCGGTTCCCTGGAAGCGGGGAAACTGGCTGATCTGGTGGTGCTCTCGGGTAGTCCGTTGGAACACAGCACGCACATGCGCGAGTTGACTGTGCTGCGCACAGTCATCGGCGGCGCCACAGTGTATCAAAAACAGTGACCTGTTATTCGGGGCGTCGTGGCACACTGCAATGTGCCACGCAAGAATACCAGGGCAGTGCGTGGACACGCGCCAGGCATTCGGATATAACTATACAAACGGCTTAAGAGAGTGTGGGCTTACGCTGTTTTCGGACAGGGAAGCGCAGGCTGCGAATAATGTATCGCTATACGAATGATAACGCCGTAACGTACACGCCAGATGATGTGGATCTATTCAGGCAGTCACCTTTCGCCGCCTGGATGGAACGCCTCACCTTAGAAAATCCGGACCATGGGATTCTGCCCGACCACTCGGTGCAGGCACCCTTATATCCTGAAGATTCGTCTGCTCCGCTGGTTGATACGCTGCGAGCGGAGGGTAAACAGGTCGCTACTATCGATGTGCAACTCGATGAAGCGGAGCGTCGTGAAAAGACACGCGCGGCACTGCATGAGGGTGCCGACTTTATCGCCAATGGGCAGTTGGCAGTGGGCAATTTTTCTGCATCAATCCATTTGCTCATGCGCACCAGTGGTTACTCGAACTTGGGTGATTTTCTTTATGTCCCCTGCGAGCCTGAGATCAGAGACGGGTTTCATTCCGGTTTTCGCGTGGCGTTTACTGCTCATTTGTTGCACACCATCCAAGGACAGTTGCCACCGCAGATGTTGATCATACGTGAAGGTACGGATGTGGTCCCACTGCAAACCGAAGACCATATCCACTACTACTGGTCTGTGCTCAAGCGGTTTGACCATGCCATGCAAAACTTTCGCAAGCACCGTATGCCGGATCCTGCAGAGTCCAGTCAATTTGGTCGCTGGTCGGATTGTGCGAGCGAGGTACTGAAACAGCGCGCGCAGAGTGAGCAGGCTCGGTTCGAGGACGATCTGCTGCAGGAGACGGAGACGGTCGAGGTCGCGCCGCTGCTGGTGGCCAGTGGCGCTGGAGGGGCACAGGAGGCGGTTGCCCCCGCGTCGGGCCAGAAGCCGACGGACAGCAGCAATGGTACCGATGAGTCGAGGGCGCGCCGCGCTGACGCGGGGGCCACGTTGGCAGAACAGGCGAGCGTGTTGGAGCCGGGCCATTACAGTGCCGACCATCGGCCCGGGCACACACCCAATCTGGCACAATTTTCCCGTGTCAAGGCAAAGCAAACTGCCGAGCCAATAGCGGAAGAGGCCTTGTCGCAGGCAGAGTCGCCGCACGAGGGCGACGTGGACACGGTGCAGGAACGGTCCAGTCTGCCGGTACCCCAGGTGGTTGAACTCCCGGTGGACGCCACCCTTGAGAACCTGGAGTTCATTGGTAGTAATGGCAGCGGTTTGTCGGCATTGTCGCCGCTTGATGCGTCTGAGGCAGCGCAGTCGGGTGGGTCTGCACCGGCGGCAACGTTGCGCGCAACCGTGCCCGCAGAGCATGGGCCGGACGCATTGGAGGCCCTGCAGGATGATCAGACAGCACTTGATCTATTAGCTCCCGCGGCATCACTCCCGATTGATGAGACGCTGGAATTAGACGAACCCTTGCCCGCGGATGAAGCTGTGCAATTGCCAGAAGCCCTTGTGCCGGACGCGCCAGGGCAAGGGAGGGATATCCCCCGTTTCCTGCCACCCGACCCGACGCGCTCAGTCGACCAGATGGTCGAACCAGCGCACGATGAGACGGCTCATGAGTCGGTCAGCCCGCCGCGTGTATCGGTGGTGGATCTGGACAGTGCTCCCGCTCCGACACTGGTGCCGGTTCAGTCGCGGCAGGGGCAGGCGACGGAGAGCGGCACAGACGGCGCCGGCGAGGAGGAGCAGTCCGGTGGGTCGGAGCCGGCGCTGCGTGGTATTCGTCCGCATCCCTTCGATAATCGGCTCAATACGAGTTCGGATTTTGCCGACGAAGACTGATGTGTGCTAGCGCAGCGCGCTGAAGCAGGTCCGCAATTCTTCGACAAACAATGCGGGCTGTTCCAGAGCCGCAAAGTGACCGCCGCGTTCGAGCTCATTCCAGTGTATCAGCTGCGTGAAACGCTTTTCGGCCCAACGCCGGCTGCAGCGAAAAATCTCTTTCGGGAAAATGGAGCAGCCGACGGGCATGTCGATAGGGTCCATGCTGACACGGGTGAAACTTTCCCAGTACAGGCGCGCCGAGCTGGCCGCAGCATTGTTCAGCCAGTACATCATCACGTTGTCCAGCAATTCATCTTTGTTGAGAACATTTTCCGGGTGGCGTTTGCCGTCGACCTCGCAGTCGGTCCACATGTAAAACTTCTCCACCACCCAGGCCATCTGTCCGGCGGGGGAGTCTGCTAGACCGTAGCCCAGCGTTTGGGGGTAGGTCGATTGTTGTTTGGAGTAGCCGGAGCCTTGTTCCGTGTAGGCGCCCATGTCGTTCAGAGCCGCCATCTCGGCCTCGGTGAGGTCATTCATCGTGCTCTCGTCCGGCGCTACGATGGGCATGTTGATATGAATGCCCGCACAATGTGTGGTCTCGGTGAGCCCCATGCTCTGGGTGATCATACTGCCCCAGTCGCCGCCTTGCGCGACATAGTGGGTGTAGCCGAGTCGGGCCATCAATTGCCCCCACATTCGGCCAATTTTCTCCACATGGGTGCCGGTGTCGATCGGCTTGCCGGAGAAGCCGTAACCCGGTAAGCAGGGTGCCACAACGTGGAAAGCGTCTTCCGCGCGACCCCCGTGCGCTGTCGGGTCGGTCAGGGCATCAATGACTTTATGAAACTCCACAATAGAGCCTGGCCAACCGTGAGAAATGATCAGGGGCAGGGCGTCGTCGTGGGGGCTGCGATGGTGAATGAAGTGAATGTCGATACCGTCGATCGATGTGATGAACTGCGCCCAGCCATTCAGCTTGGTTTCGAAGCGTCGCCAGTCATACGCGTTAGCCCAGTAGTCAGCGAGTTCCCGGGTATAGGCCAGAGGCATGCCCTGCTCCCAGTCGTCGCAGGGCTCTTTCTCTGGCCAGCGCGTCCGCGCCAGGCGCTGTTGCAGGTCGGCCAGTTCTGCTTCGGGGATAGCGGCCGTAAAAGGGGTAACAGCAGTATTCACGTGTGGGCTCCATCGGTTTTAGTGACGCAAAGGGTAGCGTGTTCTTCAAGGTAGCGGA
>JABSPW010000165.1 GCA_013214285.1 Halioglobus sp. | reverse complement strand
CGGAAATCCCATGCCCAGCCAGCCTTTCTCGGCCAGTTTATCCACAAAGGCCACGCGCTCCGGCGTATTGACAAACATGCTGCCGGCCACCTCATCAGTCAGTTCTTTATCGAGAAATGCCCTCACGTCCTGTCGGAAGGCCGCTTCCTCGGGGCTCCAATCGAGTTCCATAGTACCCTCCCGGCGGAAAGTGCCCATATTATCTCAAGGCATGCGTCTTGTGAAGGAGTTCCACTACGACATCGGTTATAATAAGCCGCTTGTCTTGAATAAGGCGGCCGGTCGCATCATACTGAACATAGCGGTATAGCGGTATAGCGGTATAGCGGTATAGCGGTATAGCGGTATAGCGGTATAGCGGTATAGCGGTATAGCGGCAGAGCGGCAGAGCGGCAGAGCGGCAGAGCGGCAGAGCGGCAGAGCGGCAGAGCGGCAGAGCGGCAGAGCGGCAGAGCGTCCACGGCCTGGTATGCGGAGGGCCCCAACTCGGAGAGAGCAGGCGTTATGAGCGAGACAGAGACAGCACCGGTTAAGCGTAATCCGAGCGAGTTTGGTGCGATCCCCGACTATGTGACTGGGGTGAATCGGGCACGAATAATTGAGTTATCGGTCCCCAATGAGAAAGAGATCTCCGATGTTGAGTGCTCCGAATACCTCATTCGCCACTGGTTGGAGACGGTAGAGGACGCTAACCCGTTATATAACGACCGTGAATACGCTCGTAGCCGCGGCTTCAAGGACATTATTGCGCAGCCAGGCATGAATATCTGCACCCTGGTTATGCCGTACCGCTGGCCCATGAAGCAGTTTCACAAAACCCGCCAGCTGCTCCATTTTGAATTGAAGGACTTGCTGGAACAGCCGGTTGGCATCCTCGCTAACTATGAGATGTATTTTTATCGCCCGGTAGAAATAGGCGATCGGCTAAGCACGACCGGGCGTCTTGTCGATATATCCGACTACAAGCGCACGCGGCTCGGCGCAGGCTACTTCACCAAGCTTGAGACCAGCTACTACAACCAGCGTGATGAATTGGTTAGCCAGGCCTTTACGAATCTGTTTTCCTATGGTGGCAAGACGCCCGAGGGTGAATCCAGCGAAGAGTGCCTAGCGAAAACGGAAGCGGCGAAGCAGCGCCGCGCCCAACCCAGTACGCTGGAGGATCAGGCGCCCGAGGTGCCGCCAGAGGGCGACTGGCTCAAAGGCGGTTGGCATAATGGCACTGAAGAGATGCTGGAATCCTGGCGCACCGGCTGGCAAGGTCGGGCACCTGCCGATACCCGCTGGCTTACGGTCAGTGTCGGGGACGAGATGCCCCGACTGGTCATGCCGATTACCGTTACCCGTTGCGTCTTCATGGCCTCCGCGAGCCGCGACTTCGCCCCGCAGCACCACAACACCTGGTACAGCCACAATAAGAGCCGGACTCGGGAAATGTTTCTGGGTACGCACTTTAATCTGGGCATGTTATCGCGCTTCATGACCGACTACGGGGGCCCGGCGAGTACCGTGCGGAGAATTCAGCTGCAAATGCGACGCACCATTGGCGCGGGCGAAGACTATGTAATGACGGGCACTATTACACGTAAGTGGGAAAAGGATGGAGAGAAATTAGTCGATATGGACATCAGTATTGATACTCAATTGGGGCCCGCTTATACCTGCACCGGAACGCTGGCATTGCCCTGACCAGCCCTACAGTGCAGTAATCGTAGACTCCAGTGCAGTAATGCTGTCGTCGGCGTAACCGACTTCACGCAGGATGTCAGCGGTATCAGCGCCGATCGCAGGGGCAGCTCGGCGGATGGCGCCCGGAGTTTTTGAGAATTTGTAGATCATTCCGACCTGGTCGATAAAGCCGGTACCGATTGATTCACCCGAGAGGATAGCGCCTCTAGCGCGATGGTGTTCATTTGCCATGACCTCATCCAGTGACAACACGGGTGAGACGCAGGTGTCTTCCAGCATAAGCAGGTCTACCCATTCGTCCCGCGTTTTGGTCAGGAAAATATGACGCAGGGTGTGCTTCTGCGACTCGATTTCTGCCTCGCTTTCCGGATATTGTCGATCGGCGAATTCCGGGACACCGATCAAGCCGCACAGCTTCGACCAAAACCAGGGCTCGAAAGTGCCAAGGGATATACTTTTACCGTCTGAACACTCGTAAATGTTATAAAAGGCATACCTGCCGCTCAACGTAGTTTCACCGCGTTGTGGCGACTGGCCGGTTTCCTGCACCTCATTGAGCTGCAGCAACATCATGTTAAGCAAGGTATCGACCATGGCGAAGTCTATATACTGCCCCTCACCTGTGCGCTCCTTGTGAAATAGGGCAATCATGATGGCCAGTGCGGCACTGATGCCGCCAGCATCGTCTGCCATGGCATTGCCGGGAATCTTGGGCGGCCCATCGATGTCCCCGGTCATGTGGGGCACCCCGGCCAAGGATTGGTAGTTGAGGTCGTGTGCGGCCACTAGAGCGTAGGGTCCCTCTTGGCCCAAGCCCGATAGGGAGATACTGATAATATCTGGCTTTAGCTTACTCAGGCTGTCATAGTCCATGCCAAGTTTTTTTGCCACCCCGGGTCGAAAACCCTCGACCACGACATCCATTTTACTGACCAGTTTTTCAAAGACCTCACGGCCTTCTGGCTTTTTCAGGTTAAGGCGCATACTGCGGGTGTTGCGTCGCAACACATCAGGCATGGTGAGCTCAACGCCACCGCGACTGGGGGGTTCGATTTTGATGATATCGGCGCCAAAGTCACCGAGAATCTGCGACGAGTGGGGGCCGGGACCCAGTCGCGCCAGATCCAGTACCTTTACGCCTTCCAATGGAAGTTTGGCCATACGGGTATGCTCGTTATATTGTTGTATTGTCAGGGCTGCCAGTCTTCGCCACGACGGGCCCAAGGGTTATCCTCATTATCGACCGGCAGAGCGACGCGCGCGCTGAAGCGGGTTTTTATTACGTTGCTTGCGGCTAAGGCGATAGTGAGACCTACCCAGCCGCAACCCTTTACGTCCGTGCTAACCGCGTCGATCGTTCCAGAAAAGATCATGATGTCCCCCGGGCAAATCGAGTCGCCCATGCGGAATTTGTAGCGACCAATGCGGGCCTTGGGTCCACCCCAGTCCGTGATAAAACGTTCCAGCCACGCTGCTTGGTTCGGTGTATTCATAAAAATGTCGGGGGTGCCATTGCGTTGTTGAGCGAAATCGCGATCGTGGTGCATGGGACGCCAGTCACGGCTCGCCAGTGCACCGAGAATCACCGAAGTGGCGGTCACCTCGTGGGTGAGTTCCGGTAAACTATCGCCGACGGCTACTTGATCGATTGTGAGGTTCTGCCTGGTCATCGTCTGCATGGTGATCATTCCTGCAGGTTGCGGTAGCCAAACCCGGTCATGGTTTCGGTGCCTACCCAGGTGCCTGCTCCATTGCGGCATACCGCGTCGATGACCCAGAAGCGTCCCCGCCCGAGTTTGGTTGTTTTCACCTCACTCAAGGAGCGAAGTGTCTCTGCGCAACGGATACGATCGCCGGGTCGGATTGGCTCGCCGAAGGTCACCTCGCTGTCCGTGGCAACCGCTTCCGGCAGAACCAATGTTTGTTTTAAATCAAAGTGCGTTTGCCACGGCAACGGCATGGACTCGCGCCCTGGCATCCAATAGTGGGGCCGGAACCAGGCAGACAGCAGGGTCAGCGGCGCGGTGGGGCCGCCCGTCAACTGGCGAGCGACCTCGTCGTCCCAATAAAGCGGATTGCCATTCTGAACCGCGGCACAGGCGGTCCAACAGTAACCACGTTCCACCTCGAACTCACCAATGACTTCGTGGCGTTCGACGTCGACCCACGCCAGGGCTTGATTTAGCCCGATCGTGAAGTCCTCTGCCGTGGACACGTCAGTTAACATGTCCGCGTTATAAATGCTGACATCAGGTGAGTACTGCCGGGTCTTCGCGGTCGATGATTTCCTCTGCGATCACATCCTCCCAATACTCGCTGCCACCCAGGGCAAGTTGGTATTGTTTGCCGCGGCGCAGAAAGAGTGTGGTGTCTTGTTCTTCCATATAGCCCATGCCCCCGAAAATCTGTGAGCTGACGTCCATCACGTGCCCCACGGTTTCCGATGAAAAAGCCTTGGATTTTGCGACGTAACCTCGCGCGTCGCGCCCCCTATCAATTTGGAAGGCAGTGAACATCGTGAGCATATCTGCGCCGTATAGCTCCATAATCATCTGAGCCAGGTAGCCCTGGATGGTCTGCATCTGGCCAATAGGGCGGCCGAACTGGACGCGTTCGCGGGCGTACTGGGTAGCGTGCTCGTGCATTTCAAAGCCGGCGCCATTGGTATAGGCGCAGAAGGCAATGATGGCCTTATGCAGAGAGGGCTCCAGCGCCTCCCAGCCCTTGCCGACTGCTCCCAGCCGTGCTGAATCGGGTACTTTGACGTTGTCAAAATCTACCTGATAGTGCCGGTCTCGAGACATGGTTGGCATGTGGTGTGACGTGATGCCGACGCTTTCGCGATCCACAAGCAGCAGAGTCAGGCCACTTGTCGAGTTTGCATCACCGGTGCGAGCGGCGACGATGAGGGTGTCGGCACCGTCGGCGAATTCTACAAATAACTTGCTGCCATTGAGTACAAAGCTGTCGCCATCCTGTCGCGCCTGCAGCTTGATGTGCTCCGGAGTGAACTTGCGTGAAAACTCCTGATACGCGAAGGCGTAGATTTTCTCACCCAGCACAATTTGTGGCAGCAGTTCACTTTTCTGTTTTTCCGTACCGGACTCCGAAATCAAGTCGGCAGCCAGTACGCTGGTGAATAGGAACGGACTGGGACAGATATGCCTGCCTAATTCGCGAATTAGCACAACGGTGTCCAGCAGGCTCATGCCCATACCGTCGTAGCCTTCCGGCACCATAATTCCCAGCCAGCCCATCTCGGCAAACTTTTTCCACATGTCCCGGCAAAAGCCCTGCTTTGACTGCGACTCCATCTTGCGGACGAAATCGAAAGTGCATTGGTCATCCATGAAACGGGCAGCGCTATCCTGTAATTGCGCTTGTTCCTCTGTCAGTTTGATATCCACTTGCGGACTCCTTGCTAAATCTCTCGGCTACCGCGCCGGTAGTTCCGGTTTGCCCAGGGCGTTGGGTAGGCCCAGCAGCCGTCGGGCTACAATCGCTTTCGAGGTGTCTACTCCACCGGCGGCGACACGTGCATGACCGGCCATCAGATATTCGTCTGCCAGACCGCCGTCAAAAGGTGAGTGTTTGCCACCCCAAAGACCGCCAAAGGGGCCCATGAGATCCAGAGCCAGTTGGGCAAACTCATCGCCGATGGAGGCGCCCCAGGCCTTGTTCATGGCCGCCTCTACGTCGGGGACTTCTTGCTGTGCCTTACAGATGGCCATACGTTCAAGCATGGTGCCCACCTCCACCCGGGTGGCCATTTTCGCGAGGGCGCGACGGGTATTGGGGTCTTCTTGGGGCCGTTCGCCGTCGAAGTCTGCCTCCCGATACCACTGTACGATATTGTCAAAGCGCCGCACCCGGGATGCGAAGGAAAGGATCGCAAAACGTTCGTAGTCCAACGCCTGCATCATGTAGTAAAAGCCCTTATTGACTGCGCCGACCACCCGGGACTTGGGGATCTTCATCTTGTCGAAGAACACCTGGTTGGTGCGGTGGGTCGTGCCTTCCCTGCCGAGCGTGTCCATGCGAGACATGCTCAAGCCGGGTGTGTCGTGATCGACAATGAAGATGGAAATGCCTTTATGCTTGGGCGCATCGGGGTCTGTGCGCAGCGCCATCCAGTGCCAGCGGCAGAAGTGGGCTGATGTGATGTAGTGCTTCATGCCAGTGACCTCGAAGTGGTCACCCTTATCCACAGCGCGTGTCTGCAGCGATCCCAGATCAGTGCCAGCATTGGGCTCGGTATAGGTGATCGCCCACTGGCCCTCATTGCGAAAAATTTTCGGTAAAAATTCCAGCTTCATCTCTTCGCTGGCCACGTTGTAGATCGTGCTGGCAATGGTGCCCACGTTCTTGCCGATGATGGGGC
>JABSPW010000164.1 GCA_013214285.1 Halioglobus sp. | reverse complement strand
ACCAGCGCGGCTTTGGCGCCCGCGCGATCCGTATGCAGGCGGACTGGCAACCCGTTGGCATCAGGCAGTTCAAAATCCGGTAGTGTTTCGCCCACCTCGGGACCGGTCCTATGACCCACGGGCAACCCGGCCCGTGCCGGGTGACCTAGTGGTGCAGGGGCGTCAAAACCCGCTTCGTCCCGCTCGATCGCCATTTAAATGCCCTGCGCGATACAGACTTTGGGAGTAACTTACCCGGAACTGTCCTGTCGCGCTACCCACTTATGTCGATTGGGGACTAGTGGATTTTTATGGATTCAAGAGGTTACTGTGTCCGTACCGTTTCATCAGTCTGGTGTGAGCACGATGATCGACGCCTTTCCCCATGACCCTGAAAAGCTGACCAGCAATCATTTGACCTGCCTGATCAGGAGGGTCCGACCCGATCTGGAAGTGGTGGGGTTTTCCGTGTATGAGTCCAAAGTATTTGGCGGCAACGAGGTATCGACTGCCTGTCGCATTGGCGTCGATGTGGAATTGGTCGGAGAGGGCGCGGCCAAGGTAGCGTCGCGATGGATGATCAAGACAGTGCGACCGGATTTTGGAGACATTCCCCTTTATCGAAATGAAGTGGAATTTTATACGCGCCTGCGCCCCGAGCTTGATATTGAAACGCCCGCCTGTTTCGGTGGTGATCATTATGCCGGCACAGGCACCTTTGGTATTGCTATGGAGGACCTGCGGCAGCGCGGTGTGCATTTTGCCAATGTGAACAGCAAGGTATCTCTCGACCATGTGCGCTCTTTGCTGTCGCTACTCGCGGAACTCCATGCGGCCTACTGGGCGTCGCCGCGTTTTGTGGCCGATCTGGCTTGGCTCCATCCGCACACCTCGGGTGACATTTATACGCTGTTCAATCACCCCGATATGGTGCCGGCGATGATCGCCCGGGAAATTGCCGAAAACCAGTTCAAACGGGAGCTGGTGGAGTCAGTGGGACAGAGCGCGGAGAGGCTCTACCGGGAATTTCGCAAGCTGCAGCGCCACCAGTCCACGTTGCCCCAGACCCTCTGCCACGGTGACACCCATATCGGCAATAGCTACCTGTTCGAAGACGGGCGTGCCGGTTTGCTGGACTGGCAGCTGATGGCCAAGGGGTATTGCATGCACGACGTGACCTACCTGCTGGCAACGGCCCTGGGTGTTGCCGATCGCCGCCGGCACGAAGGCGCGCTGCTTGAGTTTTATCGAGAACAGCTGCAGGGGGCTGGAGTCGAGGACGCCCCGGACTCGGAAACGCTGTGGCTGGAGTATCGACGTGCGATAGTGTGGGGCGTTTACATTGGCTGGTTGACAACCCCGGTCGAGAATTATGGTTGGGACATTACGGTCAACAACCACATTCGTTTGCTCACCGCCTACCGTGATCTCGATTGCAGCGCGGCGCTGGCGGATCTGCCTGAGGCCAAAGACTACAAAGATGAGGCTGCTACATGAGTGGGTTGAGGGGCCTGTTTTCACGCTGTAACGTCGCGGTCCGACTTGCCACCGTTAGCCAGTATGGGTAAACGGCCAGGCCAGTTTCAACTGATGGTGCCGTTCCTCCAGGCGGTGGAACAGCTCGGTATCGAGCGGGAACCGCTCTTCTCCCGGTTTGAGCGGCGTCGAAAAGCACAAGTGCAGGACGGTGCGGCTGGGAAAATGGACCTTGTCCTGATGTTGGAGGCGGCGACGGAGCTCGCCGGTGACCCCGGCTTCGCGATTCGCATTGGTGAGACCATTAATCTTCTGGGGACCGGCTCTTTTGGTTTTGCCATGATGAGCAGTGCCACTGTCAGAGACACGTTGAATCTGATGTTGGGCTACCAGAAGGTGCTTGCGCCTGGTCCCCACTGGGAAGCCCATCCGCAGCAAGGTGGGATCATGGTGCGCATGAATATGAAGCGAGGCAGTGGAGAGCAGCTGCGTATGGCCACCGAGCTTGTGCATTCGATTAATATCCGCCACGGTCGACTGCTCTCAAACACCCGGATGGCAGGCGTCGAGATAGAAGTGAATTATCCCAGGCCCTGTCACGCCGGAACTTATCTCGAGTCTTTGTCTTTGCCCCTGGCCTACGACAGGGAATATTCCCAGGTATGGATCCCGGAAAGCGTGCTCGCAATGCAGCTAAATCCACCCGATCCTGCCGTTAATGCGCTCTTTCTCCAGCAATGTGAGGAAATATTGAACGGCATGGAGGCAGCTGAGAGCATCACTGCCAAAGTACGTCAGCTACTGGTGGTGTCCACTGCAGGGTTTCCAGATAGTGCAACAGTGGCGCAGCAGATGAACATGAGCGAGCGGACCCTGCGGCGCCGTTTGCAAGGGGAATCCACCAGCTTCCGCGCTGTGCTGGATGATGTGAGGAATGTGCTGGCCCAGCGCTATCTTGCCGAGACCGGGCTTGAGGTTATCGATATAGCCCACCTGGTGGGCTACTCCGAGCCGGAAAATTTCTACCGTGCGTTTGTCCGCTGGAACGGGGTGACGCCTGCCCAGTATCGCCGCTGGCAGGGGTAGGCGTGCTGTAACGCCGCCGGGGAGCGCTCGCCCGGTGGAGAGAGTGTGATGGGGTCCTCAGTGTCCCTCCAGCCCGTCCTGTGCGGCGGACATTCTGGCCGAAAATGATATAAAACTAATCGTCGAGAGCGGTAATAATAGCAGCGTGGTTGATGGCCTCACTGAATGAGCGTGGTCTTCAGCACTGCGTTGGGCCGGCTCTGCACGATCAACCGGGCCGTCCCTCGGACTTTAAAGACAGGGACATCGCCGAGTTTGGGGGAGTGACTGTGAGGACAAAACCCTGCGAGGTATCGATGGGATGCAGCTTTGGCGACAGCCTCTAATCAGACTCATCAGTTTTCTCGCGTTTGCGGTGCCATCTGCTGTCGCACAGGTAACCCGCGACAGTGGTCAGGCGGTGCTTGCCCACAATGAAATGGCCAATGGCTTTGGCGCCTCCTGGGAACGGAATTTCTGCCGTAATATGGCCTGCAGCTGTGGCCTCTCAGAAAACTACACCTTTCTCGTGGTGGAGCCCACTGGCAAACATGATCGATGATTTTGACGGCGCTAACAGCGCCTATCCCTGGAACGGGAATGGTAGCTGGTACATCAGTGGCGGTAGCTACAACCAGGAGGACAACACGGGTTGCAAGTCAGGCTATGCCGGGAATTCAGCCGGGACCGACTGCAGGTTCGAGGCCGATATGGTGACGGTAAATCCCCTCAATCCATCGATCGGCTGGATGGCTAGTTCGCTCGCGTTCCGTGTGACAGATACCGACAACCTGTATTTCCTGCGGCTCAATAATAATAATGGCTTACTGCAGCTGCGCTCCATTGTGGATGGCACTAATGCCTTGGTTGCATCCGTTGCGACAGCGTATTCCCCCGCGACATGGCATACCTACAGGGTTGTTCTGTCTGGGAACGCCATAAAGATCTCTATCGATAACGAAATACTTATCGACGTCACTGACATGGATCATGGGGCAGGGTATATCGGCGCCCGTACCCACCAGAACGCGATTTCTGTTGCCAACGTGTCTGTCATTCAGCCTGCAGGTTGTGAAGCGATGCGCAGATTGATTTGTGTTTGCATGAGAAGATGACTAGGAAAATCCTGACATTGGCATCCACCGTGCTGACCTGCGCCTCCCTGCTCGCTGCTAACAACGCTCTAGCCCAGTGCGGCCCGCCGATTGCGGATGGCAACATCGTCATCACAGCGCCGGAGGGGGGTAGCGTCATTTCAGCATCTGGTAACTATAACTGTGCCTCGGGGCAAACCTGTGACTATACGGTATCGGGTCAGGCCGTGACCGATACGTTCAGTGTGACGCCAGCGCCAGGCTATGCCTTTCTGGGTTGGCGCAACGAGGGTGCCGCATCCCTGTGCCAGGCTGCAGGCAGCTCCTGTGTGGTGAGCCTGCCCGCCGCCTGGGCTGACGACAAACCCACCCGCCTCCTGGAACCGGTGCTCCAATATGCCACGGCTGGTCCCACGTTGGACGAGCCCTTTTATATGCCGGCCATGACCGATACCCGTACGCTAGACGTTGTAGTCCTTGAGGATTGGCATATCGACACCATCGACGGGACGACCCGGCAGAAGCTCATTAATATCCATGTGGATGACTGGTGGGAAGGTGTCGAGATCCGCGTGCCTGTGCGGCTCATTGCGCCGTTGCAAGGGTCTGTTGACGGCTTCGTCATCACCGGATCAAGGCTATCTGACACCGGTGAGGGCGATAAGCGCCTGCTCGCTGACGAGGCAGTGGCTATCGAGGGCGGTGCCGGGGTGGTGCTGACCAAGATCAAGGGTCTTAGAGACGGATACCCCGATTTAGAGCTGCCCAACGTGCTTGCCCTGCGCAATCGTTTTCTTGAGACCCTCGACTGGCGTTACACCGAATTCTATCTGTGGGGCGCTATCATGATGCGAGCGATTACTGCGGCCTTCGACGACGACCTATTCCGGCCCGGTCCGGTCATTGCCTACGGTGGCTCGAAGAACGGTATGACCCCGCTCATCGCCTCCATTCATGATCAGCGCATCACGGCAGTGAGAAGCGGGGTCGCATTCGCGGCCCGGACGCCGATTCGTGCCAACGATCCGTCCGCGATTGACGAGGTTACCGCCGCGGACGACGACTTCGACGCGGCTCGCGCCGATGGCCTGCCACAGGGTGATCAGCCATGGAAATATTACGACAAAGGATACCGATCCGCTGCGTCCGGGGCTGACCAAGCCCTCGCGCTCGGTTGGTCCGAAGTCGAGCTACAGGCCAGTCTGGATCGCGTTGCTGATGATTTTTACGTGAGCGAGAACTGGGAACAGCTGCAGGCCCGTGGCGTCGATATTTTAAGCCTGCCCGGTTCGCACGACTGGGTCGCGTATGACGTGCCCGGTACCAGTATCATCCTGCCCGACCTGCGCACCTATATCGTGCCGAACGGTGGCCATGATCGCCCCGGCCATCCCGAGGCGCCTAGTAATAGCGTCGACGCCGCCTTCTTTGCCGAGCAGCTTTTCGGCGCTGATGCCGGGCTTGAAATACCGGATATCGCCACTAAGGTGAACGGCGCGAACCTGGAGGTATCCGTCACCTTTCCCGACGGCGGTGAGCCTGAGGATAGCCGCATCTTCTGGATGTACGATCGCCGCCCCGACGGTTCGTCCTGGTACCTTTACGAGCTCTTCCCGGAGGCGAATTGGGCTGTGATGACAGGCACTGGCAGCACCTGGACAGCAACTATACCCTTGGAGATAGGCCGCACGACAATTGACCTGATCACGACCCACACGGTCACCGCCGACGGCAACGTCATACCCATTAGTGCCCCCTATACACGTGTCGCGCTCGACTAGGTCAGCTGAAGCAATTGAGAAACATCGAGGCAAGGAATATGCGCATGAAGACAGCAACTAGTGTAAAAGCCCTCCTGCTTGCGGGGCTGACATCGCTCGGTGCCAATAATGCACTGGCCCAGTGCGGGCCACCGATACCGGATGGCAATATTGTCATCACAGTGCCCGTGGGCGGCAGCGTCACTGCAACGTCTGGTCGCTACGATTGTGCCTCGGGTCAAACCTGTGACTATACGGTGTCGGGGCAGGCCTTTAGCGATACCTTTGCGGTCACCCCAGCGGCGGGGTATATTTTCCTGGGTTGGAAGGGCGACAATGCTGCCTCCCTGTGCCAGGACGGCGGCAGCCCGTGTGTGGTTAACCTGCCCGCCGCCTGGCCAGATGAGGAACCCGTGCACAGCCTTGAGCCCATCTTCGAGGTGGATTACAGCTGGGCGCCGGTGGTCCGGTCGACAGACAATATCCAGCGCACCGACGCCGATAACTTGGCGATCAATCAGAACATCTCTATTGAACTCGAGCATTTCGATAACCCTGATTACAGCTGCGGCCTCTCCGGCAACCACAGCTTCACGGTAGTGGGGCCCTATAACGGTCAGAATATCAATGCGCCCTTGTGGGTCTACCTGCACGGCGGCGGTGCCGGTTATTTTGACGCAGACCAGGTATACCGGACGCAGGTTGGCCTGGACGAGAACTCTTTTAA
>JABSPW010000163.1 GCA_013214285.1 Halioglobus sp. | reverse complement strand
GCATGCCATTGATGGCACTGTCGCCGATCAGATACGACTTAATCTGCTCCTCAATACCTTTCTGCACCGCAGGAATGTATTCTTTAGGGACAACGCCGCCGACAATCTCGTTAACAAACTCAAGACCCTCAGCACCAGCATCCTCCGCAGGCTCAAATTTAATCCAAACATGACCATATTGACCACGACCACCTGATTGACGGACGAACTTGCCTTCGATTTCTAGTGTATTGCGAATTGCCTCACGGTAAGCTACCTGCGGTTTACCTATATTGGCCTCGACACTGAACTCACGCCTCATCCTGTCCACGATGATATCGAGATGTAGCTCGCCCATTCCCGATATGATGGTCTGGCCGGTCTCCTCGTCTGTTTTAACACGGAAAGACGGGTCCTCCTGCGCGAGCTTGCCTAACGCGACACCCATTTTTTCTTGATCCGCCTTCGATCTAGGCTCCACAGCCACCGATATCACAGGTTCGGGAAATTCCATACGCTCTAACACAATCGCCTTATCGGGGTCGCACAAGGTGTCGCCTGTGGTCACATCCTTAAGGCCCACAGCCGCAGCAATATCGCCTGCCAGCACCTCTTTAATCTCTTCGCGACTGTTGGAGTGCATTTGCACCATCCGACCAACACGTTCTTTTTTTTCCTTAACCGAGTTGAATACACCAGTGCCGCTCTCCAGCTTGCCGGAGTACACCCGGAAAAATGTTAATGTTCCAACGAAGGGATCGGTCGCTATTTTGAAAGCGAGAGCCGCGAATGGCGCATCATCATCGGCTTCCCGGGTATCAACAGTCTCATCCTTATCCAGTAGCGTTCCTTCGATAGCTTTCACCTCAGTGGGGGAAGGCATGTAGTCAATCACCGCGTCCAATACCGCCTGCACACCCTTGTTTTTAAAAGCCGAGCCACCCAGCACCGGAATGATCTCATTGGCCAGCGTGCGCTCCCGGATGCCCTGCTTAATCTCGTCTTCCGACAAACCTCCTTCCTCGAGATACTTTTCCATAAGCTCATCATTGGCCTCCGCCGCCGCTTCAACCAAGAAATCGCGCATCTCGGTGACCTGTTCCACAAGCTCGGCTGGCACATCTTCGTATTTGAAGCTCATGCCCTGATCGCCCTCGCTCCAGAGGATAGCCTTGTTTTTCACCAGATCGACTACGCCGATGAATTCTTCTTCTGCACCAATGGTCATCTGCAGTGGCACCGCGTTGGCTCCTAGCCGCTCTTTCAACTGATCTACCACCATATGAAAATCTGCACCGGCTCGATCCATCTTGTTGACGAAGACCATGCGTGGCACCTCATACTTATTCGCCTGACGCCAGACGGTCTCAGTCTGTGGTTGAACGCCTGAGGAACCACACAGGACAACCACGGCGCCGTCGAGCACGCGCAGTGAACGCTCTACCTCAATGGTGAAATCCACGTGTCCTGGTGTGTCGATAATATTGATGCGATGTTCGTCAAACTGGGTGTCCATACCCTTCCAGAAACAGGTCGTTGCTGCAGAGGTAATTGTGATACCGCGTTCCTGCTCCTGCTCCATCCAGTCCATGGTCGCAGCGCCATCGTGCACTTCACCCATCTTGTGAGACAGCCCGGTGTAGAACAGTACTCGCTCGGTCGTGGTCGTCTTACCCGCATCCACGTGCGCACAAATACCAATGTTCCGGTACCGGCTGATAGGAGTTTTGCGTGCCACAGTTCAATCCCCGATAAATACGTGCAGGACGACGATCAGAAACGGTAGTGAGAGAATGCCTTATTGGCCTCGGCCATGCGGTGAACATCTTCGCGCTTCTTGACAGCATTACCTTTACCCTGTGAAGCATCGATAATCTCACCGGCCAGTCGCTGGCGCATCGATTTTTCACCACGGTTGCGGGCATGCTCCACCAGCCAGCGCATGGACAGTGCCACGCGACGCGCCGGACGCACTTCAACAGGCACCTGGTAGGTGGCGCCGCCCACTCGACGAGCCTTGACCTCGACCATGGGCGCGATATTTTCTAAAGCCTCATCGAAGGCTTCGACCGGGTCTTTGTTCAGGCGCTCCTGAACCAGGTCCAAAGCACCGTATACAATGGTCTCAGCGACTGACTTCTTCCCACTGACCATTACATGGTTCATGAACTTTGCGAGTGTGACATTCCCGTACTTGGGATCCGGCAACACCTCGCGCTTGGCGACTATACGTCTTCTCGGCATGACTGCTTCTCTCTCTTCAGGTTCACCGGACACTGACCTGCCACCAAGCGGGGACAGCAGGGTTCCGACCTTACTTCTCTTCCATACAGTTGTAGAATAGAAACGCTATTTTATTTGGGACGCTTGGCGCCGTACTTGGAGCGTCCGTTGCGACGCTCCGTTACGCCAGAAGTATCCAGGCTGCCTCTCACGGTGTGGTAACGCACACCCGGCAGATCCTTGACCCGCCCACCGCGAATCAGCACCACGCTGTGCTCCTGCAGATTGTGCCCCTCGCCGCCGATATACGATGACACCTCGTACCCATTGGTCAAACGCACCCGGCATACCTTACGCAGTGCAGAGTTGGGCTTTTTCGGAGTCGTGGTGTACACACGGGTACACACGCCGCGCCGCTGTGGGCAACTCTGCAGCGCAGGCACACCGCTCTTCTCGAGCTTGCGCTTCCTCGGCTTGCGAACCAACTGATTGATCGTTGCCATCTAGCAAAATACTCCAAAGTTAGTATTCTTTCGACCCCGCTGAGGGCTGTCGCCGCAGGCGACTAACTGGCAGCCAGACAGACCTGTAGGCGCGCCCGGACCACTGCTGGAAACAGGAGCGGCATTCTATAGACGGCCGAAATTGGAGTCAACCCGAGGTTTCGCCCAAGCAATCGGCCCTGAAGCGGGTATTTTGCCAATTTTGGACTCCCTAATTCCTCCGCTTTGCTGTACCCTTGCGCCCAAATTTTTACCCCCCGACCTACACGCAATAGGGATGACCCATGGCTGACTTATCTTCGTACCGAAATATCGGTATTTTCGCCCACGTCGATGCCGGTAAAACCACCACTACAGAGCGGATCCTCAAGCTCACCGGCAAGATTCATAAGACCGGCGAGGTACACGACGGCGAAGCCACCACGGATTTCATGGAGCAGGAGCAGGAGCGCGGCATTACCATTCAGTCCGCGGCTACCACCTGTTTCTGGAAAGACCATCGCCTGAATATCATCGATACTCCAGGACATGTGGATTTTACCGTCGAGGTATACCGGTCCCTCAAGGTCCTTGACGGCGGTGTGGGCGTGTTTTGTGGCTCTGGCGGCGTTGAGCCTCAATCCGAGACCAACTGGCGCTACGCCAATGAGTCGGAAGTCGCTCGTATTATTTTTGTCAACAAGTTAGACCGAGTGGGTGCGGATTTCTACCGGGTAGTCGATCAGATCGAAGACGTTCTGGGCGCCAACCCGCTGGTTATGGTGCTACCCATCGGTCGTGAGGACGACTTCAGCGGTGTGGTCGATCTGCTGACCCGAAAAGCCCACATCTGGCCCGATCCGGGCAATCCCGAGAAATTCGAGATTGTAGACCCGCCTGAGGCTATGACGGACCTCATCGAAGAATGGCGTGAAAAACTCATTGAGACGGCCGTGGAGCAGGACGATGGTCTGATGGAACAGTATCTCGAGGGCAACGAGCCCTCGATCGAGGACCTCAAGCACTGCATTCGGACGGGCACCCGCAAGTTGGACTTCTTTCCCACGTACTGCGGCTCCGCTTTCAAAGATAAAGGCGTTCAGCTGGTACTGGATGCAGTTGTCGACTTCCTGCCCAACCCAACCGAAGTTGATCCGCAACCGCTGACTGACGAGGCGGGCGAACCCACTGGCGAGGTGGCAAAGGTCTCACCGGAAGAACCCTTGCGCATGCTGGCATTCAAAATTATGGATGACCGTTTTGGCGCCCTGACCTTCGTGCGCCTGTATTCAGGCGTATTGAACAAGGGCGACAACATCCTCAATTCCTTCACGGGAAAAACAGAACGCATCGGGCGTATGGTCGAGATGCACGCCAATGACCGTCAGGAACTGGACTCCGCCCAGGCGGGCGATATCATTGCCATCGTGGGTATGAAAAACGTGCAGACCGGCCACACACTGTGTGACCCCAAGGCGCCCTGCACACTGGAGGCGATGGTCTTCCCCGATCCGGTCATATCCATCGCCGTAGCCCCAAAAGACAAGAGCGGCCAGGAGAAAATGGGTATCGCCATCGGCAAGATGGTTGCCGAAGACCCGTCTTTCCGCGTCGAAACCGACCAGGATTCGGGCGAGACTATCCTTAAGGGCATGGGCGAGCTGCACCTAGACGTGAAGGTCGACATTCTCAAACGCACCTATGGGGTAGAACTGGAAGTAGGGAAACCCCAAGTGGCCTACCGCGAAACCATTACCCAGGAGATCGAGGACACCTACACGCACAAGAAACAAACTGGTGGTTCCGGTCAGTTTGGCAAGATCGACTTTCGTATCAAACCGGGTGAGCCAGGCAGCGGCTATGTTTTTGCTTCCACGGTAGTGGGTGGCAACGTACCGAAAGAATTCTTCCCGGCCATTGAAAAGGGTTTCAGATCCATGATGGAGGAAGGCCCCGTGGCCGGCTTCCCGGTGCTGGACGTGGAAATCGAGCTATTCGACGGCGGCTTTCACGCGGTAGACTCATCCGCGGTGGCCTTCGAACTGGCTGCCAAAGGCGCCTACCGACAATCCATGCCCAAGGCAGGACCGCAATTGATCGAACCGATCATGAAGGTGGACGTATTTACCCCAGACGATCACGTCGGTGACGTGATCGGAGACCTGAACCGACGGCGTGGCATGGTCAAGGACCAGGATGCAGGAACGACCGGTGTGCGCATCAAGGCGGATGTACCGCTGGCGGAGATGTTTGGCTACATCGGGCATCTGCGCACTATGACCTCTGGCCGTGGCCAGTTCTCCATGGAATTCTCACACTACCTGCCCTGCCCGCAGCAAGTCGCCGACGATGTCGTCGCAGAGGTAGAGGAGCGCAAAAGAGCCAGCTAGTAAGGTCTGCTGTCAGGGAGCCGGCTCTTTGCCGGCTTTTTTATGACAAAACCATGCAGAGGCTGGCGACGCTGACAGAAACAGTACCGTCGATCACATCAAGCGATGCACAGCATGGATGCCCGTCTCCCGCTGAACCTTTCGACACCAGCTCTCTGCAGCGTCAAGCACCACTGCTCCAAGGTGCCCCATCTCGCTCAACTCCCACTTTATAAAAAAGGCGGTGGCAATAGTGCCACCGCCTTTCAACAATGCGTCGGCGCAGCGTCAGTCGTCTGCCAGCAGGGCCTCCGTCAGGGCTGCCTCAATCTCCTGGGCGGAGACCATGCCTTCACTTTCGGTATCCCGACTGCGTTTACGCTGTTCGTGGTAGGCAAGGCCGGTCCCTGCGGGAATCAACCGCCCCACGACCACATTTTCCTTCAGGCCGCGCAGGTAATCGCGTTTGCCGGTCACAGCTGCTTCCGTCAGCACTCGGGTCGTCTCTTGGAAGGACGCAGCAGAGATAAAGCTCTCGGTCGCCAGTGACGCCTTGGTGATACCCAGCAATTCACGTTCGCCAGCGGCCGGCACTAGGCTATCCCCCTCGAGTCGCTCGTTCTCTTCCATGAGCGTGGTATGCTCCACCTGCTCTCCCTTGATCAGACTGGAGTCGCCGGGTGAGGTGACCACCACCTTGCGCAGCATCTGGCGAACGATCACCTCAATGTGCTTATCGTTGATCTTCACACCTTGTAGCCGGTAGACCTCTTGGATTTCATTGACGATATACTTCGCCAGCTCCTCAATACCCTTCAGGCGAAGAATATCATGGGGGCTCGGGGAGCCCTCCGATACCACCTCGCCCTTCTCCACATGCTCACCTTCAAACACGGAAAGCTGACGCCATTTGGGAATTAATGCCTCATAATGATCTGAGCCGTCCGGCAGTGTGGTGCCATCTGTTGGGGTAATGACCAAGCGACGCTTGCCTTTGGTCTCCTTACCGAAACTAACCGTCCCGGAGATCTCTGCAAGAATCGCCGGGTCCTTTGGTTTGCGTGCTTCGAAAAGGTCAGCCACCCGAGGAAAACCACCAGTGATATCG
>JABSPW010000162.1 GCA_013214285.1 Halioglobus sp. | reverse complement strand
ATGTAGCAACGCTGCAGCGTATGCGTCCCAGCTTGATCGACCTGTTACCTACTCTCCCAGATCTTGCGAGGGCGAGTGCGGGTACACATTGAAACACCGTCCGACCGGCCGGTATTGCAATAGTTCGGCAATCCCGGTGAGAGCTGAATCCATTAATATCGCAGGACCGCTGACCCTGGGGGCTCACCGTTTCAGCCGACAAGGCGTCTGAGCCCACCCGACACCAGCGCAGAGGCTTGCGCCAGTACCCTCGGTAAAGCTAGCCCCCCAGGCGATGCCAGGTAACGCGGCTCCCAGTCCGGCGCAAATTTTTCTTTGTACGCGCGCAACCCGTCGAAATTATAAAAATGCTCACCGTGGCGATAAATGAAAGAACCCGCTCGCACCCAGGTTGACGCCAGATGGTGATCGGGAAGCCCAGAGAGTGGCGCCATTCCCAGCCCAAACCAGCGATAGCCCTCCTCCCGGCCCCACAATATAGTGTGGATAAACAACAACTCCATGACCCCGTGAGGTGCATCATCAGAGTAACGCATCAGGTCGACCGACAATCCGTCGGCGTCACCGCCACACCACAAGTTGGCAAACGCCACCAGCTTATCCTCAACTCTAATGACCGCCAGCGGCATATCACGCAAGTAGTCTCGATTGAATGACCCCAGGGAAAAGCCCTTTTCGCCCGTATTCTTCCCCAACAGCCACTCATCCGAAATCGTTTGAAGGGTATCCAGCATGTCATCCGACTGGGGGGCAGCGATCACCTCAAAGCGGCAGCCACTCCGCTCGCCCCGGTTGATGGCCTGCCGCATCTTGGCGCGCTTCTTACCCTCGAGGCTGAAATCGGCCAAAGGCACCACCGCAAATTCGCCCAACTTGTTCAGCGACAACCCCAGATCCAAGTAAACCGGCAAGTTGTGGGCAGTGACCTCATAAAACACTGGCCAAGCCCCGTGACGATCGCATAATTCACGAAACTGCCAGATTAATCCTTCGTGCTCTTCAGGAGGACCCACGGGATCACCCATGGCAATCAGGCTGTTACCCGCTACGCCATACATAATGAATGCCGTACCCGCCTCGTTGAGCAAAAACTGCTTATCACCCAACAAAGCCAGCTTCGCCTCAGGGTCCGGGCTGGCGGCAACAATGGCAGAAACACGCGCCAGGGTACCGGGACCCGCCGGCGCGGTCGCCGGCAGAGCGGGCCGAGACAGGCGCCAGAGGATGTAAAAACTGAGGGCGATACCCGTGAAGAACAGCGCTGTACGAGCACGCGCACCATATTCACCAGCGCTGAACTGACCAAACAGGTCCGCTGTGTGACGACCCGAGTGCTCTATCCAGCTAATGCTCCAGGCAATACCCAACAGTGTCACCAGCAGGACGCCGGCCCAGTAGCGCGGCAGGGGCGGCAAACGCAGCGCGGATGGACGACTGAACTCTCCACGACTAAGCCACAGCGCTAACATAAGCAAGGCTAGCATCAAACCCACAAGCAGATGGAAACTGAGCAAAGTCGCACTGATAAACCCACTGGCCAGCAACGCAAGAGAGGCTCGGAAACTGCCACGGGTGCGCGCCGCAAGCCCCCGTGATACCAGTACCAGCGCGAGACCGCTTAGCATAGCCACAGTTGCAGAAATATCGACCAACAAACGAACATCCGTCAGGTGCAATGTGGTGGCCAGCGGCGGTAACACGCTGCTAATCATCAACAACAGGCCCGCAAGGAACGCGCCAACGGAAAAAATCTGCGGGGCTAGCTTACTTAAAACCGTCCGCAGCGCACGGCCGGTTTCACCAATAGCGTGCCGCCGCTGTAGCGCCTCGAAACCACCAAACAGCGCCAGGGCGACGAACACCGGTAGCAGCGTATAAATGAAACGAAAAGCGACCAGAGCACCGAGTACCGCCGGCGCAGAGTAGTAGGGCGCCAGCAAGGCTGCGCAAATGCTTTCAAAGACGCCCAATCCCGCAGGTACGGTGCTCAAGACCCCTAGGGTCTGAGCGGCAAAGAATACCGCGAGCACTTGCCAATAGCTCACTTCGGCTGAAGCCGGCAACAAAAAATACAACACCGCTGCAGCAAGGCTCCAATCAACGCCGGCAACCAGCCCTTGCAGCAGCAGGCCACGCGGTGGCAGCAGGGGCAGCTCGAAACTACGCCAATACAGCGGCCTATCCCGCAGGACGTTGAACAACAACAGTATTGCCAGCCCTGCCAACAGAACCCCACCCACTGGACGGGTTGTCGCAAAGGGGATATCCAGGGACTCCGGCAATGGAAGCGCCGCCTGAGTCAACACCACGCCACCCACCGACAGCACACCCACCCAAAACGCCAGGGCGGTGAGCGCAATAACCCGAGCCACATCCCCGGCCTCAACACCAAAACCGCTGTACAACCGATAACGCACCGCGCTAGAGCCAATCACTGACATGCCCAAATCCATGCTGAACACGTAAGCTATAAATGAGGTCAAGGCGATACGCCCATACCGCAGGGTACTGCCAAGATACCGCAATGCCACCAGGTCATAGCCGGTCATCACCAGGTAACTACTGCCAGTGCACAATAGGGCCAACAACAGGTGCGCCACGGGGATCGCCCGGGTTTGTTCCAACACCTCCCCCAGCGAGTGTTCCTTTAGTTGCATGTCCAGCGCAATCAATGCAGCCACAAATAGACACAAGCCTAATACGGGGCGCAGCCAGTGGCGCAGGTGCTCTCGCCATGTCGCGGAAGTAACCATGTTATGCTGAGTATACTGGCATTCTGAGCAGACTAATCATAGCGCCTTCACCTGTTCTGGCCATTCCTGCCTATCGACAACTTTGACATTATCGTCCCGCAGAGCGGTAAAGATTACCCGGTGCCAGCGCTGCATACGCTATCGCCGAAACGTACCAGTCAGCCGCTAACAATCATTGACTGGTGACTGACAGACCACTCGGGGCCGCCGTATTCGTGTACTCCTGGAATACGCGGCAGGGTTGTCCCCGCAATGCCGGACACGGCGGTGGACTGGATAACACCTCCACCAGGGGAATCAGGGGCAACGCAACACTCGAGGGGTAAAGGCTTGAGTGGCCTACCGCATGTGTCACCGGCTCGGCGTATTCCAGCAACATGAATCTCCAAAGTTCGCGACTGTCTCCAGGGGTATCGATTTGCAGACGGATACGCGATCCTGCGCGAAATATGTGTGCAAAGGGAAATATCTCAACGCGCGCTGCGACATATTCCCCCGGAATGAGCGGAGACACATCAGCTTCAAGGTGGGTTTTGACGGGACGCAGCTCCGTGGCCTGAGCGGGATCCAGCGCACGTTGACTGGCACGTAACCAGCCCGCCTGCACATAGGTTTCCAACCCATCAGCCCGCACTTCGCTCAAAAGGACTTCGATGTCCGCATCTTCGGCGGACGATGCAATAAAGAGGTCCACACTTCCACTACCCACGAATACCATGTCCCGAGTCAGGCTGTCGCTGACGAAGACCGCCGCTTTACCTGGGCTTGTAGCAGTCCACTCATAAAAGGGTTGGCCGCCGCCAAAGGTTCGCTGTCCCGCATCGGGATCATGCATAAAGCTGGAAGCGGAGTCGTCATCAGTCGGTTCGTTGGTCGACAATGCGCCGTCTGGCTGCAGGTAAAGGCGATAGGGTTCCTGTTCACGCGGCGGCCACTGACTGAACTGCATACTAAAGACCCCTGCCGGCGCACCACGATAGTCGGGATCGTCTGGGGCCACAGGCAGTAGCTCGGGAGCGACCCCCCGATCGAAAATAATGCGCAAAGGATTTTTCGCCGCGGCG
The DNA here is from genome assembly GCA_013214285.1 of Halioglobus sp. Taxonomy (GTDB): domain Bacteria; phylum Pseudomonadota; class Gammaproteobacteria; order Pseudomonadales; family Halieaceae; genus Marimicrobium. Next base: position 2,514 of record JABSPW010000162.1, on the reverse strand, counting down.
GCCTCAAAAGCGGTGCGCGCTGCCGCATAGCTCTGTTCACCACTGAAGGGTATTTCTGGGAAGTCCAGCGGGGCACCAAAATTCTGTTCGAACAACAGCTCTGCCAGTGACAAGAGGGGGGGCGCACGGGGTATTTCTTCCGCCACATAAATATCCAGAAAGGCCTTCCACTCGGCGAGCACCTCGGGGCTGTAACCATCGGCGTGGAGTCCGTTAAACGCAATAAACCGTGTCACCGGTGCACTGCTGAATTTATCCAACAGGGTGGCAAAGTGGGCTCCTGTCTGCTCATCCTGCCACGCGCCGCTGATCAACACGGGGACATCAATAGTCCCGACAAATTTTGATGGACTCAATGGGTCGACAACATCGGGCAAGTAATATGGGTTTTCCAATGCCCTGCCCACAGCATCTACCGCCTGAGCATGCAGCTGTTGGTTTTCCTCACAAATACTATAACCGAATGCTTCATATTCCAGATCGATCTGCGCCTGCTCCCAACCCTGGCCATAGGGCTGCGCGCCGTCGACTACGTTATTAGCCCACTCGAAAGCAAACCCGTTGTTATAGATCCCCCCGGGAACCAATGTGGATGACGATGTCTCCGCGATGATGGAGAGGGGCGTGATCGCTTTCAGACTGGGGGGTCGAGATTGCGCGACAAACAACTGACTGATGCCCGGATACGAGAGGCCCGCCATACCAACTCCGTTGCTGAATACCCAGGACTGGGCCGCGACTGTTTCAATCACATCATAGCCATCCAGCACCTGCAGGGTTTCAAAATAGTCATAAGCACCGCCCGAACAGCCGGTGCCGCGCATGTTTACGCCAACGGTCGCGTACCCCATGAATCCACCGATCAACCCCGAGGGGTGGTTGGGCGCATCACAGAGAACCGGCAGCGTTTCGCAAAAGCCCACCAGGTTTTCATCCAACACGCCGCCAGGACGCGAGGGCGAGTAGCCGGAATAATTGACAAGGGTGGGATATGGCCCCTCCTCGATAGGTCCGGGCAGCGTGACATACGCCGAGAGCCGCGTGCCGTCCCGGGTAGTAATATAGTTGAAGCCAGGCTGCAGCTCCTGCGCCGCGTAGAACGCTGTCTCTGGCAGACTCTCTTCAACGGACCAGACAGAGAGATCCTGCACTGCCGCGCTGGATTCTGCTATCGTCTCTCTAACTGAGTAACCGGGACCCGGCGTTAGCCGCCTGAAAATGAGACCCCCCAGGTCATCCGCTGTACCGGCCGCTACCCGCTGGCCCTGCCTGTCGTAGACCGCGAGTTCCTGTCCCGGCTCGGCCCCCGTAATGTGCAGCTGTTCAACGCTTTCTCGCACGTCGAAACTTGCCGCTTCAAAACCCACTGCCTGAGCGGTGGAATCACTAGAATCTGAACAGCCCACAAGCAAAAGCAGCGCGGCAAACCCGCTGCATACTGCACTCCCGACACGCCTCGTGACGCGGCGAGGGCAGGCCGACCTGGCGGTTAGTGCGTGCGTTGCAACATCTCTCATACTGTCTGGCGGCATGGTCACTATCTCTTTTTTATTGCTATCGACACCCTACTGAACGCTGGCCATACCATGCCAGAAAGCGCGGGCGATGTCCCGCCGACGTGCAGGGAAATCGCGGGTCAGCCCGAGGCGATGGTATTGACGAGGCTTACCCGCCAGCCGAATAATGATATGTTGTATCATAACTTGCATTGCTGTAACATCGCTGTCCCTTGTTGGTGTGTTAGCGCACTGACGCATCACAACGAATTCACCGCTGCGCAAGACATGAAAGCACGCTGCTCGCTCCATCCACTCTGGCACCCCCACCTGCGCCCCGTCACGGTGTGCCTGGCCTTACTGCTGCTGGCCGCGCCCACCCTGGAGCACGCGCAAGCGGATCACTGCGAACACGCCAGCTGCGCCAATTGTATTACGCCAACCGGCAACGATATGCCTAGCGGCCTCGCCTGCACACCGCTGCCAAGTCGAGGCACGGCGCCCCCCTGCCTGCAACAACCACACGCTTCTTCCCGTGCTGTTATCACCGATATTCGCTTGCGCGGGCCGCCTGATCTCTGATCTCCCCACTTTAGTGCGCAGGCGGGAGCCGCGTGAATACTCATTTCAAGGACATCCGATCATGAACACACTGAAGAACGCCCGACAGAGGGTGCTTGGCACCGTGCTCTGGGGTTCAGCTCTGTCATCCAGCATCATATCCGCAAGTAGTCTCGCACAAGGGAATGCCTCTACTGCAGCGCCCTCCGACGTTGACGAATCCACCTTGGAAGAGGTCGTCGTCAGCGGGCATCCTCTATCCGGAGAAGGGCTAGCGCAGCCTTTTGCCGTACTCGATGGGGAAGCGCTAAAGCGTGCACGGGCCGCCTCTATCGGTGAGACTCTGATGGGCCTGCCCAGCGTCACTACCACAAGCTTTGGTCAGGCAGTTGGTCGACCGGTTGTTCGCGGGCTGGGGGGTCCCCGGGTGAAAGTCCTTGAGGATCGCATTGATACC
>JABSPW010000161.1 GCA_013214285.1 Halioglobus sp. | reverse complement strand
GATCTCGCGGGAAATACAGGACACCATTGAAGCACTGGGTCACAGTGTGGTCACGGCACCGGGTCATGGCGCCACGTTCCGTCTCCTGCCAGCCGACGCGCCCTGGGAGGACGTGGCTTGGGGCATGGAGGGTTTTGCGGGCCAGATGGGTGGTGACGACGTGCAGGACTACCTGCGTGAAGTGCAGGCGCGGGCGGCGCAGCGGGTCGGTCCGTTGCGCGCACGCATGAAGGGGCTTACCTACGGTATCTACCCCAACCTGTCGTTTCTTTGGTCCAACACCGCCTTTAAGGTCTCCCACCCGCGTGGGCCGGGCAAGGTGGAGTACTGGTCCTGGTCCGTTGTGCCGGCCGATGCACCGGACCACATCAAGAAAATTTTGCGCACCAATTACACTGCCTTGTTCGGTCCCGGGGGCATGATCGAGCAGGAGGACTCGGAAGCCTGGACGCAGCAATTCCTTGGCGCCAATATCGATTTCACCGACGATCACCCGCTCTATTATGGCATGGGCCTGGGAGAGGAAAAGGCGCACCCGGATATGCCCGGCCTGGTCAGCGTCACTGCGAACGAGTTCTATGCGCGTCATTTTTTTACGCGTTGGCGTGATGAACTGATGGCGGTGGAGGCAGTAGGATGAGCGCGCTTGCCCTGGAAGTCTCCGCTGAGGAGCAGCGTGGTCTCGAACGCTTCTACTTTTATGAGGCCCGTCTGCTCGACAACCGGCAATACCAGCAGTGGTTGGCCCTGCTGAGTGAAGAGTTGCACTATGTTATCCCGTCGCGCGTTAATGTCCAGGTTGACAACCGAGCGCGCGGCAGCGAGGCGATGATCAGTGTTGAGCGCGAGCTGGAAGGCGTCGATAGTCTCGGTGTACCCCTGCGCGAGGAGAATATCTTTCATCTCGCTATGCGCGTGGAGCGTGCCTACAAGATCAACTCCTGGTCGGAGAACCCACCGGCGCGGACGCGCCGGCTGGTGGGAAATATCGAGGTGATGGGCCGCCCTGCTGACTGTCTGGAGGTGCTCAGTAATTTTCACCTGTACCACGCGCGTCCGGGCAGCGCCAACTTTCTCTACAGCGGACAACGGCGCGATACGTTGCGCCGCCAAGATGACAGTTACCTCATCACGCAGCGCGAGGTGATTCTTGATTACGCCGATATCGATCTGCCGACAGTGGGGCTGTTCTTTTAGCGCCCAAGCCTCAGTGTCTGTCACGCCACGCCTCTCGCAATGCATGCGGCTGACGCCACGGGGGCTTGCATTCCGTCGGCACCCGGATCACTCTATACCGTCACCGGTGCGCGAGCCATGCCGCCACCACTGCAGTGAAAGAGGAGCCCCCGTTGTGCGCCCCTGGGACACAGGACGCCTGACACGCATGTTTCGGCTGGTAGCTGTTGCGGTTCTCGCGTTGGCAATATCTGACGCTCGGGCAGACTCGCTGGCGCAGCAGCGACAGGACTACGGCGCCGCACTGGTGGCCGTCGGACTGGGCGATACCGAGGCCTATGCGCAGTGGCGCGAACGCCTCGTGCGCTACCCGCTGGCCATTTACCTCGATTACTATCAATTGCGTCGCAACATGGGCGCGGTTTCTGTGGCCGAGGCGGTAGAATTTGTGCAACGCAGTGCTCAGACGCCACTTGCAAACCGCTTTCTATCCGCCTATCTGCGCGAGGCGGGCAAAAACGGGCGCTGGCGCGACTATCTTGCGGTCATGCCCGATACGCCGAACAGTGTTGACTTGCAATGTTATTTTTTCCGGGCGCAGTTGGCGCAAGGGCAGTCGGCGCAGGCCTGGAATGGCGCACGCCGACTGTGGGTGCACGGCGAGTCGCAGCCGTCAGCCTGCGATCCCTTGTTCGCCGCCTGGATGGCTGCGGGCCAGTTGACCGATGACATTGTCTGGACGCGGCTGCTCAATGCCTTTGACGCGCGCCAGCGCGCCCTGATGGACTATGTCGCGAAAAAGAGCAGTGCCGATCTGCGACCCTGGGCGGATAAACTGCTAGCAGTTTATCGTGACCCGGATAGCCTGCGACGTCAATCGCTCCCGCCAGCGCAACCCCGGTCGCGGGATATCGCCAGCCATGGGCTGGCGTACCTCGCTCGCTACAGTCCGTCGCAGGCGCTGTCCCTTTGGAACGATCTGCGTCCGCGTATGGACTTCACTGAGGTACAGGTGCGTCGTGTCGAGTATGCTATCGCCTTGCACGCGCTGTTCGCGCGCACAGCGCCGCAGGAGGTGTGGCTGCGTGGCGCTCTGTCGCGCCTGCAAGACGACAAGCTGACGGGTATTCGCCTGCGCTGGGCACTGGCGGAGGCTGATTGGGCAGCGTTGGAATATTACCTGCCACTATTGACTGAGGCGGGTCAGGCGGAAACCGGCTGGCGTTATTGGAAGGCTCGACTGGCCGTGCGCCAGGGCGATTCGGTGCACGCGACCGCCGCACTGCAGCAGATAGCGGCGGAACGGGACTACTACGGCTTTCTTGCCGCCGATCGCTTGGGACGCGATTATGCCTTCAACCATGCGCAACCGGCAGTGCGGGATACAGCGGCTGTCGCCGCCCTGCCGGCCGTGAAGCGTATTGCGGAGCTGCGGTTTCACCAGGAGTCCGCATTGGCCCACGCCGAGTGGTATACCCTGTTGCAGGACACGACCGAGCCCCAGAGCCTGCAGGCTCTGATGCTGCTGGCCTCAGAAAAAGGCTGGCATCGTATGGCAATCGACGCCGCCACCCGCGCACAGGCGTGGGACGCGTTGAGCCATCGCTTTCCCACTGCGCAGCGCGCAGTCTTTGCGCGCCACGCCGCGACGCAGTCGCTGCCCACAACGGAGTTGATGGCCATTGCTCGACGTGAAAGTGCCTTCTATCCGCGTGCCCAGTCCCCCGCTGGCGCCCGGGGCCTGATGCAGATTATGCCGGCCACGGGCAAGGCTGTGGCGGCGTCCCTGCGGCTGCCGCACAGTCGCAACAAGTTATTTGAGGTGGAACACAATGTCACTCTGGGCAGTGTTTACTATCGCCAGCTGCTGGACCGTTTCGATGGCAACCGTGTGTATGCGCTGGCGGGCTACAATGCCGGTCCCCACCGAGTCCAGCGCTGGCGTGACAAGGGATTGTCCGTGGCGATGTGGATTGAAACCATCCCGTTCCGCGAGACCCGTAACTATGTGCAGGCAGTGTTGGCGTACAATGTGGTGTTCCAGTACCTGCTGGGCGATACTCCACGTCTGTTCACGGCGGCAGAGTCGCAGGCAGTGTATTGATCCGGATCCTGCGCACGCCATTGCAGCGGTGCCCACGGTTAAACGAGTGAACAAGAGAACGAGCGAATGAGGCAAAATCTGCACGATGCGCGATACACGCCCCCTGTTATTGGCCAGTGATTTTCCGCCGCTGCAGCGAGCCGCCTTGGATACGCTGCAAGTCAACCTCGGCTACCTGTGCAACCAATCCTGTGCACACTGCCACGTCAACGCCGGACCGCAGCGCACCGAGCTGATGGCGCGCGAGACGGTGGACTGTATAGTAGCCTTGCTGGCAGGGGGGGCGATTCGCACGCTCGATCTGACAGGCGGCGCGCCAGAGTTGAATCCGCACTTTCGTTACCTGGTGCGTGCGGCTCGTGCGCTCGGTGTCGAAGTGATCGATCGCTGCAACCTGACGGTAGTGTTCGAGCCGGGTCAGGAGGACCTGGCTGCGTTTCTCGCCGCGCAAGGGGTGATAATCTGTGCCTCGCTGCCCTGTTACTTGGAGGACAATGTCGATGCGCAACGGGGCAAGGGCGTGTACGCCGACAGTATTCGCGCTCTGCGCGCATTGAATGCGGTGGGCTATGGGGATCAGCGGGTGCTCAACCTCGTCTACAATCCGGTGGGAGCATCTTTGCCACCGCCGCAACAGGCCCTTGAGGACGACTACCGGCGCGAGCTGCTGGACCGCTTCGGCATTCGTTTCACCCAGCTATTGACCTTGACCAATATGCCGATCAGTCGGTTCGGCGCTGTGTTGCTGGCGCAGGGAGAGTATGCGGCGTACATGGATTTATTGCGTGATAATTTCGCCGCGTCGAACATGGAGACGTTGATGTGCCGCCGCTTGCTCAGTGTCGATTGGCGGGGCTATCTCTACGACTGTGACTTTAATCAGATGCTGGATCTGCCAATGCCTTCGGCCGGGTCCCGCCGGCACATCAGCGACCTGTTGCACGATGAGTGCCTAGTGGGTAAACCCATTGCGACTGGCGAGCATTGTTACGGTTGCACCGCCGGGCAGGGCAGCAGTTGCGGCGGTGCGCTGGACGCGTGAGCCAGGACGGCGTCAGTTTTATCATCCCCGTGCTGGACGAGGCGCCGCAAGTGGCAGACCTGTTGCGGGATCTGCGTGCACGCTTCCCCAGCAGCCAGCTGATTGTGGTGGACGGGGGTAGCACAGACGGCACTGTTGCTGCAGCGCTGCCCCACTGTGACCAACTGTTGTTGGGCGCGCGCGGCAGAGCGCGGCAGATGAACCTCGGGGGGCGCGCCGCCTCTGGCACCTACCTGATCTTTCTGCACGCTGATACACGCCCTGGCGTCACCGCGGCTGCGCTCGATGCCTACCTCCAGAGATTACCCGACTGGGGCTTCTGCCAGGTGCGGCTCAGCGGCCAGCGCAGCGCCTTCCGGGTGATCGAGTGGTTCATGAACCGGCGCTCCCGGCTCACCGGCGTGGCCACCGGCGATCACATGCTGTTTGTCCATCGCGCGCTGTTTGAGCGCACTGGGGGTTTCGATGATATCCCGTTAATGGAGGATGTCGCCTACAGTAAACGCCTGCGGCGACTGGCGCCGCCGCGGGTCATTGCACAGCCGGTGCTGACTTCGAGCCGCCGCTGGGAGGAACACGGGGTCCTGGCGACGGTCCTGCGTATGTGGGTGTTGCGGCTGGCTTATGCGTTGGGGGTTGCGCCGCACACCCTGTGGCGACATTACTATGGACGCTGATGGCAGGCAGCCGTGTGTGCTACTCCAATTTGCGCGTGCGCCCGTAAAGGGACGGGTGAAAACGCGTATGCTGCCCTACCTTTCCGCTGCCGGCGCCTGTGACCTGCATTGTGATCTCGTGCGTTGGACGTGTGAGCGCTTGCTCGGCAGCGCGTTGGGGGATGTCGAAGTGCATGTTGCCGGTAACCTGGAGCATGCCTTGTTTGCCGAGTGCCGCGCGTTGGGTGCAGCGGACATCGTGCCTCAGCGGGGCGACGACCTTGGTGAGCGCATGCACCGTGCGCTGCGCGACGCGCTGCTGCGTTACCGTACCGTGATATTGGTGGGGAGTGATTGCCCGGGTATCGATGCTGCGTACCTGCAGCGTGCGGCATTTGCCCTACAGGAGGCACCGCTGGTGGTGGGTCCCGCCACCGATGGCGGTTATGTCATGCTGGGCGCGCGTACCCTGGTATCGTCGCTTTTCCGCGCGATGCCTTGGGGCACAGACCGGGTGTACGCCCAGACCCGCAGCGCCTTGAGCCGTGCCGGGCTGCGTTGGGCGGAGCTGCCCGCACTAGCGGATATTGATCGGCCTGAGGATTTGCCAGTCTGGGAGGCGCTCCAGCGCGACACCGGGGCGGCCCGCGCGGTGCCCGCGCGGGTCAGGCAGTAGTCGCGGTGGTGCCGGTATCCGGTTGGTCAAGGAAACCGCCGGCGCGCTTCTGCAGCAGCCAGGCGATGGCTGTGCAGTAGCTGAGATTGGTTTGCAACTCGCTGTCGGGGTCGCTGAGAAAGGCCCGTTGGCTGGCCAGACCCCTGACGCGGCTGGCGTAGTCCGGGTTGAAGGCCAGGTAACGGTCCCACAGATCCCGATGTTGGGCGGCAGTGATGTGGAACAGCCCGAGACCGTCGTGTCGGGCGGAGAACAGGCCCACGTCGGGGACGTCGATCGCGGCATGCAGCAAAAATGATTCTGCTGCCGGCGTCCAGGCGCCCAGGTACTCCAAGGTTGGTCTGATGACCTGATCTCTCAGGTGTTCTGCGGTAACGTACATTGCCCACTGCCTCGCAGGGATGACTCATCCCGTCAGATACTGCCGTTACATCGTGTGCTGGTGGTGTGGCCCGATTATCGTAGAACACGTCGTGGAGATGGCACCTTGTTCGCGTCATTTCCGGACTCACAACACGTTTTTTAACACAATAAAAAATTAAATCCAATAAAAATATAGGGTTGAACGTGATTATTCACAGTTATTTTTAGAAGGTGCGCTAACTGGCATTCAGGCGCTACGAGGGCTGCCCGCTTTTTGCTCAAAAACTAACCTAAAGCGGTCAAACGTGACTGGATTGGTCGCTAACGTGAGGGTTAGGCGCCGCTCGTTAGCCACCGGAGATTTTCACCCGGTAACCGCGCTGTTGCAGCAGTGACTGCAGGTGCGCGCGCCGGTCGCCCTGAATTTCGATGTCGCCGCCCTTGACGGCACCCCCCACGCCGCAGGCTTTTTTTAATGCCCGGGCAAGTGTTTTCAGCTCGTCTCCCGCCAGCGGCAGACCCGTGATTAAGGTTACCGCTTTGCCGGAGCGCCCCGCGGTTTCCCGGTGCAGACGCACCACCCCGCCTGCTGCAGTCGTCGGCCGGCGGTCGCCACAGGCACACGCCGCTACCGGTTGCTGGCACTCTGGGCAGAGTCGACCGCCGTCGGTGGAATAGACCAGGCGACGCG
>JABSPW010000160.1 GCA_013214285.1 Halioglobus sp. | reverse complement strand
TGAGTAGAGACGAGAACGCTACCATGCCCAGGAAAACGCCAGTAATGATGCGCCAGGATGCCCCACGCGTCAGCAACAATAGGACGGCCCCAAGCAAGATCGCCAATGTCGACGTCTCGCCGATAGAACCGGGGACCGCACCGACGAAAGCCTGCATCCAAGTAATATGCTCTTGCAGGGCCACCATACCATCGCTGGCCACAACGGACAGTGCGGTAGCTCCGGTATGCCCATCTACCGCAACCCATACGGCATCGCCGGACATCTGCGCGGGGTAGGCAAAGTACAAAAAAGCCCGGCCGGTCAAAGCCGGATTAAGAAAGTTTTTGCCGGTACCACCAAACACCTCTTTACCGATAACGACTCCAAAACTTATCCCCAAGGCAACCTGCCACAAGGGGATATCCGGCGGGCAGGTAAGGGCAAACAGGACAGAGGTGACGAAGAATCCCTCGTTGACCTCATGGCCGCGTTTAATGGCAAACAGCACCTCCCAAGCGATACCGACCAGGAACGTCACCATGTAGATCGGCAAAAAGAACAGCGCCCCATACCAAAAACAGTCCCACAGACTGCCGGCGTCATAGCCGCCAAACGTTTCGATCAACCAGCCTCGCCAACCGTCGACGGTATACCCTGCTGGCATCACCTCCGTCGCCTGGAATCCAAGGTTGTACATGCCGTAGAACATAGCGGGGAACGTTGCCAGCCAAACGGTGATCATGATGCGCTTGAGATCAACCCCGTCACGCACGTGGGCAGTGGACTTGGTCACAGAGTCGGGCGAATAAAGGAAGGTGTCGAACACCTCGTAGAGCGCGTAATAATTCTGAAAACGGCCACCCTCTTGAAAATGGTGTTCCAGATCATCCAGTATTCTTCTCAAACCCACGCTTTATCCCTCCTGCTCAATGCGTGTAAGGTTGTCACGCAGGATCGGGCCATACTCGTATTTGCCGGCACACACGTAACTGCAGAGTGCGAGGTCTTCCTCTTCCAATTCAAGACAACCAAGCGCCTGTGCCATTTCCGTATCGCCCACTACCAATGAGCGCAGCAGTTGGGTAGGCAGGATGTCCAGTGGCATGACCGTCTCATAGCTGCCCACAGAAACAAGAGCACGCTCGCTGCCATTCGTGGTGGTGGTCATTGCCAATGGCTTGGTACCAAAAAAACTGGTGACATAAATGCCAAGATTAGAGTGCTTTTTGAAACCGGGTGAAAACCACCCCATGAATTCACGCTCATGGCCTTCACGTAGCACCGTTACCTGGTTGTGGTAGCGCCCCAAATAGGCTGTACCACCGGCGACGGCACGCCCTCCCAGGACGGATCCGGAAACAATACGATTTTCGCCATTCTTTAGTTGACCTGCACACAGCGCTTCCAAATCCGCTCCAACACGGGTGCGCAGCAGGCGCGGGTTCTCTACCTGCGGACCGCCCAGCGCCACTACCCGCTGTGCATAAAGCTGGCCATCGAGGAAAAGCCGACCGATGGCGATCACATCTTGATAGCCGACTGTCCACACAGTTTTGCCTCTGTGAACGCTATCCAGATAGTGAATATGGGTACCAACCAGGCCTGACGGGTGTGGCCCAGCAAATTGCGCTACCTCAATGTTATCTGCAGAGCCCTGCGGCAATGCCACGCCCGCCGCGGTGCACAAGTACAACGTGCCGGCGGTCAGGCGCGCCAGCAGATCCTGTCCCAAACGGAAAGCGTCGGGCTGTTCCGCGATAATAACTGCTGGATCTGCCGCCAGCGGGTGCGTATCCACCGCGGTAACAAAAATAGCCGCGGCCTGCGCATCGGGCATCGGTACTTTGCTAAAAGGTCTAGTACGCAATGCCGTCCATTGTCCGCTCTGCACCAATAGCGCGCGCACGGCATCAGCATCTGGCACATTGTCGACGTCCCCCACCGGAAACGTTTCCGCCTCCTCACCATCGACATCAATCACCACTGATTGCAACACACGCTTAGCGCCACGATTAATTGCCGATATCACCCCCGCTGCAGGCGCTGTGTAGCGCACACCTTCGGTCTTTTTGTCTGTGAACAGAAGCTGGCCAAGCTTAACGCGATCCCCGGGCTGTACCGCCATAGTGGGTTTCATGCCGACGTAATCGAACCCCACCAGGGCCACGGCGCGCACCCAGGGTGCGTCCTCGATAACTTGCCGAGGACTGCCCTGTATAGGAATATCTAGACCCCGCTTGATCTTGATCATACGCCCTGCCTACGGCACTCAATATTGACTAGTGGGCTACCACCCCCTGGGAGAGCCCCAGTGGTGTGCACCCGGCCACAGCGCCCCTGGTTGGCCGGATTACACCCCCTAGTGGTCGGATGTCACCCCCGGGGTTTCACGCCGCGCGCATTATACCGGAATGGCCCCACAAAAAACCAGAGTGATCAGAGCGAGCGGCTTGATTTGTAACAGGTTTTTTAGACATTTTTGGACGTACCGCCCGGCCGGCTGCAGCGGCCGGATTAGCCGTCACAATTCGCAGGGCTCAGTCTGGCCGCGGGTAGACTGCATAGTTAATCCCCGCCATCTGTTCCAGAATTCGGTGTACCTGACAGCTGTAACCAAATTCGTTGTCATACCACAGATACATCACCACACGATCGCCGTTGACGATAGTGGCTCTGGCATCAAAAATACAAGCGTGGCGAGACCCGACAAAATCGCTGGAAACAATTTCCGGCGATGCCGAGAAGTCGATCTGCTTGCGCAGCGGCGAGTGCAAGGCCTGATAGCGCATAAATTCAACGACTTCCTCGGCTGTTGTCTCTCGCGCTAGGGTGAGATTCAAGATCGCCATGGATACATTGGGGGTGGGCACTCGAATAGCGTTACCGGTGAGTTTGCCCTCCAACTGAGGCAAAACCTTGCCAACGGCTTTCGCCGCGCCCGTCTCGGTAATCACCATATTTAACGGCGCACTGCGACCGCGCCGCGACGACTTGTGATAGTTATCAATCAGGTTCTGGTCATTTGTGTAGGCATGCACAGTCTCCACGTGACCGGACTTGATACCAAACTCATCATCCATCGCCTTGAGCGGTGGCGCGATAGCATTCGTGGTACAGGACGCCGCGGAGATAACCCTGTCGGACGCCTCAATCCGATCATTATTGATGCCGGCTACGATATTCTTGACCGCGCCTTTGCCCGGCGCGGTGAGAATCACCTTGCCAACACCCTTGCTTTGAAGGTGACGGGACAACCCCTCCTCGTCACGCCATACGCCCGTGTTATCGACAATAATGGCGTTATCGATACCGTATTCGGTGTAATCAATTTCGTCCGGCGAGTCCGCGTAGATCACTTTGATCTCGTTACCGTTGGCAACAAAGGACTGACGTTCTTCGTCCATCCGAATGGTGCCCTCGAAAGCACCGTGGATGGAGTCGCGGCGCAGGCCGCTGGCACGCTTCTCCAGATCGTTCAGCGCCTTACCCTTGCGGACCACGATGGCCCGCAGGCGCAGACCATCACCGCCGTTAGTCTTGTCAATCAAAATCCTCGCCATCAGTCGACCAATGCGACCAAAACCATAGAGCACCACATCCTGCGGCTCGGTCAGCGGCTTGCCCCTCGCGCCAACCAAGGGCGCCAACTCCTTGTCCAAGTAATCCTGTAGCTGATCAACGCGCTCTGCCCGCATAGCGCCCACAGCGAGACGTCCAACATCGATGTGGGCAGGCCCCAAGTCCATCTGGCTCAGCGCGTTGAACACAGGAAACGTCTCTTTCTCGGAGAGTTCATTGCCTTCCACCTGACGCACATACCGGTGGGCCTTCATGATCTCGTAGACAGAGCGATTGACTAGGGGCCGCCCATAGATATAGCACTTGACATTCTTTTCACGGGACAGTCTGCCGACCACCGGGATCATTCCCTCGGCCAGCGCTTCACGTTGTTTCCAGTCCTGAAAGTAGTCATCTGGGCGAGATCGTTGGCGTTTTGTCGACATCGGATACCTGTGCGGCGGATGGGCGTTTTAATAGGCCGCGTATTATCATCTGCCGGGAAATACGGCGCAAGACGCTAGCCGACATAATTCGTAGCGGATCACAGAATAGGGCTGCCGCGTTGAGGCAGCTTCGTTATACTTGCCATCCCAAGCCATCGGGCCCCGCGCAGAATCGATAGCATTCATCATGTTTACACAGCTGGTCGAAGACACACCCTGGCCCACTCATGTGGGCACCCGCACGGCCATCGGGCCCTTCAACGGCTGCGCAGAGGCGCGGTGTATAGCAGAGCTCGCAAACCCGGGACAACTGCTAGTAGTGATCACGGCGGATACCAGTGCCTCACTGGCGCTAGAAAGGGAACTGCCATTTTTCCTGCATCGCCCCTGCGACATACTGGTGTTTCCGGATTGGGAAACCCTGCCCTATGACAACTTTTCACCGCACCAGGATATTATCTCCGAGCGTCTACACACCCTTTACCGCTTACCGGGGCTGACAGAAGGCATTCTCATCGTTCCGGTGCCAACGCTGATGCACCGTCTAACACCCACAGACTATATCGCCGGTTCCAGCCTGATATTGCGCAGGGGCCAAAGCCTGGACGTCGAGCGTTTTCGTCACAACCTCCTGCAGAATGGTTACGTGCACACCGAGACGGTGTACGAACACGGTGAGTTCGCCCTGCGCGGCTCTCTGCTAGATGTCTTTCCGATGGGCAGTACACTCCCCTATCGCATCGATCTTTTGGATGACGAAGTAGATACCCTGCGCACCTTTGAACCCGAGAGCCAGCGTACGGTGGACAAGGTAGAGAACATCAACTTGCTGCCGGCCCGAGAGTACCCGCTGGACCGTTCCGGCATAGAAAACTTCCAGATGCGCTGGTACGACAGTTTCGAGGTCGATCACGACCTCTGTCCGACCTACCTGGATGTCAGTGCCGGGCGCAGCCCTGGCGGCTGTGAATATTATTTGCCACTTTTTTTCGAGCGCTGTGCCACCTTGTTTGATTACCTGCCCGCTGACAGCGCGGTCATCACCAGCGGCGACCATCACGCGGCGGCGCAGCACTTCTGGGAGGAGGTAAATACCCGCTTCGACGAATACGGAGTCGATCCACGAAGGCCCCTGTTACCACCAGCCCGCTGTTTCCTAGCCGTGGAGGAACTGTACCGAGCTTTAAAGCGGTTTGCAGTGCTGGAGTTGCGTGACAATCTCGCGGCGACTGTGCATCGAACAACCGCCGTCCTGCCGCCGCCAGATCTGGCCGAGGCAGGTCAACGCGGCTTGCCCATGGATATACTGCTGCAGTTCATGCGGGAGCACGAGGGCCCACTGCTGCTCTGCGCAGAGTCGGCGGGACGCCGCGAAATACTGTTACAGGAACTGCAGGCGCGCGCTATCACACCCCCTGTAGTCAGTAACTGGCAAGCTTTTCTTGCGTCGGGCCTTAGTTTTGCCATTGCTACAGCGCCGTTGGACCGCGGCCTGTACGTCGGCCCAGGCCGCGCTACACTCGTCTGCGAATCCCAGCTGTTCGACAATCGGGTAGCCCAGCGTCGTCGGCGCAAGCGGACTGGCGGCATCGACACAGCCGCAGCATTTAGTGGTCTCAATGAATTACGCGAAGGTATGCCCGTCGTGCACTTGGAACACGGTGTCGGTCGCTATGTCGGTCTACAAAGCCTGGCGGTGGACGAGCAGGAGACGGAATTCCTTACCCTGGAATACGCCAACGCTGCCCGACTGTATGTGCCAGTCGCGTCACTGCATCTGATAAGTCGCTACGCCGGCAGCGACCCCGACCTGGCACCCCTACACAAACTCGGTTCCGATCAGTGGGAAAAAGCCCGGCGCAAGGCCAGCGAAAAAGCCAGCGATGTAGCGGCACAACTGCTAGAAGTCTACGCCCGGCGCGAGGCGCGCGAGGGTTTTGCCTTTGTATTGGACGAACCCCTGCACAGCCAGTTCAGTGCCGCGTTCCCTTTCGAGGAGACACCCGACCAGCGGATCGCCATTGGGGCGGTACTGAAGGATATGCAGAGTCCACAGGTGATGGACCGGCTGGTCTGTGGCGACGTCGGTTTCGGCAAAACCGAGGTGGCACTGCGGGCAGCCTTTCTCGCGACCTGCAACCAGAAACAGGTCGCTGTGCTAGTACCGACCACCTTGCTTGCCCAGCAACATTACAATACCTTCAGCGATCGCTTCGCCGATTGGCCCGTCAGTGTGGAAGTTGTGTCGCGCTTTCGTTCCACCCGTGACATGCAGGACGTTATGCAGCGCACAGCTGCGGGCAAAGTCGACATTCTTATCGGAACCCATCGGCTGCTGCAAAAAGATTTCCGCTTTAAAGACCTCGGCCTGTTGATAATCGACGAGGAACATCGTTTCGGAGTCAAACAGAAGGAAGTCATCAAGGCGCTGCGCTCGGAAGTCGACATATTGACACTTACCGCGACACCCATTCCGAGGACCTTGAATATGGCACTGGGCGGCATGCGAGATTTATCAATTATCTCAACACCCCCGGCCCGACGATTGTCAATCAAGACTTTTCTACGCGAACACAATGTCGGGCTTATCAAGGAGGCGGTACTCAGGGAAACACTGCGCGGGGGGCAGGTCTACTATCTGCACAACGAGGTCAAAACCATCGACGAGACCGCTAGAAAACTGCGCGAGCTACTGCCCAGCGGTGCGTCGGCAGGTGCCAGTCTGATCCCCTGATTACAAAGTCAGATGGGACTAAATTTG
>JABSPW010000159.1 GCA_013214285.1 Halioglobus sp. | reverse complement strand
GGCCCCGGATGCACCCAAGCACAAGGGCATCACCATTTTTATCGTGGATCACGACACCCCTGGCCTCAGTAGCTCGCGCATGGATACCCTGGGCAGGGAAGGTACGACACACCGCACCAACCAGGTGTTCTTCGACAAAATGAAGATACCCCGGGAACGCCTGGGCGGCGAAGTTAACAAGGGCTTCTACTACATGATGCAGGCGCTGGATTACGAACGCTTTGCCATCATAGCGGCGGCACAGCACAACCGGCGCTTCAATCGTGTATTGGATTATCTAAAACAGGCGGAGTTTGGCGGCGAGCGGCCATTACGGGACGACCCGGTGGCACGACGCAAAGTTGCCAGGCTGGCGTCCCGCATCGATGTGGGCAACATGCTGGAGCGCCTGTGTATCTGCATCGCGGCCGAGCGCGTGCCCGCGGCTGAGGCGGGCATGAACAAGGCCTGGGGCTCTTATATGCAGGACGAGGTCTGCAAAACAGCACAAGACATCATGGGGCCATTCGGCTACATTACCCAAGGCGAACATTCTGGGCTGGAAGGGTATATGGTAGAGGAAGGTCTCATGGCGGGTCACGGCAAGGTTGCCGCCGCAGGTGCCGATGTTGCCAAGGGCATCGTAGCCCGTCGTTTGCTTGGCCTGCCCAACCCACTGGGCAAACCTGAACTGCCGTCGCGCGGAAGCTAGGTAATCGCCACAGGTGCGATCCAGTAGACCTGATAGCCTAAGCTTATGCGCGCGGCGGGCGAGCGATGCCCTAACTCAACCTGAACACAGGTTCCGACGCGTCGTCGTGTTGCCGTATTCCATCCATGCGCGCTCGGGTCGACACTGGCGGCTCCTTACTCTGCAAACTGCAGTTTTCCTGAGAATCCTCTCTCAACGATCGTGAGTCAATACTGGGGCACCCGGACAGACGGTCAGTCTCGCATCTGTTATCAGCAACATCACAGCGGTTACGCAGTGAGGCGACTTTTTAACAGCCCTCGCGGCAATCTCCGTTGACCACCGGAAAACGTGCTAAAAAGCGCTTGCGACTCGCTGGCCGCAAGCGCTTGGCATACCTTGAACATTTTGTCAATACCTGGGTTCTGGTTTGCAACTACCCATTTGGGCTATACTCAGCGGATGGGCTCACCGCACTCACCCCAAGCCGGACGCGATGGAGCGTCGCCCTCCTCTGCCGAGCCTCACGCTACTGTGCAGCCTGATCCCTTGGGCATATCGGCCAGCGGCGAATTCCACTACCGTTGCAGAGGCAATATTCTCGCCACTGCCAGCATGTGGCGCGCGTTGAGTGCACGCGAAGATGCCTTTGTGATCACTGCCCCCGCCGGTGCCGGCAAGTCCACCCTACTGGGCAACTTCCTACGCGATGTTGCCGAGGAGGACGTCTTCGTCGCGCGTCTCAGTGCGCTTAATCTTGACGATGGCAACCTATTCGAATACCTGCTGTCGCGACTAGATATAACGGATCAGACGGAGGACAAATTCGCTGCGCTGGAGCAGATAGGCGCGCGACTTGCCAACCACAGTCATGCTGTATTGGCGATTGATGACGCTCACACCCTAAACGACGCAGCGTTCAAGGCGTTACTGTTCTTGTCCTACCTGCGTCGCCTTCGAGGGCCTGTGTTACAAGTTTTTCTTGTCGGTGAAGACTCGCTGCGGAACAAGTTTCAGGCCTGTAATCTGGTGCAATTAAAGCTATGGCGCACCCAGGTCCACCGCCTGGCACCGCTCAGCCGGCAGGAGGCCAGGGCGTTTATCCTGGCCTACCTTGCGCAGCTCAAAACAGGGTCCCCACCCCCGTTCAGCGCCAACAGCCTCGAGTTGATGTGTCGCTGGAGCCGCGGTATGCCGGGGCGGCTGAGTCGCTTATGCCACGGCTTCATAGCGCATTACAGCACCAGTAAGGGCTTCCACGAGATCAGTCACGAAGCGGTGCGCAACGGCATTCGACAGCAGCAGGGCCTCATGCCCGGGCAGAGAGACGCCGCCTTGACCACACACGCGATCAGGCCGATAACTCCGCTCCGGGCGAAAAGGACTGTGCACGCTGCGCACGATGAGGGCCGCCCGTTATCCGCCACGCCTGTGGGCGCTGAGACCAACGTCGATCACCCAGGCATCAATAACTCTGACGACATCGATCCCCCAAAATCGCTGCAGCAGGCTTCTCGGGCCACAGTACCCCTTGCCGCGGTCAGCAGAACGTCAACGGCAGCCGCACCCACGGCCGCACAGACGTCGCAGAACATCTCCCGCGCCAGTCGCAGCATTGCCGCAGCGCTTCTCCTCATCGGACTGATCGGCGCCTTTCTGCTGCGCGACTACCTTGCCACACAGGCTGCATTACCCGACGATAATGGCCCGGTAAACGCGGCAGACCTGTACGACGCGCCGCTCGCATTAGGTGACCCGGCTGTGGTAATCCCGCCCGCGGTTGGCAATGACGAGGAGCGTCTGCCGCCGCCAGAAGCGGCGATGGCGGACACGACCATACCAGCGACTGACCGCATGACGACCCACACTGAGCAGCGCAGCAGTGCACGCGCTAGCGACGACAGGGACCACGGTCGTGCCAATGTCATACTGGCGCTCGAGGCCACCGCTGCAGGTGCGCAGGCAGCCCCCCCCACACAACAGGTCAAATCGGCAGACGCGCTGATTTCCACCCCTAAGAATCTGGTCACTGCGGCAGCTGCGCAGCAGATGCAATCCAGGGAGCAGATCCTGAGGGCAGGTGTGCGGGCTGCCGCGACCCCGGAAGACGTCATCGGGTCACACGTGCAGGACGACTCCTCCGGGAGACAGCCCGAGCCCGCGGCGCGCGCCGCGCACATTGCAACGCTGCTGCGCCAAGGCAACGCCGCGCTGAAAAAAGACTACCTGCGCACACCCCGAGAGGTCAGCGCCTGGACGTATTATCAACAGGTGCTCGACATTGAACCGGATAACGCCGCTGCGGCGCTCGGTATGGAGCGGATCGTCGCCCGCTACGCCGAGCTGATCCGATTAGTCATCAAACGCGGTGAACTGGACACAGCCCAGGTCTATCTTAATCGCGGCTTGAGTGTGCAGCCACTCGACACCACCTTGGTGCAATTACAGCAGGAATTAAAGACTGCCCGCTCTGAGCCGACTGCCGCGGTGCATATGAAGGACAGCGAAAAGCAGCGTGTCCCCACCGAAACGACACCCGCTCCGATGCAATGGTCAAACCCACTGTTCTCCGGTGTGTAGAGGGTCAGAGCAAGCACTGAATCCGGCATGCCATGTGGCATACTGACCGGTGGGTGTGGACTATCGCAGAAACGCCAGTAGGTCCGAGGGCGCCTCAGTAAAATCCCGCTGACTGTTAACCGTCAAGTGGGAATCTCGAAATACCTCGGGCTGAAAGCTATAGCATACACCCTCCATCCAGGTCATCGCTTCTTCGGGCATTGCCTGCAGATTAATTAGCCGGCCCAGCGCGATAAGCGTAGCACGCCGCAACACATGAGCGGCCTCCGCCTCCTCCTCGTCCAATGACTCCGTCCAGGCCCGGAACCCTCGCCCCAAAGACACGCCCTCGTAGCGCGCGGGTTCGGTAATCAGGTCGCCCTGTAGCTGCCAGCACATCACCCGGTTGCCGTCGCGATATAACTCGGGCCGTGTGCTACCCCCTATCGCCACGCCATCTCGGTCCTGGCGGTCAGGCACTACGGCATCATAACGCCGATGCGCCTGGCCCCGGGCGGCATGCGCAATGGCCAGCCCAAGCAAGTCATAGAGATGCGTGCAATGCCGCCGCATATTCGTGTGCTGGCCAAGGGCAGTGGATCGCTCGGCTAGCGGGAGGCCTACTGCTTCTTGCAAAATATCGATGGCACCGGGACAGGTATTACGCGGGAAGCGCTCGGCGTGACCCCGTACTGCCAACACCTGACTGCCATCGTGTTGCAGTTCCAACCCGAAATGGTGGAAGTCGTCCTCCAGCCATGCCACCACCCGTTCGCCCTTCGCCCGCAGATCAATAACCCGACGGGCGCAGCCGGGCTGCTCAGGAGGCTTCGCTATACTCATATGCCTGCGCACTCACACTTGCTTATACATCGCCACGACGCAGGCACCGCCAAGGCCGAGGTTGTGCTGCAGCGCAGCTTGCATATTATCCACCTGGCGCCCCTGTGCTTGGCCGCGCAGCTGCCATACCAGCTCCGCACATTGCGCAAGCCCTGTCGCCCCTATGGGATGGCCTTTGGACAACAGGCCACCCGACGGATTGACCACCCATTTTCCACCGTAAGTTGTAGCACCATCCGCAACCAGCCTCTCACCCTCCCCTTCGGCACACAGCCCCAGACCCTCATAAGCAATCAACTCAGCGGTACTGAAGCAGTCATGTAACTCAATAGCCTGCACATCCTCTGGACCTAGTCCTGAGGCTTCGTACACATCGCTGGCGGCCCTTTCGCACATGCCCATCCCAACCATGCCGATGGGACCGCGGGCGAAGTCGTCCATCTGGTCAGTGGTGAGAGACATTGCAGCAATCTCCACCGCACCGGCACGTGGATTTTTCTTCAGCCATGCATCAGATACCACCACTGCAGCAGCAGCACCATCACTGGTAGGACACGCCTGCAGCAAGGTCAATGGATCATGAACCATACGAGACCCCAGCACGTCTTCCAATGAGCAAGCCTCCTGGTACTGAGAACGCGGATTGTTGACGGAGTGTAGGTGGTTTTTGACCGCAATCTGGGCAAAGGTCTCCGGCTTGGTGCCGTATTTTTCCATATGGTCGCGGCCAGCATCACCAAACATACGCGCTGCTATCGGCGCCTTCTTCTCTTTGGCCGTTTCCTCTGCAATTTTCTCAAGCCCGGGCATCTGATTTTCTAGCGCGCCCTTCTGCATTTTCTCGAAGCCCAGGGCTAATACACAATCCGATTGACCACTGCGAACACTCTTATAGGCCAGGTACAAGGCCGTGGAACCTGTTGAGCAGTTATTATGCACGTTGAACACAGGGAGACCCGTCATTCCGATTCCGTACAGCGATTGCTGCCCCAAAGTGCTCATACCATTGACATATCCGCAGTAAGCTTCCTCCACCCTGTCATAGGGCAACTCTGCATCTTTCAGTGCGCAATGTGTCGCTGATTGCGCGAGCTCCTTGATTGCCGTATCGCAGCGCTTGAAGTCGGTCATGCCCACGCCTACCACATATACCCGGCTGATATTTGCCATATTCAATCTCCCCTCAATTATTTCTTGCTTACCTCAAGCTGCGAGCACGCGCGCCGTTCCACTCACCTTGATCTCGCCAACCTCATTATGCAGCAATACTTCAGCGACGATGATTTTGCCCTCTTCTGTCACTTCTTTGTCGCTGACCACAATCTTCGTGCTGAGGGTCTCGCCGGGCCAGGTTTGCTTGGTAAAACGCACGCCGTAGCGCTTTACATTGCCGACACCCGCCCAATCGGTGATAGCACGGCCGAGTAAACCCATGGAAAACATCCCATGTCCGAACACACTGGGCAGGCCTGCAGCCTGTGCCGCCACCTCGTCAGTGTGCATCGGGTTGAAATCGCCAGACGCTCCCGCGTACTTTACCAGGTCGGTACGACCTAGTTCATGACTCACCACCGGTGCCTCATCACCTTTATTAATGTCCCCATAATTGAGTTTTATCGCACTAATCGTCTTGCTCATGGTATTTCTCACTCTCGTCTCAATTCTAATTCTGACTAGGCACCCCGGTGAATCAGATTAAATATCTCGGTCACTACCGGCTCACCGGCCTGGTTGCTAAAAACCGTCTGCGTAACGATAAACGTCATGGTCTTACCCTTGGATTCCTTGGCATAGATATCGGTGATCTTGCCTTCCCAATGAAGCACGTCCCCACACTGCACAGATTGGTGATAACGAAACTCCTGTTCGCCATGCAACACCAGGCCACCGGTTTTCATCAGTCCGTTGATCACTTGCATCATAGGATTACCCGTACCCCCCGTTGGATCCTCCGGCTGCTCCTCGGGGTAACGCCCCTGAAACACAGATGCAAAGGTCCAGGTCGGCGGCACCGGTGGCCCATTAAAACCCGCGCCTTTCGCCGCATTCAAATCATGATAGAGCGCGTTGTCGTCAGTGACCGCAGCAGCGAAACGGCTGACAGCGCCACGCTCAACGTGAACAGTACCTGCTCCTGTGGGTTTTCCAATATAACTATTCAAATCCATCGTGTGTTCTCCTTCGCTGTTATCTAATCCACTGACTATTCGATTAGAAAAAACCGAGCTCGCAACCCCCGCAAAATGCGCCCTCTCTCCCCGCCACAATGCGTGAAGTGATGTGCTTGCGTGGATCCAGTAAGTTAGCGATTTGCGACCAACATCAAGCTCATGACGGCACTGTTGACGCTTTTTCTTTCCCGCCTATTCAAAGCGAGACTGACGACCTGAACGACTACATTGCTATCCACATACCGCCCCCTATCACTCACTCCGGAACTACCCCATACCAAGCACTGCGAGCCCACAGGTCTGCGGTGCGCCGCCGAGGTTGTGACTGATCGCGGTGGTCGCTCCCTTCACCTGCCGCCCATCCGCTCGACCCTGCAGTTGCAGCACATTTTCATAGATCATGCGAACGCCAGTGGCACCCGTAGGGTGCCCAAAGGTCTTCAGACCACCGTCAGTATTCACCGGCAGCTCGCCTTCCAAAGCAAAGGTGCCGCTTTCAATATGT
>JABSPW010000158.1 GCA_013214285.1 Halioglobus sp. | reverse complement strand
GTAGGACATATCAAAGAGGAACTGTCCGGATTGACACTTGGCTAAAGACGCCACCTCAGACATTGCAACACTGCACGCAACCAGCGCAAGAACCGCTCCCTCAACGCATGAGAGGGACAATTGCTGAGCAGAGAACAGCCCTGCAGCGCGATGACTCAGACCCTGAAAAGACCCGATTACCTTGCCGAACTGCTCGCGAGTTTTGAGGTAATCCAATGTCATGTCAAACGCCGCGGAAGCTGTACCCTGCATCTCTGCGGCGATGCCAGCACGCGCCCGGTCCAGCACCTGATCCAGCAGCGGCATACCGGCGCCCAACTCGCCCAGTAGCGCAGCTCTGCCCACTGATACAGCGGTGAATGTGAGCTGAGCGTGATCACGGCTATCAATAGCCCGCACCGCAGCGCGCTCTAGGCCGCTGGCTTCCGCCGGCACCAGAAACAGACTGATACCGGTCACATCGCCAGGGCTTTCAGCTGTTCGCGTCGCCACAACGAAATGGGTAGCAACCATTCCCTCCTCCACGAACACCTTTTTCCCATCCAAGGAAAATCCATCGTCGGTGGCGACCGCTGACAGTGTCGTTTGTTCAGGGTGATGGTGCGCACCCTCATCTACTGCTAACGTCAAGATAGCACTTCCGTCGACAATCGACGGCAACAAAGCCTCTTTCTGTTGCGGACTACCACCCAGCAACACTGCACTGGCACCAACAAGCGCAGACGCCAGCAACGGCGACACCGTCAACTGCCGGCCCAGCTGCTCTAACACCAAACCAAATGTCAGATACCCCAGATCGGAGCCACCGTATTGCTCAGGCACCAAAATGCCAGTCCAGCCCATGTCTGCCATCGCCTGCCACGTGGTAGCATCAAAGCTGCAGGCGTTGTCGCGCAGCGCGCGAAATGCATTCACTGGCGCTTCCTTAACGGCCCAGGTACTGGCCTGTTCGCGAATCAGCGCTTGTTCTTCTGTTAACGCAGCCATGGTTACCCCTTCTGAGTCGTCTCGGGCAAACCGAGGATATTCTTGGCGATAATGTTTTTCTGTACCTCGTAAGTGCCGCCATATATCGACATGGCTTTGACACCTAGCCACTCCCGCACAGTATGCAACTCCGCCGCCGTAAATGCATCGCCCTCCCAACCCACTCCCTGATTTCCCATAATCTCAACCAGCAGTTCCGAGCGATGCTGAGCGACATCGGTCGCCGAGTTTTTGAGGATGGATGCGGTAGCAGAGACCTCCACATTGCCGCTTTTCGCCTCCGCCATGATGCGTCCAATGGTCAGATCATGAGCAGCTGCTTCCATCAGATGTTCCGCGAGACGCGTACGCAAGTCGGGGTCTAGCAGGGTGCCATCCGGCCCCAGCCCGACGTATTGTAGGGCCAAAGCCTCGATCGCCTCGACCTTCGTACTCGTGGGTGGCGCATTGGTCTGACTCTGGCGCTCGTGCTGAAGCAAACGCTTAATCACGCTCCAGCCGTTGTTGAGCTCACCCAGCATATCGTCACTGGCTGCTCGCGCATCATTGAAGAAGGTCTCGCAAAAGGGTGACTCACCCGCGATCAGCCGTATCGGCCGGGTTTCGATGCCGGCTTGATCCATGGGCAACATCAAGAAGCTGATGCCCTCGCGTTTTGCGGCGGTCGGATCGGTGCGCACCAACGCCCCACACCATTGGCTCTTGTTGGCACCGGACGTCCATGTCTTCTGACCGTTTAATACCCAGCCGCTATCATCCTTGACGGCCCGAGTCGCCAACGACGCGAGGTCTGACCCGGCATTGGGCTCAGACAACCCCAGACACCAGCGCATCTCGCCGCTGGCCATTCCGGGCAAGTGCCGCGCGCACTGCTCCGGCGTGCCGTATTCAAGTATGGTCGGCCCTACCATAGTCACCCCCATGCCCGCCAGATAGGGAATCGGGTTCATGCTGCCCGCCTTGTGTATCACACGGGCGATAACTTTCGCCTCCGCGTCGCTGAGACCCGCGCCACCGTATTCCACCGGCCAGGTAGGCGCGCCCCACCCTTTCTCCGCCAACCGCTGGCGCCAAAGCTCGAACGCCTCCAACACCGCGGGTGTCGAAGACTGCGGCCCGTACATACCGATATCGACACCCACCAGGGTCTTTGGCAGGTTCTGGGCAACCCATGACTGTGCCACCGCTTTGAAGTTATCGCTCATACTCTCTGCCTCATTCGTGGCGTCGTTAGTTTACCTACAGGGCGCTGCATTGGATGCTAGAACGTCTGTTTCGTGACTGAACACAACACATACCGACCAGGAACCGAGACCAAAAACCAGCGTCAACGCACCCCTGACAGATCGCGGAAAAGACATTGCTAGCTTCCATTGCTCCCGTTCCCTGCGGACGCGTTCAAGCATCGCGATGCCACCAAGTCATTAGACCATTGGCGAGGTGGAAGGATTTAGGGTTTTGAGTTCGCAATCACGCACTTGGTATTGGCCCATCAGCAACCAAAACCAGCACGTTCCAATCTCCGGCCTAGGCACGCTTTGTGCTCACATTATCGCAAGCTTACTTTCTTGTCGCTCGCAACATCCAGGATGTCTTCTCATGGATTCGCATTCGATCGGAGACCAGCGCCACCGTTGACTCGTCATCTGCCGACTGAGCCAGTTTGAGTACTTCTCTGGATGTCTTCACGACCTGCTCATGCCCTTTTGTTAACAAATCCACCATCTCTTCTGCGCTAGGCACTCCATCAACTTCTTTAATCGAACTCAGCGAAGAAAATTCTTTATATGTACCCGGTGCCGGGACATCCAAGGTCCGAATACGCTCAGCTATATCATCTACTGCTACCGCCAACGCATTGTACTGCTCTTCAAACATTAGATGTAATTCGCGGAACTGAGGACCGCTGACATTCCAATGAAAATTATGCGTCTGCAGATACAAGGTGTAGGAGTCAGCCAGAAGACGCTTTAGTCCCTCTGCAATTTTCTGTCTGTCGGTGGCATCTATTCCAATGTCAATACTCGTCATTAACTTTTCCTCTTCTAACACATTTTCTCTAGTCGAACGTATAGCGCTTGTCTTCAAAGTGCGCTGTCAGCATGGTAGCCTTGCGCAACGACGACACAACCCCAGCAGCACGGCTGGTTGTCTGCAAGACACCTGATCGTCTCTCCGGGAAAACGGGCAACCAGTGACCGCCCGCCATCAAGCACCAACAGCTCATTACCGTGACGCAACACCCGGCATCTCGGAGAGACCGGTGCGAGGTGAGAGTCCTGCACGCTCCACCTTCGGACATAACTCACCCGCCCATCTGGGTATAGAGCGCACACAGCAGCTTAGCACGTATACCGCAAATATCACCCAGAAGAGTGTTCGAATCAAGACCAAAAGAAATCAGCTGCACACATAGCCTTGGGCGCCGCTGACACCGACATCTGCCTCGAGCACCAAGAACAGGTGCAAAGGCTCACACCCTGCTTATGAGCACATGCAGAGTCTATGCCTGTTTTACGCAGGCCCGCGGATATATAAATCGTCGCGCGCCAAGGAGTTCGGTCAAGAGCAGGCCTTTTTTGATAAGCCTCCCTCGCCCAGGTTGATTTATCAGGCATCCTCATGCGAAACACTCGAGCCTACCCGTATCACACCTGCTTTGATTACCTTGGCATTCACGCCTCTCATATTGAGCGAGCGACCCGTTTTCGAATTCACAAATAGCGCGGCATCTCTGCCAAAGCGCTCGATAAACTTCTTGCAACCCAAATGGAGCTCTGCAGTTATTTCTATAACAGCGGCCCCTATTTTGAGCCGAGAACCGGGAGGAATATTGGTATAACTGAGGTTGAAGTCGACAAAAAGTTGGTCTCCGGCCAGCTTCCAGCTTTCCTTCTCTTGCGCGATCAACGCAATCGCACGAGAATTCATTAGGTTCAGTTGCATATCCGGATTTGCGCGGCCATCAGCAGTCTGTCCATTACCTCTCGCTAGCCAATTGTCGCCTACAAGGCCAAACTTCAGATCCAGCGTTCCCTCCGTTATTTCTTCCCGAGCGCCAACATCCGGGCGCCGAACAATCAAGTCCAAGGTTCCACTATCAGATGGCGAAGCCTCAATATGTCGGACCCCGTTTCTCAGCTCTTGTTCAGACAAAAATTTGGCCACAGGAAGAATACTCCAAGCCATAGCGCGGGCAGTTGCGCGCGTCCTGTAAAGTATACCGGCGGGGATCAGTTAAGGGCTGGCAGTGTTGTCCGCACCAACCTCATGTAGCCCCATTCTCTAATGATGTATCCGGTTGACTGTCTTCTGCCTTCCCTCGGTTCAATTTCTTCAAACGCTTTTCCTCTTTTTTCTTCTTCTTATCAAGCTCACGCTTTCGCTTTTCAAATCCATAGTTTGGCTTAGCCATCACGCTTTACTCCCTACTGTATCGAATGCTTCATCTTCGCAGGGAACACGCTATGCTTCAAGCGCGAGCGAACAGCATTGAATATCTTAATACCCTGCAGGACCAGCCTTCTACCTGAGCACAGGCCAGCACTGCAGACAGCATCCACTAGCGTCCCTGCTGAGACACGTCTTGTTTAACGAAGATGATGCGGTCCGCGTCAAAGCCCAAGTCAGCGACAGTGCTCATGAAATCGGCCTTTCGTGACTCACTGACAGCTGGTGTTCTTGACAATAACCAAAGAAAGTCCCTGTTGTGGCCTGTTACATACGCATACTGATAATTTTTGTCCAGCTTGAATATGACATATGAAGCATAGAAAGGACCGAAAAATGATACCTGCAAATACCCTACGTTTTCGCTGTCCACAAAACGTGCTTCTCCAACTGCTTCCTCCCATTTCTTTTTCTTCTCTGAAAAACCAGAGTTAATCACCTTTACACTTCCATCGGGATTCAGTGAATAGCTGGCTCTCACATTGTCTAATCCCCTCTCAAACGAATGATCCAATCTTGCAATCTCATACCAATCACCCAAATAGCGATCGAGATCAAAATTCTCTACCGGATTGATACCGGCTGGAGTGCCTGTGCAAGAAATCAAAAGAAAAATAAAAAGTGCGCTAAGGTATCTCATCTTTACTTTCTTCACCTTTCAACCTGGACGGCTTGTGACATTGACGCGGTGCGAGGCGCCTGTTTTCTTACCCTCTTTCACACATTTTTTTTATGCGCGATTGGCTTTTTGGTGAAAAGATAGTCTTTTAATTCTTTGTCAAAGCTTGGATCCTGCCGCCTTATCCACTCAAGTACCATCGCAGCATGCTCCTTTTCTTCGTCGCGATTATGAGCGAGTATTGCTCTCAATTCTTCGTCCTTGCACGCATCAACTCTCTGGTTGTACCAATCCACCGCCTCCAGCTCCTCCATAAGAGATGTAATGGCTCTGTGCATATCTCTTGTCATATCGGAGAGTTCAGAAATTGGCTCATGAAAGCCTTCATTAGACATAGTAGCTCCTGATTTTATCGACATTGTTCGTTATGTGAACGAAGGTGTTTGCCCCCGCATCTGCATGTGTTCAGCTGTTTTGGTAATCTCTCTAGGTTATCATTGGGTTAACACCTACCGTCGAATAAGCCTCTGCACCAAAAATATACCTGATCGTCTATGGTACAACTTGATATGTTTTTTTCGATTAGCTTGCCATTCGCTGTTTCTCCAGACGTGATACTACCAATGGTAGCGTTCATTCACCAAGATCAGACTGCTTTCATCGTGATAGCGCGCATCGCGATATCAGCACTCGAAGTTAGCGCTGCATGATTTACACCGAAAAATGGTGCTTGGCGAGATCCGACAAAACCGGGCAAATACAAATGGATCTGCGAGCGCCACCCTGAAAATATCAATGCAAAGCGAATGCAGTCACGTGATCCCCTCTTCAATAGTGCGCCACACACCATGAGGTAGCCCGGATTCCTTTCTAACGCTCCGTCGGCAAATTCCGCGAAAAGACCAGTGGCGCGGGATGGGCGAGTAAAAACAATGACGTCAACAGCTGTGAGGCACTGAAACGGGTCGAATGCCAACGGTGCACAATAAATAATCCACCGCGTGCTGCGCACTGCACCTCCCATATGGAAAAACCAAAACTTGAGGTCAGCAACGCGTGTCGCACTGGCCAAACCGGATGCCAACTATGAGCGTGGGCCTCAGGCTGGCGATCGTTAAGGCGGAAAACTCCGACGGGCAACATGCAATATAGAGGACCCCGCATCCGTTATACCACCACGCATACGGCGGTCGATGCCTTTACCTGGCCGCGTTTCTTCCTCTGCTGCTGCCCGTGGGTTTTAAGGGCCAGTAAATTGCAAGGTAAACCTCAAGTCGGCAGGACTGCTACTCAGGTCATAGCACTCGACCTCTACATCAAGATCCAGGTCGGCAGTGCCACCGGGCGTCCAGGTGTCCACAATACACACGCCCGGTGCTCCGTAGGCGCTGACCACGACGTTGCCATCAGCCTCACCGGCCGCAAGGTCTTCGAAAACTACAGTATAGTTGCCCACACCTTGGCGGCTAATACCGATAGCGCCACCGGATGAGTTGAAGGCGTAAAATTCAGAAGGCGTGTAGCTGCCGGTGCTGGGTTGATTAGCCCATACGTAGCCGCTACGGGCTTGCGGGTAAAAATAGCCCTGCACATCGATCGCCACGTGCTGCTCGGCAAAATTGGAACGTATCGCCAGCGTCCCGTCGATCGGGCAGCTAGTGCGACACAGGCTGACGATCGTCGTGTTGCCAATATTTTGACCTTTGCGAAAGTTAACGGTGGAGCCCGCCACCGGGTCGGTACCCGATGGG
>JABSPW010000157.1 GCA_013214285.1 Halioglobus sp. | reverse complement strand
CTCGACGAGTTGGTCGTGACAGACACGATTCCGCTGAGTGAGGCGGCGCAATCAGTACGCAAGGTTCGCCAGCTCACGTCGGCACAGGCAGTCTCCAGCAATGTAATCAGTCTACGAAAACCATACTTCGGGATCAGTGCGGCGTAGGCATCAGCGACCCTGTCGCCCGTCATTGTATAGTTGCGCACGATGTCGACTAGGGCAGGGTCTGACAGCGCTTTTTCTGCATACTGCCTAAAGCGTTGCGGCGATGTATCGACGATAGAGCGATCGCTCACGTACCTCTCTGGCAGAACAGCGAAATCGACATTGCCATAAATAGCGGCTATGGCGTCCTTTTGCTCCAGCACGCTGGCGGCATAGAGTGGTGATGCAGAGTGAGTCATGTCGTGGGGGCGCAAATAGTCTTTTGCACAAAATATCTCCTGTGCTAGATTTGGCAATGCTATAAGAACGATAAGGAGCAGTGATGCTGACTCATAATATGCCGCCTGTACTCTGCGCCCTGCTCGTGGGCATCTTTACTGGACAGGTGCTAGCGATGGGCCAGCTTGAGGAGATTATCGTCACCGCCGAGAAGCGTGAGACTACGGTCCAGGATACACCTATTGCGGTGTCTGCCTTCACGCAGGAAGATCTCGAAAGGGCACTCATTAACAATACCATGGACATCCAGATGGCGGTGCCCAATATGCTGATGAGCAAGGGTTTCTTTACCACGGCTCAGATCACCATACGTGGCATTGGCAATCTCGCCGTGGGGCCGGCGGCAGATGCTGGCGCGGGTGTGCATTTCAACGGTGTTTACCTGAATGCGCCGCGCTTGTTTGAAACGGAATATTTCGACACCGAGCGGGTAGAGGTTTTGCGCGGTCCCCAGGGTACATTGTACGGACGCAACACAACGGCGGGTGTGGTGAATGTAATCAGCAAGCAGGCGCAAGAAGAATTCGGCGGCTTTTTTGATGCGTCATACGGTGATTACAACTACATTCGGTCTCGCGGTGCGATTAACTTTCCAGTAACGGATAATCTGAGCCAGCGTTTTTCCATTTTCTATACGTCTCGAGATGGCTTCGTGGATAATGTATTTGATGGTGACAATATTGATGATCGTAATATGTATGCGATTCGCTCCTCGACGGCATTGCGTATAGGAGACTCTACGGAGGCGCACTTAACCATTAACTATTTCGATGAAGATAGTCATCGAATGCGAGGCGCTCAGACGTATTGTGCCAGGGATCCCGACGGCATCATTGGGTGTCTGCCAAACCGCGGAAGACCTATTGATCAGAATGCCAATACCGCGGCTACTGTTGGTGCTTCCCTGATAAATGCAGTAAGCGAGGCGACCGGTCTGGACTTTCCGGACCTCAAAACCGCTACTTCTTACAAGCCCAATGATCTGCGAAAAGTCAGTGTTGATTTCACGCCGCAGTATGAAACCGATGAAACTATCGGGGTTTTGGAGATCATCCGAGACTGGGATGATTACACGCTGAACGCCTTAACGGGATATCACAAGGCATCGCTCGACGCCCGTAACGACTACGACATGACCGTAAACAATCAAGATCTTTGGCCGATATTCACGACCTATCAACGAGGACCCGACGGATCAGTGACGGTAAACTATTTGCAACAAAATGATCGCGCGACCAGCGACCCCGAGCAGTGGAGCCAGGAGTTTCGCCTCAATACCAGTTTTGATGGCAACCTTGACTTTATGGCGGGTGCTTTCTACCTGCGTAATGAGAGTGATGTTGCATACTATGTATACTCTTCTGCGCTTTCTCTCTATGGAGACTATGCTGGGATTCCGGAAGACCAGTGGGTATTCGAAAACCTCACCAGAGATTACAAGCTTGAAACCTGGGCTTTGTTCGGTGAGACCTACTGGGATATTACTGACCAGTTGCAGCTGACAGTTGGTTTGCGTTACTCGGACGAGTCAAAGAAGTCGGAACAGCGCACCGTCTACCTCATCTTTCTCAATAATCCGAATGGACCAAACGATGGCTTTACGCCGTTTGAAAGTGATAACGATGAAGTCACTGGCAAGATCAATTTGAATTACCATCTGACGGATGAAATCATGTTTTACGGTACCCTCGCGCGCAGCTACAAGGGCGGAGGTTTTAACCCGATCAGTTCGGAGTCGCCGCTGCTGAATCCGGCCGCCGGTGGTAATCCGGATCTCGCTGATTTCGACCCGGAATTTATTAATTCGATCGAGCTAGGCGCCAAGACCCGGTTCCTGGACAACTCTGTGCAGGCCAATATGTCGGCATTTTATTACGATTACACGGACCTGCAGGTGTCCAAGATCATCAATCAGACATCAATCAATGAGAACATGGATGCGGATGTCTGGGGCTTCGAAGGTGAATTCCTCTGGGCACCTACTACCAACTGGAACTTTTTGCTCAATCTCTCCTACCTGGGGTCCAAGTTAGGTGATTATAAGACTTTCGATCCTGCCGATATCAATCGGCAAGGCAATGTCGTTGATATTACCTCCGGGCTCGACTCTAATTCTGTGACTTCTCCCGATTGCCCGAATGGCGGGCCCTCCTGTCCGGGCTTACCGATTCAGGTGAAGGGCAACAAACTGCCTAATGCGCCTGAGTTCTCGGTTTACACAATCGTTGGTTACAATTGGTTTTTGACTAATGGCATGCGTGCCACACTGTCAACTACTTACTACTGGCAGGATAAATTCTACACGCGCATCTTCAATACCGAAGACGATCTCCTGAATAACTGGGATGTTTGGAACGCTTCGGCGATTCTCAATGCGGCCGATGACACGTGGTATGGGGAGTTGTGGATACGCAATGTCCTAGACGATGAAAACTGGACAGGGCAGTATCTGCAGGGCCAGGCGGTAGGGCTATTTCGTACCTTACAGTTGTTGGAGCCACGCACGTTTGGCCTAACAGTGGGTTACCGATTCTGAGCAACGCGTTTGTCATGTGCGCTCTCTGGTAATTTGGGTTTGGGTCGACGATGCCGTTATCGCGTCCTTCGCTAGGTGGCATCATCACTGGTTTGGTGAAGTGTGCATCGATGTTGTGCAATCGCGACGCCTGAATTCGTCAAATAGTTTAGCGTTCCGCAAAGCGCAAGAATTATGATTCTTTGCGGGACAAGAATGTAACACTGCGACTGGCGATGGCACATAGAAAGATTGCGATGTGCGTTGCAACAGAAGCGATGAGATGGTGCTCTGATGAAATTGAAAACGATACTTTATGCCGTCGACGAGGGCATAGCGACAATTACGCTGAATCGCCCGCATCGTATGAACGCATGGACCGGACGCATGCATACGGAGTATCGATACGTGCTGCAGCAGGCAGATCAAGACCGGACTGTGCGGGCAATCATGCTCACCGGCGCGGGAAAAGCCTTCTGTGTTGGGGGTGATAGCAAGGCGTTGGAGGGGCACGTCGAACGAGGCGCCTACGATCCGGGAACACCTGATAGACTGGCTGAGCCCGGCTATGGCATACGCAAGGAATTCGATGCGGCTTTTGCGTACCACTTCGGTCTGAGCAAGCCGGTGATTGCGCTTGTCAACGGTCCTGCTGCCGGGGTGGGCCTGGCGCTGGCCTGTTTTACCGACATTCGATTTGCCGTGCCCGGCATCAAGATGACCACAGCCCATGGGAAACTTAATTTGCCCGCGGAATACGGGTTAAGCTGGCTGCTGCCCAGAATGATTGGGCTTACCCATGCCAACGATATTCTGCTGAGTAGCCGTATTTTCATGAGTGATGAGGCATTGAGTATGGGTTTGCTGAACGGCCTGCACGCGCCGGAGGTCCTTGTAGATGAAAGCATGAAGTACGTTAGAAATATGATCGACTATGTATCCCCTGAGTCCCTGAAGATCACTAGGCGTCAAATTTACTCTGACATGCACGGAGATGTTGCTAGCGCTGTCACCGAATCAGAGCGCTTACTGCAAAAAATGATGCAGGAAGAAAATTACAGAATTGGTGTCAAGGCGATGATGGATAAGGCGAAACCTGAGTGGGAATTTTAGCAACACTGTCAGCTTCGTTTGGCGCAAGTTTGCGTGGCCCTCACAAGCGTTATGAGTATGGGCTACCGGCAATGCGAAAGCGGGAATCTACAGTCGCTCGATAGTATTGCCGTTGCAATCGCACCGTCTTTGGGCGTATTCACCCCGTGTAGACGGCCTGTATTGTGGCCTGCCCGGTCAGTGATCATGATCGAGCACAAGGTAAGTGGTCACACGTAAACGAGCGTTCTCGCGAATATCCATGTAGAATACGGCGTAATCTAGGCCGTGGTAATTGCCGTCGAGGCCACTGCTCCCGCCCAACACGATGTGGGTCTGGTCGGTGATGTAGAGCCTGCCGCCGCGGCATTGAGCCTCTACGAGATGCGCCACTGGCGCACCCATGTCGTCAAAGCGGACACCCCTCGCGCTATCGTCGCCACTCAGCCTAAGGAAATACTCACCTGCAGAGGCAACTGCGCCCACATGTAGCCCCTTGTGCGCCAGTCCCCCGTTTAGTTTCCATGTCAGAGGATTCGTGCAGACGTTACCCGTGTTCTCTGCATCTTCTAATACCGCCATACTGAACGTATCCCAGTGCACCGCACAGCCCAATTCTCGGGGCGAGTCGCATAGGGAAATATCTCTTAATCCAGAGAACTCCTCCGTTTTCAAACCGCCACCGATCAAGTAGGCCGCCACCAGACGGCGTGCCAGCGGGGTTCTATCGATCTTCTCCCGCAGCAGCCGAATAGCGTGATGTGTACCTTGGCTGTGGCTTGCAAGCATTACGGGCCGGCCATCGTTATAGTGCTCAAGGTAATAGTCGAACGCACGCGCCACGTCTTGATAAGCGAAAGCCAGGACTTGGTCGCGTGTTGTTTCATCAACATTGAAATAGGTAAATATGCTCGCCTGGCGATAGCGTGGTGCGTAGATGTTACAGCAACCATTGAACGCTCCAGCTTGATTCACGATCATCCATTGGGTGTTCTCTTCAGTCGATGTAGCGGGATCCATGGAGAAAGTCCAGCTATGTCCTTTTAAAAAGCCGGTAGGGTGCACAAAAAAGACGTCCACCGGTGCTTTGCCCTGCTCCACCTCGCGTTCCAAGCCGGGAGGCATGATATTGGCCAAGTCTTCGCGATGGGGCAGCGCTGCCCAGTTTTTTTCGAGAGCGTAATCGGGAGGCGCCGCGGTATCTTTGGGATCAAAAGGCTGGTCTGGTGCGGAAAAATTGAAGTCCCAAACCAGTCGCACAGTGTCTCCCTTGCCACTGAGTAGCAAAGCTGCCAGGGTGATCGTTAACAGGGCTACTACGGCAAGCAGAACTCTTTTTATCCAACGCATGTACGCTCCTCGAATTGATTGATCGGGACACCAATTCTTATATCTCTGGCTGCACAAGGAAATCACGTTACCACAAACGCTGAGACTGTTATTTCTTCGAAGCGGCACGCATGGAATGCGTTGTCATCTCGATAACGAAAAATAGCCTTGATAGATATGGCTGGGTGTTGCGTTCGAAGCACCAAGGTTGCTGGTACGGTATACAACGCCGTATTTGAGCAGTTGGTCATCCGAGTACTGGAACATTGGCAGTACAAGGCCCCGATAACGGACGGCGTGCCCCAGTGACCGGTCGACACGAAACACCCGACTGACCCCAAATCGGAGGACTAATTGCCCGCCGGTGGCACCGATCGCCAGGTAGGTGGCTCGCGTGTTTTGCGATGCTACCGGTGCGCCGCCGACATTTTGGTACTGTCTTCTGTCCGATGAGAGTGACCCATAGGGCGAATTATTACGAGGTGTGTTCAATATCATCAGGGATAAAATCTGGGTCCTATCCCATAATCTGCGAGCAGATGTGCCTTGTCGCAGTGTGGTTCCTTAATGTTAATGGGCTACTTACCGTTGGCCTTCCCGGCCTTTGCCCGCTTGCGCGCGGCGAGCTCTAGTTTGATGCTTTTAAGCAGAAACTTGGGTAGGCCCAGCGGATTGGCTTGCAGTTTGCGCCAGAATAGGCGGCGCAGGGCGGGAGTGCTATCATAGCGGCCTTCCCGCTGGCTGTGCCCCGTATGGAAACCCAGCCTCGGCACATCGATGACGTCAAGCGGCAGGTTGAGTGCAAACGATTCGGTCTTCGGTAACAGGCACGCGTGTTCCGTGCAGGCCTGGTAGCGCACGTTTACCTCGATATCGACCGATTCCGCATCCAGTGGTCGTGTCTCGCTGGCGAGCTCTCCCCTGGCATAGAACGGCACAACGATATCGACCGTATTATTCCAGACCTTTAGATCCACGCCTATGGATTGAAGGTGCAGGTCCTCGGTCGGGGGGGTCTGCACGGGCAACGTGGCAAAACCGGGGGGGCCACTGACCTCGACCTGGGTGGCCACCATACCCTCGGGAACCGGCTCACTGTAGATATGGAGTCCGGCACTGAGCTCGAAGCGGACCAGCAGATTCCGCACGATACCCTGGCGAAGACTGCCTTTACCCCCTTGTACAGCGACAGCAATCCTGATTTCCTTGTCGCCGGCAGTCGCCTGGGGCGCATCGTCCTCGATAATATGCTCGCCGAGGGCCGCGGCAAGCAGAGACTCCGCGCTGTCGCGCTTTTTGTAACTGTCGTGGAAAAACTTGGCGATTACCACGCCCTGCTCGTCACACACATAAACACCGGGGAAAGGAATGCCGTACAGAAACGTGTCGTCTCGGGACACTTCCGTATTCAGAATCCCGTATTGTCGAATGACCTCCGAGTCGATGTCAGACAGCA
>JABSPW010000013.1 GCA_013214285.1 Halioglobus sp. | reverse complement strand
AAAGGTTTCAACAACAGCGCACGGATCAAGGCTTTGACCCACTTGCGATTCATCAGCCAGTTGACTCCCGGTTTGGTGGGTAGCTTCATGTACCAGGGTGCGCCATCTACAATGGACTCCACATACTCGTCTATACCCATGGTCTGAAACTGGAGGTAATCGTTCAACAGGGCAGAATCTTCATACCAGTGGCAGTGGAAGTTTCTGAGCGCATACCAGTTACGCTGGCTTAACTGCTCTGGCGTCCCGAGGCCAAGGGCTGAAAATATGCGCGCCATAAGTTCGACAAATGTTACACGCGCAGAGGGTCCGCCGCCGATATTGTAAAATTTGCGCCAGAATGATTCAGGGACATCATCCTCGCAGGCATTTGCGAGTAGCAAACCTGAGTCATGGGCTGTGCAGAACTCGATGCAGGTATCCAGTGGTTGATGGAACATCACTGGGTCCAATAGGCCCAGCGTATCTGGGATCGCGACGAAGGTCTGACGGCAGCTTACCCAGTATTTCAATCCCGACTCTGCGGCAAGCAGTTCGGCATCGATTTTGGCACAGGAATAAGAATCGTAAGGGCTCGGCATAATTGGGTCACCTGTACGGCCCACGTGAATGGGATAACGTCTGTCTCCCGTCATTGCGACTGAACCGACATTCACCAGCTTGATATTATCGGGTTCTGGCTGTGCCTTGATGGCTCTGACAATATGTTCCATGGAGCCGACGTTCACCTTCCGCGCTATCACTGGATGGTAATCCGCTTCTGGGGTAATCATCGCAGCGGGATGCAGGATGGTGTCTGCACCGGTGACACACTGCAGCACGTCTGGGTAGTGAGTGAGGTCACCCCAGACGATTTTTAGACCCGGTTCACCGACATATGGCCGCATTTTGCGCTTATTGACTGACGAGGGGCGCACCAAAGTTACGATGTTGAAGCGTTCGCGGCGACGCATTAACTCGTCAAGTCCCGCGCCCCCCATTGAGCCGGTAACACCGGTGATGAACACGGTTTTTTTGGTCAACGGTATATTCTCCTTTTGATACCGTGGAGAGTAGCACAGCGAGAGATGCTGAAGATCCCGTTACTCAAGCAAAAAAAACGGCTACACTTCAAATAACAGGTGTTATGCATGTTTGAAACAGGGCTGTGTAGCGACGAGGAATAAGACAATGAAAATGACCGGCGGCTGTTACTGTGGAAATATTCGCTACGAGGCAGAAGGCGAGCCTATCATGCGCGCTCTATGTCATTGCCGCGAGTGTCAGTATATTTCAGGTGGTGCCGCCAATGTTGCACTCGCTATGCCTTTAAGTGGATTCCGCTATACCCTTGGAAAGCCAAGAGATTTTAAACGCAGTGACTTAGAGTCTCCAGTAATACGATCGTTCTGTCCTGACTGCGGCACCTCACTGACAAGCCAGCCTCCTGCCATACCGGGTATAATTATATTGAAAGTGGGCACCCTGGATGATCCCTCAGCCTGCGGTGACCCTGAAATGGCGATGTATTGTAGTGAAAAGCAGAGCTTTCACTACTTGCCCAATGATATGCCTCAGTTCGATCAGTTTCCCGGCTAGGGTCAGTCCGGGCTGTGAGTTACTCTGTGGACAGTCACCTGAGCGATGCGGTTGCGCTCGTCACTTTCAGCGACCCCTTGCGTAGTAACCAGATATGCTGGGCAGCAATTGATAAACTTGCAGAAACACTTCGGGCCAGCCGTAAATCCGGTGCTCGGGTGGTCGTACTCGCATCGGGTCTCCCGGGCCACTGGCTGGAGCATGCCTGGCTTCAGGACTTGCTCAACGGAGTGCAGGGCCGTGAGCAAACCGGTAGTGGAAAAGGCTGGTTCAGTGTGCAAGATGAGTTAACCCACGAGGGCATGATCAGTATTGCGGCGATTTCAGGCAATGCATCGGGAGGCGGTGCCGAATTGGGCTGGGCCTGCGATATTCGGATAGCGGAAGCACAAACACATTTTTCCCAGCCGGAAATTGGCATGGGACTGACCACTGGCATCGGCGGTTGCAGTCGACTTGCCCGGCTTGCGGGTCATGCTACTGCTGTCGATATGGTTCTCTCGGGTAACGCGGTATCCGCGCGACGTCTCTACGAGCTCGGTGCTATCAGCAGATTGGTGCAGGAGGGAGAAGCAATAGGCGCTGCAATGGCATTGGCTTGCGATCTGGCTGGGCGATCGCCTGAGGCTCTCGTGGGATTAAAGCGTATATTATCGAAAGTAGGCGATCTGCCATTGCCCCAAGCACTGCAATACGAACAGGCAGAATTTCAATCAGTTGTGATCTCGGACGGCGCACAATCCGGGATGCAAAGGGTACAGACCAGCTACAATCAAGTCATGGACTGACCCGTCTTCCTCTGGATTTGAGGCTTTGCGCGCACAAAAGCGATCGGGATTTCTGACCAGAGCGCCTATCTCGCAGGTTACCCATGACTGGGATACTTACTGTGACACATTTTTATAGGCAGCCTCTCGTGCCCGACTGATGCGCGATTTTGACGCGACACGATTGTCGACTGCTACTGACGGTAGGCGGAAGCCGGTGTACATGACCCGTCTTTCTCTGACGCGCGGTGCCTGGGACATATGGTGTGTGCAGCTGAGATGTGCAGTGATGTCGCCTGTGCCCGTGGGCAGATCAATGACTGGGAGTCCGTGCTGTTCCGCGTTGGACAGCAGTGCAGGCCACATTAATACCCGGTGCGAGCCCGCAATAACGCGTAACTGTCCAGAGTCAGCCTCTGCACCGGTGACGGAAATGCCAACGGTGAGGCTGCAGCACTCGTAGCTGTGCCTGCCCAGACTGCAGTCTTTGTGCCATGGCAGATCTGAAATGCCCTCGACCACATTCAAAGGTTTTATCAGCGCTTCAATAGCATTGTCCTGCAGTCCGGCGTGCACATGCCCATTCCCACTGATGTCGCCGATCATCAAGAACCTGGGGTCGGACAGGAGGGTACGCGTCGCAGCCGAGTAGTGATCAAAACGCTGCAGGCGAACCGGGCGCCTTGCTCCCTCTCTGGTAGTTGCCCACCAACTTTTATCGTCTCCCTCGTAGTACTTGTCCTGGTGTGCGTCGATATCATTGGATACCGCCGCCATTTCTCCCTCGGTAAATACGCCGCGGATATGCAGAAAACCGGCTGTTTGGAGAAAGTGACGCATATCCTCAACCGGATCGTCCATGTGAAAGGAGTGCGTGAGGTCTAGTGCCTTTCCATCGCTTCCATGAAAATCAATACCGCCTGGGATATGCACTGTGCGGCCATCGACAAGCGCGCGGATAATCAACCACCAATCCAGGAAAGTGGACATATCGCCCCTCACGATATCCAGATCCCCACTGACAAAAAATGTCATAGGCGTGTAGAGGTCATTTATGAGGCCGGAAAACTCGTCTGTACTCAGCCTTACCAGTAGGCCCTCTGAACTGATCCCGGGAGCCGCAAGGATGCGTCTTTTGACGCCTCTGAGTTGCCAGCTGGCCTCGCCACAGATGATGCTGAGGTCATTCGGTGTGTTTTGTTGTAGCCAGGGTGTAACACATGCCGCATGCTTATCCAGCAGATGCGGCAACACGCTTGTGAAAAATGTCACAAAGTCAATGTCTTCGACGTCCTCGTCGCGGCGGGTTCGGTAGTCGACGCTCATAGGGAGTTGCCTCCAGGGGCCTCGGTGCAGTATCGCGGTTCAGCGTCTGGCGAGCTCAGGTCGCTTCGGGTCGCGTGCTACTGGTGTCAAATCTTGCGTACGCCATGCACTGACGATACCCTGCATGCAACAAAATGCAATAATTGCGGTTCAATCAGGGGTCTCCAAAAGGTCATTGGGTCGATGAAACAACTAGGTCTTGCTCTACTGTTCCTGTCCTTAAGCGTGGTGGCTTTGGCGCAATCGGGAATCATCGCGGTCACCAGTGATGGCCAGCAGGTGTTATTGAATAGTGATCAAACCTGGGAGTATGTGCAGCTTGAATCCGATGGGCCGGAGAACAGTGCAGTACTTGAGGTCACCGAGGTCGTGGAAATGGACGAGGCCTGCAGGCTTCAGGTCAAATTACAGAATAACCTGGGTTACCGCATCAGCTCTCTGGTGCCGCGTCTTCGAGTGATCAACCAGGACAATATCCTGTATACCGCGACATCGCTATCATTTACTGCTGTCAAACCGACCAAAGCCAAGTATGCTTTCGTGCAGTTCTCGGGTATTGGTTGTCGCGACATCTCGGAAGTATTGGTCTTCGATGCCAGTCGTTGCAAGATGGGAGAAATTGACCAATTTAACGAAGAGCCCGGGCAATGCCTCAGCCGGATCTACGTTCAGCCCAGCGACCTGATCAATATCAATCGAGCAAGCTGATCTCCGAACTCAGGATACACCTCGCGTTGCCAGCCTTCTGGAGCAGCATATCATGAAGTTTGTTCTTTCCACCTCCTTCAGTAGTGTTGCGCATCTTACTGAATTGGCACCTGTG
The DNA here is from genome assembly GCA_013214285.1 of Halioglobus sp. Classification (GTDB taxonomy): domain Bacteria; phylum Pseudomonadota; class Gammaproteobacteria; order Pseudomonadales; family Halieaceae; genus Marimicrobium. The sequence goes on along the minus strand of JABSPW010000013.1, from coordinate 34,931 downwards.
GCGGATAGTCACGGGTGGTTTGCGATGTCATTTTCGGACCACGTGGTCAACCCTGAGACGTTATCCACGCCCTACCCCTATACCAAGGACGGCAGTCGGCGCTGGCAACCCTTCACTGACTGGCCTGATCCCTGGGTCATGATAGGGGCACTGGCAACAATCACGAAGAGTCTGCGATTTACCAATAATGTGTTCGTGCTGCCTATGCGCAACCCGTTTCTCGTTGCAAAAGCGATCAGTACGGCGGCTATAGTTTCCGGCTACCGGGTGATTCCTGCAATTGGCGTTGGCTGGTCTGCGGATGAATTTGGTCTGATGGGTGCAGAGTTTCGAACTCGCGGAAAACGAACCGATGAAATGCTGGAGATCATGCGATTGCTTTGGACTGGTGAGCTGGTGGAGTACGACGGAAAGCATTATCAGTTCAGTGCACTGGAAATGAATCCAGCGCCTGCTGAGTATATCCCGATATGGATAGGGGGCATTTCCGATCCGGCCATGCGTCGGGCAGCGCGGCTCGGTGATGGTTGGGTAACCGATCTTCAGTCAAGCGAGGAAATTATTGGGTGTATTGACAGGATAAGTGCATGGCGCGGCGAATATGGTCGTGGCAGCGAACCCTTTGAGATCATGGCGACGCCGTCTGATGCCTGGGATATTGATGGATATAAACGCCTGCAAGATGCGGGCGTGACGCATATATTGACTATGCCTTGGCCGTTCTACCATGGGGATACAGATGCGCTGGATAAGAAAATCGACGCGGTGAAACGTTATTCGGACGATATCATCAGTGCATTTTGCTGACGCGCGATGGACCGCGGGGTGATGTCCTATGCCAGTAGTCGCTTGTCCTCGTTATCTTGCCACCCTGCAAGCAGGGGCCGGGTATCTCGGTGCCAAGGGTGGAAGCCGTTCCGGTAGTATTCCTTGTATGCTGACCAGACTCTGCGCAGGATACCGACGTGCTTAGCAAACAAAAATGACCACCCCTGCGCCCATAGACGCAGGTTCCACAATTTTCGATCTTTACGTAGCATGTGCAGCACGCCCATCATGACGTCCACCATGAGGAAAAACGTGGCCTGACGCATGGCGCGCTTGCGCAACCTCTCCGAGCCACCCACTGCTCGGTAGACGTCAAATGCGACCGATTTATGTTCAAGCTCTTCAGCTGCGTGCCACTGCCAGAGCGCACGCATGGCAGCAGGCGCGCTGTCGATCATCGGGTCGTTTTCATTAAGGGCGGACTCCGCCATAATGGCAGTGATGTGTTCTAGCGCTGCCGTCGCGGCAAGACGCTCCAGCGGGGAGAGGAAGCGGTAGGCGCGCTTGATGTTAGATTCCAGCCTCGCCTCCATTCGGTCAAGGTCGTAACCTCGCGCTTTGCATAGTGTTTCATTGTAGCGTTGGTGCTCGCGCCGGTGGAAACCTTCCTGTCCACAGAAGCCTCGTATGTCTGCCTTGAGCTTGGGGTCGTCTATGCGATCCAAGTAATATCTGACACTGTCGATGAAAAACTTCTCGCCCAAGGGGAATGTGATGGACATCGCATTGAACCAGGCCGTTTTGAAGGCGTGCTGGTCGAACCAGTCTGTCGCCAGTGCTTGGGCGACATCGTATTCCCGATTCCGCGGCCGCACTGGGACATCAAGCGGGGTGTGGGACAGGACAGGCATAGCGATATGCTCCTCAATAATGAAGGTATAGTGTAGGGCGGTATCGGCGGCGCAGGAGAGGTCAATACTGGCCAATATCCGGTCACTGCAGCAACGAATCGCGCCTATCCCATGCCCCCCCAGGCCCGAGGCATCTGCATATTAAGGCGCTCCAGGCCGCCGTTGATACCCAGGACATCCCCGGTTACATAGGCGGCAGCCGGTGAACACAGGTAAAGCGCACCCAACGCGATGTCTTCGACTTCCCCCAGACGACCCATCGGTGTCAGATCCACCATAACCTGCTCGACCTCAGGTGTGAGTACCGTGTTCAGTGCATCGGTCTTGGTGGAGCCGACGGCAATAGCGTTGACACGTATCTTTGGCGCGAACTCTTGGGCGAGCTCCTGGGTCAATAAGGAGAGCGCACCTTTGGCGGTGCCGTAGGCAGCAAAGCATGGAGTTGGCTTATGACCGGCTATGGAGGAAATATTCAGAATGTTGCCAGCACCGGCCGATTCGACCATCAGAGGTGCGCAGATACGCGATAGCTCAAAGGCAGTGGTCACATTGAAGCGAAACGCTCCTTCGAACTCCTTACGGGTTGTCTGCAGTGCCGGTTTTGGGGGAAATCCGCCGGCGTTATTGACCAGTATATCGATGCGCCCAAACTCTGCTATCGCGCGGTCCGCGAGAGCCTGTAGCTGATCGAAATCCAGTACATCGGTCGGCACAATTGCAGCGCGTCGGCCCAGAGAGGCAACATCAGCAGCCACCGCTTGCAGATCGTTCTCTGTACGGGCGCCAATGACGACGTCGGCGCCCGCTTCTGCGAACGCTCGTGCGATGCCTGCACCTATGCCCTTGCCAGCGCCGGTGATAACGGCTACCTGACCACGCAGATTAAATTTGTCAAGAATAGACACGGGAATCTCCTTCAATAAAGTAAGTGTTGGTGGCTGAATGCGCATAGCGGGTTGCTCGCACTATTCGTTAGTTCGTCTTCCACCTGGTGCAGTTTGAGGGAGGAGTAACTCCCTGACTTATGCACGGTGAAGCCATCGCTGTCTAGCCACGGCATATCGAAAGCGTCCGTCGAGCGGCGATGTAAGCAGCACACTGAAGGGATGCATGTCCCATCCTCAGTTGGAAAACGTCGCCAACAGTATAGGGAGCTGCGTCCTGTTGGGTAAGCGCTGAGGTTGAGATATGCCACTTCCAGCACGGAGGACATTCGAGATGCCTGTCTTGCCACTGTGCGCTAGACTGCGGCGGAGTACGCCTATCAGCATGCGGTGCGAGGAAAGACCGATGAAACGCAGGCAATTTCTGGGGTACACCGGAGTGAGCGCCATTGGGCTGGCCACCGCAAGTGTGACCACGGGATGCACCCAAGAACCACCCGTGGTTAAGTTCTGGCACGAGGGTAATTTCAGGCCGGTCACAGATGAGGTGACTGTGACCGACCTCAAGGTGGAGGGCAGCATTCCTGCCGAACTAAGCGGGCTATACGTGCGTAACGGCAGTAATGCGTCCTCAGGTGTGGCGGAGCATTTTTTCGGTGGCGACGGCATGGTGCATGGTGTTCGTATCGAGAATGGGCAGGCAAAATGGTATCGCAATCGCTACTATGCGTGCCGATGCCAGCGGCAACATGCTCCAGGTCGAGCCTATTAGCATGACCGGCCCCAGCATGGTCCATGACTTTGCGGCTACGAGAAAATATGTCGTTTTCATGGAGATGCCCGTCAGATTCTCCTGGCGTTGCGCGGTCAGCGGGAGTGAGATGCCATTTAAGTGGGATCATGATGCTCCCTGCCGATTCGGGGTAATGCCCGCGAGGGCACTAACAAGGATGTTAAATGGTTTGATGTGCCGCGCTGTTTCATATTCCATATTATGAATTCTTATGATCAGGGCGACGAGGTTGTTGTCGACGCGGCGCGGTAAGATAAGCTTTGGATGAAGCACTCACATGACTTTTTCCACCCGGCGTACTTGTCGCGGTAATGATAACAGCGCTTTTTGTTTGTTTGATGCCACAGATATGTCTGCTGGTCCGATTGCGCGCGTGCAGCTGCCGGTGCGCGTGCCGATTGGTTTCCACGGCGTCTGGCTACCCGACTCTGCGCTGACATGAGCGGCGCTTCGCAAGACATAGCAGGCATAAATGGAAGGCCAAACGCGCTGTGTAGCCGCAAGTAAGCGCTGGCGGCTTGCATTACATGGTATGGTGGATGCCCTTTTATTTGTCTGCTTAACGGGACAGTATGGAATTGAAAACGGGTCGTGTTGCCGTAGTGACGGGAGCAGCCAGGCGAATTGGCGAGGTGATTGCTGTGCAGCTTCATCGGCGTGGGTTTGACATTGCGTTGCATTATCGTAGCTCGCAAGGTAGCGCTCGTGCTTTGGCTGATAAACTATGCGAGATCAGGGCAGGGTCCTGCACGACCTTTCAAGCAGATCTTGGTAATGTGGCGCAGGTCAGTGATCTGGCGAGAGAAATCATTACAAAGTATGGTTCGATTGACTTGCTGGTTAACAATGCCTCCTCGTACTCCCCCACGCCAATTGAGACGTGTACCCAGCGTCAATTTGATGAGATGCTGAACGATAACTTACGAGGCCCTTATTTCCTCATCCAAGGTCTACTGCCTGGATTGCAGTCATGTGGAAAAGCCAGCGTTGTGAACCTACTGGATGTCCACGTTGAAACACCTCTTCGCGACTACAATGCCTATTGTGCTGCTAAAGCCGGACTGGCATCGCTGACCCGCAGCCTTGCGTTGGAGCTGGCGCCAAGTATCCGGGTAAACGGTGTCGCACCAGGGGCTATTCTTTGGCCCGAAGATGAGGAATCCTACGATACTGCTATGCGAGATGAGACGATAAAGAGGACGCCTTTGCAGCGTTTGGGTAAGCCTGAGGATGTTGCCGCGGCGGTGACGTATCTTGCTTGTGATGCGGCCTTCACTACAGGCCACGTCACGGTGGTTGACGGTGGTCGAGGTCTTACCCGTTAGCGCCCGTATTGGGTGCTTCAGAGCAGCAAGTTTTCGGATTCTTGGGCTCGCAATGTCTGCTGGGAAGATAAGGCTATGTGCCCCTATCTCGGTACGTGCACTTTGGAGTGCATCTGAAGACATTCCAGGATGTTCTCTACTATCGGCACCGTGAGCTTCTCAAGGCTGAGAGTAGCGCAATACTGGCGCCTAAAATCAGTTTACGAGTACAGTGAGTTTGCATTAGATAGAGGAGATAGGCGTTGAACTGGGATAATCCACTGACAGCTCATTGCACAGGGTTCCGGACCATGCAGGACGACATGTCCTACGTTATTCCAGCCAGAGAAATAGATGGCACAATCCCAGACGGCATCCGGGGTATTTTCTTACGAGCCGGACCTGCGCGCAATGAGTTGGCGGGGCAGCCGTTCGGGCACTGGTTCGATGGCGATGGTGGAGTTAGCAGCTTTCGTATTGAGAATGGTCAGGTACACTATCGCTGCAGTTTCGTAAAGACGCCGAAATACCTGGACGAAAGCGCTGCCCAAAAAGTTGTGTACCGCAGTTATGGGCACAATGCCCCCGGTGGCTTTTTCAAAAACTTCCACCTGCCAGCAAACTGCGCCAATACAAGTGTTGTTTACCACGGTGGTAAATTGCTGGCTTTGTTTGAAGGTGGACGGCCCTGGCGACTTGACCTTGATACCCTTCAGACCATGGGTGAAGAGGACTTCGACGGGGCGCTGCGTCCGCGTGAAACCTACAGTGCACACGGCAAGGTGCATCCGGATACAGGCGACTACATTAACTTTGGTATGGCCGCCAGCCTGACCGGCCCTAGAGTGGACCTTTTCCGTGTTGCGCCTGATGGCAGGATGGCCAAACGAGGCAGCGTCAAGGTGGACAGAATGGCTTTTTGTCATGACAACGCAATGACGAAAAATTTTCTGATTCTTATGGTGATGCCCGTTTCTTTCAAGCGCCCGCTGAATGTCATGCTAGCGCGTGAAACGATTGATCAGAATATGGAATACCAGCCTGAACTTGGAATGAAAGTATATGTGGTCGCACTAGAGGATTTCAGCCTGGTGCGTACCTTTGAGGTAGATCCCTTCACCTTTGCACATTGTTCTAATGCGTGGGAGGACAGAGGAGAATTGTTTGTAGATGTGCTAGAGCTCAATCAGCAGCAGGGCGAAGAAGCTAAAGCTCAATACAGAGATATCTTCCACCAACCCTTCCCGGCGACAGGGAAGATGCAACGCTACCGTTTCAATATACAAACCGGTGCAGTCTCCCCGGAAAATCTGCCCAATGACTTGCCCTGCGAATTTCCCCAGTGGGACTGGCGCCGGACAGGGCGTCCATCACGGTATATTTATACTGCGGGTATCTGTCAAAATGATACGCCCGGCTTCTACAATGCATTACAGCGTATCGATCTCTCTAATGGCGAGGTAAAGGTCTTCGATGCCGGTTGCGGTCGGTTTGTTTCTGAAGGCATATTCGTGCCGAGGAAACCTGATTCACCTGAGTCTGATGGCTACCTTTTGAGTGCTGTATACGACGCCAATACCCAAAAGTCGGAATTGTTGATACTCGATGCTGACTCACTCTCCGAACCTATTGCTACCGTTCGGTTGAGAAACCATATACCTCACGGTTTTCATGGCGGCTGGAGCCCGCTCTGAATGGGTTCAGCTAACGGGATATGCCTTCAAATTCCATCGGCTGGTCGAAGTGCAAAATCGCGCCAAACCCCGCGAACTCAGCGCTTGTCACCTGACCAAAGGGGCGGACGGCGGTCGTGCCAGGGAACCGCCAGCTCTAGTTGTCTCGCCAGCTGTAACACAAGCGCATCGTTGCCGTAAGCCGCGGAGAACATCATCCCGATGGGCAGTCCGGCATCGTTCCAGTGCAGTGGCAGTGATATCGAAGGTTGGCCGGTCTGGTTATAGACAGGGGTATCGCCCATATAACCGAACATGCGCTCGCCGTACTGTTCTGCAGAAGCCTCGCTGATATAGCCGACAGGCACGGGGGGGCTTGCGAGTGTTGGCGCTATGGATACATCGTACTGCTCGTGGAAGCGGCCAAGTATACGACCCAGTTGATGATTAAAGTGAAGTGCCTTGGCGTAGTCGGTGGCAGTGATGGCCAGACCTCTCTCCGCAGTCATGCGGGTGCCGTCCTCAACATCCAGGTTGTCTATCGAACACCCCAGTTCCTCGGCACGTAATTGCAGCTTGTGCGCAGTGGACACGCAGATCACAGTAAACAGCGCGGAGGCCCCGGCGGTGCCATCGAATTCAGGGCGCGTTTCCTCGACCTCATGGCCCAATTCACTTAACAGGGTGACGCTTTGATCAAGCGCAGCAACTATATCCGGCTGAAACTCGCCTAATCCCCATTTTTCACGACTGAAGGCGATGCGCAGTCTGCGTGGCGCGTTGTCTAAAGCGGCCAGAAAGGAACCCGAGAAATGGGGTGCGCTGTAAGGTTCGCCACATTCTGGCCCGGCGGTCGCATCTAGCATCGCTGCGCAGTCACGCACCGTGCGGCTGACGACGTGGCTAGTGGACTGGCCGGCCCATCCCTCGCCCTTGTCAGGGCCATGCGGTATGCGCCCGCGAGAAGGTTTTAGACCCACCAGGCCGCAGCAAGAGGCTGGGATGCGAATTGACCCGCCGCCGTCCGATGCATGGGCAATGGGCAACACGCCCGCTGCCACCATGGCAGCGGAACCCCCGCTGGAGCCGCCAGGGGTTATTCGCGTGTTCCAGGGGTTGCGGCTAGGCCCGTGAGCGGTGGGCTCGGTGACCGGATTCAGACCTAACTCCGGTGAGTTTGTCTTACCAAAGATGACCAGTCCAGCATCTTTGTAGCGTCTTACCAGCGTATTGTCATCATGTGCAATCGCGTCGCGCCACAAGCTGCTACCGTTTGTGCACACCGTCTCGTTCATCTGCATGTCAAGATCCTTGAGCAGAAAGGGTACGCCGCAGAAGGGCCCCTCAGCTGGGCCGCGGGCTGCGGCTGAACGGGCTTTGTCGTAGAACTTACAGACTACCCCATTCAGCTCGCCATTGACGTGCTCTGTGCGGTCTATCGCTTCTTCCAGCAGCTCTAACGCGCTGATCTCTCGGTTTTGCACGAGTTCTGCCAGGCCTAGCCCATCATAGTTGTCGTATTCTTTGAATCCGCTCATTGACTGTTACCCTCTCTTCGGGTTCGTGTTGCGTATGGATATCTGGCAGCGTTAGGTATGATGCTGCACGCTCTGGCCTTGTGACGTCAATCTCTCCTTCCTTTCCTTGAAAGGCTGACGCTGAATTATATTAACAGGTCGGGCTTATCACATTAACGTTGTGCAGATCATTCGCCTGGAGTGACCTCGCTTAACGTTAATCTCTGTCGCCGCAGGTAACGCAAACAATATTGCCATCAGCTGAACCCGTAGCCATCTGCCGAGTTATCCCCTCCGCATCTCACTTGCAAGTATAGTGGCTGTCGCAGCCTCGCAGCATGATCGGACTGTGCAGCTCGGCACGCATTACAATCACGCCGCAGTGGACCGTACTTATCTGTCATGCGCTAGACGCCGCGACGGGCATAGCTTCCAGTTTACCCTGGCGTACAAATCGTAACAGAGGAAAAGCAACAGCATAGGCGACTGCAAACGTGAGCACGACGGAAAGCCAGAACAATTTCAATCCCAGCCTTTTTTATTTGAAGTAAATCCAAGACGAACCCGCAATACAGGCAATGGAGAGATCCCAGCTGAGGGACTGGGCGGCGAATGAGCTAGCTGCTGCCGCTATGAATTGTGAAACATCGAAGCCGCCTCCACTTTGCTACATAAAGTGGATGTTGAAATACTAGGGAGCCACTAGGCCAGCTGCGGTCAGAACCATATAAAAAATCCTTGGTGCGCTCATAGTATATTCGCCGAGAGTGGTTAACGTTGATTTTGCTTCGCGGTTCCCTAGTATAGAATTAAAATTCAGGTAAAAGGATAGCAAGAAAAAGTCAGCGGACACGGTTCTGTATGGGTAAGACGGATGATCCCGGATAGTGTCGCTAAGATGATTCCAGAGATTAGTGCCGTGGATACATGTCTGATGAAAAGGTTTGAATTAGAGGTACGGCGCAGGTGACATTTTTCGATTCGCCGGCGATAGGAGATGGCCCGCATAAAGCGTGGCTTGCGGTTTTTCTGTTATGTCTGTTGTGTATTATTTCATCGCTTGCTTATTCTGATGAGCAGGAATGGACGAATATTCTTCTGATTGTTAGCGACGATCAGCGTTGGGATGAGCTGGGCGTCGTGCAGCGAGAGCAAGATGTGGACGCGCGATTTCCCTTTCTGCGAACGCCTAATCTGGATGCATTGGCTCAAGAGGGTATGCGTTTTCGTAATGCTTTTGTCACGACGTCCCTGTGCTCACCAAGCCGGTCTGCTATTCTAACCGGGCAGTACAATCATACTAACGGTACTATCGATAACACCACGCCTTTCCCACCGCGTGAGACCTGGGCTACGACGCTGCAGGCGGCGGGTTATACCACGGCCTTCATCGGCAAGTGGCACCACGGGGATAGACAGTGGGAGCGTCCGGGATTCGATTATGTCGCCACATTCCGCGGGCAGGGCCTTTACAACGATACCACCTTTAAGGTGAATGGCTCGTGGTTTGATACGAAAACTACCGGTTATGTCGACGCGCGGAGTGTCGATTTCGCGATAGATTTCTTTGAAGAAAACCGCAATGAGCCTTTCGCTATGATGATTGGCTTCAAGGCCGTGCATCAGCCTTTTACGCCCATGCCTGAATATGCGAACAGTTATTCGCTGGAAGCGATTAAACCGGCGCCAAACTGGTATGCTGCGGCGCCCTGGAAAGAGTATGCTCCCCTGCGTATTCCGCGCAAACCCCGAAATCCGCCGCGCTGGATGGACATACTGAGGACAGTCAGCGGAATGGATCGTAATGTGGGTCGCCTGCTCGATGCACTGGACGCGCTGCAATTAAAGGATAAAACGCTGGTCATTTTCACCAGCGACAACGGCTTTTACCTCGGTGAACATCAGTTGGGTGACAAGCGTTCTGCTTATGAAGAGAGTATTCGCGTGCCATTGCTGATGCGATTGCCTGATACCGTAAAGGCTGGGACGGTCTCAGACGAACTTGTTTTGAACATAGATCTCGCGCCGACTATCCTGGATATCGCGGGTGTAGCTTACAGTGGTATGGATATGCAGGGAAATAGTTTACGGCCCTTGCTAGTTAAAGAGCATGTGGCTTGGCGAGATGTTTTTCTCTACGAGTATTGGCAGGAAAACGAATTCTGGAAGCCACCTGATGTCGCAAGGACACCTTCAATTCTTGCCATACGTACGGCGACTCACAAGCTCATCACGTATCCGGAGTATAAGCATTGGACCCAGCTTTATGATCTTGAGTCTGATCCTTATGAAATGCGCAATCTGGTGGGCTATAAAAAGGCTATGAGACGCCACGCGGAGATGTGTAATCTATTGTCGGAGGTGCTTCGTGACACCGGTTATATCGACCGCTCGTTTCCGGCACGACTTCTGGTTGGACTGACAGACTCGTACTTTAGCTACCAGGCACACACCAAACGGCCGGTTGATCCGCGGCGGCCCCCTCTGTTGCATCCGAACTGTTGAGTGACCGGAATCGTCAAATATTGTAGTACCGTGTGCTCAGATCGCTGTGGCGTGATGGAATGTCAATGCTCGCATAAGCGCTCACTGCCAGCAGACTAAGTGTTACAAACTAGACTGTCTCACAGGACAGTGTTCAGCCTGAGCCATTATTTGTCAGCGTCAATCCACATCATGATCAGCCATACAGCATTGACCAGAAGCTCAGAGCTAATGTGACAGCTTTTATCGAATGCCTGCGCTAGGCACTGCTCCTGTGTAGGCATATCCCAGCTCTCTGGTGCTCGCCAATTGCCGATGACTACCTAGCCATGGCATAGTGCAGTCCTGACTATTTTTGGGCCCGACAGCAGCGGGTAGTGATTTCCACCGAATTATCATAGGCCTTGTACGCATGGGTAAACTGGATGGACGGCGCATTGTGATTACAGGCTCATCTCGAAGCTTGGGCAGACACTTTGCATTGGCTTGTGCAGCACAAGGTGCGTCGGTGGTTGTCAATGGAACGAATGAGACAGCGCTGGCCGATGTGGAGCGGGAAATCGCAGATACGGGTGCTGCGGTGCGCGCTGTAGCGGGCTCTGTCGCGGAGGTTGACGTGTGCAATCAACTTGTCGACACCTGTGTTCGCGAGTTTGGTGGCATTGACGTGATGGTCAACAATGCGGGTATTGTGCGTGATCGAACGTTACTGAAAATGAGTGACGAGGACTTTGACGAGGTCATCTCGGTGAACTTACGAGGTCCTTTTCTCTGTACCCGTGCAGCGGCGATAGCGATGAGTAAGCAAGGAAGCGGGCATATCATACAGGTGACCTCTGCCTCGGGTCTGGTGGGAAATTTTGGCCAGACAAATTACGCGGCTGCGAAGGCGGGGCTTATGGGCATCATGTATACCGCAGTGAAGGAATTGGCCCGTTACCAGATTCGCTGCAATGCCATGTGGCCTGTCGCGCGCACGGATATGACGCAACCGCTGATCGATAGAGCCGCTAAATCCGCTCGCGAAATGGGTTTTGGAGAGCCTGAGGACGTTGCTCAAGGGCTGGTCTGGCTCGCCAGTGAAGCGGCTTCTGGTTTCAACGGCCAATGCCTGACGTTCAATGGACGAAAGACCGCGCTGTGGCGCTCACCCTCTGAGGAATATATTCGTCAGGACGATCAGCCGATCACGCTTGAGGGGCTTGAAGGGTACTACGCAGAGCTAACCCCTATTCCCGTTTACAGTAGCCGCGGGTAGCCAGCCTTAGCCGCGCCTACCAGCCAGTGATCTGATGCCCAGAGCGGCCGAGGCCACAGCTCCCCATCGCGTGCTGCAGGACGGCGTCGGCGGACGTGGCGTCCGTTGCATCTTGGAACAGGGCGAGCCCCGACTGATAGTCCTTTGACGTTGTGAGGTTATCGAGTGCGCCGCCGCGTATCAGGTAGCTCCATGCTTGCCACAGCTCACTGCGGGACATGCCCGCTAGCTTGCTGGAGGCGAGGCCGCCTACGACGAGGCCCATGCAGTAATCCGGCGATTGAGCTAAGGGTTCGTCCTGCCAGGGCAAAGCGGCCAGAGCAGCTGTATTTGCGACGAACGCCAGTAGGGTAGAAACAACAAGTTTATGCATAGGGCATCTCCCGCGAGTTAGCCAACTGCCGCCTGCTGTTGTACCAGAATGCCGCTTGGATCGTCCAGTATTGGTTTTCCAGGCAGATACGAGGTACCTCCGGTGCTGGGTACGGGTCACTGGATGCGGCGGTTTCGCCCTGGGGGCTGCATTTTGCATTGGCGTCTACGCGTATTCTGCGGCGGTGTCACTTCAGTGGTGGTGTCCAATGTCGGCGCAACTGGGAGGTAAGTTTTATGCAACCTAAGCATGATAGCTATTGGGCTGACGGGCAATACTTGTCCCAGAATTGTCCTCCTCGTCATTCGACTGATCAATACGAGCACCGGGCGGCCTGATTGAGATGCAGTATCCCATTGACGAACATCGCTGTCAGCTAATGTATGCCCGACACACGATGGATACTTAAAAACTAGGCTCGGTCCACTTGGCAGTGTAGTACACAAGATGTTTAACCAAGGTCCGAACGGGCCCTAGTTACTCTCAATGCGTGGTATGCTGCACCTTTAAAGGCTGAGGATATCTGCGGCGTGGAATCAATACAGATTGACGAATCTATCAACGTGTTCGATGAGCCCCTGTTACCTTGTGGCGAGGATCCTGTGACCGGCTACCTCAGAGATGGTTGTTGCAACACGGGTGAACAAGATGTTGGCTCGCATACGGTCTGTGCGAAGATGACGGAGGAGTTTTTGCAATATTCGCGCTTTGCCGGTAATGACCTGAGTACGCCAGTGCCCGAGTATGGGTTCCCCGGACTAAAGCCGGGAGACTGCTGGTGTTTGTGTGCGACGCGATTTTTGCAGGCCCATGAGAAAAATATGGCGCCGCGAGTTTTTCTGAGGCGTACCCATAAACGGGCACTGGATACCGTTCCAATAGAGATCCTGCGTCAGTACGCGGCTGACTTGAACTGAGTGCATGCTGTGCCAGTGGAGCGACAGGAGTTACCATGCTAGCTACGTTTATCCCAACGGTAGAGCTTGATCCGCCCTCCAATCCGGTAGCGGTGGTGATCTGGTTGCATGGGCTAGGTGCTGACGGACATGACTTCGAGCCGGTAATACCCATGCTGAAATTGCCGCAAGAGCTCCCGCTGCGATTTGTTTTTCCGCATGCGCCGGAGATGCCCATTTCAGCCTTCGGTGGCCAGCGAGCGAGGGCCTGGTTTGATTTCCCGCCAGCTTCTGGTTCGGAGTTGCCGGGTCTAGAGGCATCGGTGTTAAAGATTAGAGACCTCATTCAGCGAGAAATTGACAATGGTATGCCGCCGGAGCGCATTCTCTTGGCAGGTTTCTCGCAGGGGGGTGTTATGGCACTCCACATCGCGCTCTTTTATCCAAAACGGCTAGCCGGGATTCTCGCTCTATCTACTTTCCTTGCAGACAAAGACAAGCTCGGCAGTCTTGAGGCTGCGGCGAACCGCGATATACCGATACTCATGTGTCACGGTCAGCAGGATGAGGTATTGCCCATGTCACTGGGCAGGTCTTCCCAAGAGGCGCTCAGGCAAAGTGGTTATGCCGTCGAGTGGTTCGAATACCCGATGGGACATGAGATTTGTATCGAGGAGGTTCGCGAAATCAGTCGCTGGCTGCAGGAAGTGCTTTGCCAGAGTGAGTAGGTAAAAAGGGGTGAGTGCATTAAAAAATATCGGATTGGGTATTGTGTTTTTTTGGTTCATGGGGGGTGGAATTGCCCACTTCACCAACACCGATTTTTTCCTATCTATTATGCCGCCTTGGATCGGGTTTCATCGTGAAATCGTGTACGTCTCCGGTGTCTTGGAGATACTCGGAGCGCTTGGCATACTTTTCTCGCAATGGCGGCAGTGGGCAGGTAATGGCTTACTTCTACTGGTGGTGTGTGTAACCCCGGCGAATATACACATGTGGCTCAACCCGGATTTGTTCCCCGACGTTCCAGAGGCATTCCTCTCGTTACGACTGGTGGTGCAGCTTGCACTGCTATTACTGATCTGGTGGTGCACCCGCAGCCCAGTTAAACACCAATACTAAACAATTTGAGGTTTATTATTGGGCGCACAATTGTGCAATATAATCGGCAATAGCGGTCCACGCTGCGGTGGCTTCGGGTACGTCTGCATTGACTAGGCCGTGCCAGCCGTGAATCATGCCCGGCCAGCTTTCCATGGTGACAGCGACGCCCGCGTTGAGGGCCTTCGAGCCCAGTGTCAGTGCACCCTCGCTCATCGTGTCGTATTGACCAATCTGCAGATACATGGGTGGCAACCCCTGTAGTTCGGCGTAGACCGGTGAAACCCGTGGGTCGTCCAGTAGCAGCTGCTGGCCGAGGTACTCGCGGCCGCGGTTGCGTACCCACTCTGCCGTAAGGAAAGGGTCTTTGCCATACGAGGGCACTTTGGCGACGGCGAGGTCAAACCAGCCCGTGAGTGACACGAAACACGCGGGCATGGGTAGCGCCTGCTCCCGCAAGCGCTGAAGAAGGGATAGAGCCAGGCTACCACCGCAAGATTCTCCTAACAGTGCGATCCGCGATGCCGGCACGCCGTTCGCGAGCAGACCCTGGTAGGCGTCGAAGCAGTCCTCTATCGCAGCAGGATAGGGGTGCTCCGGTGCAAGCCGGTAGTCTGGCATGACGACTCTGCAGCCGACGTGTCGCGCTATTATTTCTGCGTAAAAATGATATTCACTGACCGGGGTCGAGACGAAGGCGCCACCATGACAATGAAAAACCGTCACATTGTTCTCTTTCAATTCCAAGCTATAGTCACCACAGGGGATACCACCAAAGCTTTTCATAGATACAGCAAAGTCAGACCCGGTAGGGTGGCCGTGAAAGGGCGCTAGCATGGTACGAACGGCTTGAAAGTCTGCTGTTGGGTCCGCGAAGTTTGGCGGTATCACCCGGATCAGTTCTTGTAGTTCCCGGCTTTGCATCATGCTGATCTCGATGGTGCCAACCTACTAGGCCTCCATATCCGCTTGTTCATGGTGCCGAACATTTCCGAGAGCTCTGCGCTCTCGGGCAGCACCTTGATGACACAGCACTCAGTGCTTCGTGGGCCATCGGGCTCAGAACTGAGCCAAGTCGTAGTCCATGATATTCTAAACCCGACTTTTAGTCGCCTGATCGGTATGCACTTCTGCATTGCCGCGGACCAGCAGGTGAATGGACCTAGCCGGCGCCACCTGGAATGCAATGTCAACTGAAGGGTTGATTGGGATCCCTCCTGCTTTAGCGGTATTAGCTCCTGTTGCAATCCAGAGAATATCGGGCTCCCACGTCGGATGTACGGTGCGTACTCTGGATTGCAACAGTAGCTAATGCATCCCGGATAGATTTTTTTGTCACTGCGTCTACATCCTTGAAGAATGCTTTTTTCCGAAGATCCAACTTGAGACATTCCTCCCTCTGCAATGATCAGGGGACGTTGACTGCTGGCTCTGAAAGATTACCATGAGCGAGGGTTATGAAAAGAATGCGATACGTGGAATCGCTTGCGTCTTGCGAAGGAGATAAGAATGGATGGCCTAAATGACCGCGAGATCAGGGAATCCCTCTTGGCGGTGGCAAAAGAAATGGTCGGTTGCGGGCTTGTGGAAGGGACTGCGGGAAATGTGTCAGCCCGTCTCCCCAACGGCGACGTAGTATTGACCCCTTCTTCTGTGGGCTACGATGTCATGACTCTGGAGGACCTGGTCGTGACGGATAGTGCCGGCACGGTGCAGGAAGGAACTCAGGCACCAACAACGGAGAAATCGTTGCACCTTGCTTGTCTTCGCAAGTATTCAGATATCGGAGCGGTTATGCATTGCCATGCGTTGTTTGCCTCTATGTTTGCCGTAGTGCGTCAGCCCATACCCTGTGTCATTGAAGAGTTTGATGTTTATGTGGGAGGAGAGGTGCCGGTCGCAGATTATAATCTGACGGGTAGTGACGCGCTTGCCGAGGACGTGTCTCGCTGGGTGAAGGATCGAGGTGCAGTGTTGATGGCCAACCATGGTCTGTTGTGTGTTGGAAAGAGCCCAAAAGATGTACTAAAAGTTGCGAAACTTGTGGAAAGAACGGCGAAGATCATCTGGGGTGCGCGTATGCTGGGCGAACCGGTGCCACTCCCGGATTCAACGCTAAAGCAGTTTGCGCCTGTGTATAAGTTGGTTGGAAGGCTCCAGTAGTGACATGCTGTAGTTTATACGAACACCGAATAAGCAGTAATGTCGTTTAGAGGGTTATAGGGATTGAGCACGAGGAAAAAATGTCCAATACAGTTTGATCTCATGAATCCTATGACACACAACAAGGGCCTACCTTGTGCAGCATTTACTGCTTTGCGAAAGCAGTATCCAGTGCCATTGCAAGAGGGTTCGACAGAATCCGGCGGTGATTTTTCGGCTATTACCAAGCGATCAGATTTAGATTGAGCTATCTCACCCTCAACCGCGCGGCCATGACCCTGAGTCGTCGGATAGTATGCGTCAGTTGATAATCAATATGAATCCCCCAGGTCGATATCAAATATCGGCGGCTGGTCAGTAATGCATTTACAAGCCAGGCCGCAGAAGTGGCAGACCTTTTTTTTGAATTTGGTTGACGTGATGGTTGATATGGATTATCCAGAAATAGAATTTTTCAGCTGCAGATGGTCAACTGGCAGCGTCGAAAATTTTTGAGATTGGTATGGAACTCGCCGCTAACCGCCGGGATGATTCCAAGGATGGAGCTGTTATCCACACTCTGTTAAACGGTGTTGTAAAGGGGGAAAGCCTCAATGAGTTCGAATTCTGTTCGTTTTTCTCAATACGCATAGCTCGCGCGGTTGAGGCGACCCGAACGGCGACTAGCCAAGGTACGCGTCTGCTGATAGAACACCCGGAGCAACATCGAATGTTTATCGATAATCCATCGCTCATTCCTGATGCAGTGGAGGAGATATTGCGATTTAATCCTCCCTTTACTCATACGCAGCTTACGGCCTGAGAGGATGTCAGGGAGGGGGACATGAAGGTAGGAAAGGGTGACGTGTTGATGCTGTCTTATCCCCCTCTGTGAATCACGATAAAGAACTTTTTGGCTGCGATGCCGATACTTTTGATATAACGCGCAGCGGGCGCATGGCGGGGCTAAAGAGCCAACACCGTACAATGGGGATAGGCCAGCATTTTTGTTGTGGCTCACATTTAGCGCGCAAGGAGCTGTGTGTGATGTTTTAAGGGTTTATCTCACGATTACGCAACCCAAGGCCTGTGGGAGACCCGCACTGTCGTGTGTTTAATTTCGTCCCAGGCAGTATGTTAATGAGCATACAGTTTGACCCAGAGCGATAGCAATACATAAATTAAACGTGACAACGGTAAGAGGGAGAGGCTTCAGTGTTAAAAAAATTTGTCTGGTGGACAGGTCTATCGGACTTTCTTGTTGGAGTGGGCACCTGGGGCGGGGCGATCGGTGTCGCCTTGGCGGTTGAGCCCACAAATGGGCAATTTGTTCCCCTTATCACATTGGGCAGCTTCCTGATGATGGCGGCGGCACTACTGATGTGGTCCTCCCACGATCTAGTGAATCGTGCTCCTGTATTCTTTTGGCAGGGGTTGGTGCGTTTGTCAGCGGTATTGGCGGTGATTTACGCGGTACCAAATTTGTTGTCTGAAACCTGGGAATATTGGCTCTTGGCTATAGATCTTCCTATTGGTGCAGTCTATGTTGTCGGTGCTATGAAAGAGACGGGATGTTCTTTTTTAGAGTTGCTGGGTTGTAAGACGGCCCCCGCTTAGCATTTGCCAGTGCTGTTCGTGCATTTTCACCGCTAACTTTCAATTGAGTCCGATCATATTTGCAGTATACTGCCGGCGCCGCGATGCAGCCTGCGTTGATACTTATTAGTGAATCCTTCAGATGAGTAATGTATTTCTGGTATTAGTTGCGGGTATCCTGCTCTGCGACCCCGCCATGGCAAGCGAGCTTGCCAGTGAAAAGTTGGACTTGACCCGCTCCTGGGCAGGATATCTATCGCTTGCGGGATTTATCATCGCTTACTTGTTGGTTGTCCTGGAAGAGAAAATCCACCTGCGCAAATCTAAGCCCATGCTTGCGGCTGCCGGTCTAGTCTGGCTGTTGGTGGCGATCGTCTATAACCAACACGGAATGCCTCACATGGTAGCTGCAGGGATCCGTCACGACTTTCTAGAGTACGCCGAGCTCTTCTTCTTTCTTCTCGTTGCCATGACTTATATCAACTCAATGCTGGAGCGTGGCGTCTTCGACGAGCTTCGACATTGGCTGGTTTCTAGAGGTTTTGGTTACCGCGCACTGTTCTGGATTACCGGCATTTTGTCCTTCTTCCTATCGCCCATAGCGGATAATCTGACAACGGCACTGATCATGTGCGCTGTGGTGATGGCGGTGGGCCGCGATGAGACAAGGTTTATCGGCGTAGCCTGTACCAATATTGTCGTTGCGGCTAATGCAGGGGGCGCTTTCAGCCCCTTCGGGGATATCACTACCCTGATGGTTTGGCAGAAAGGAATACTTGAGGTTCCTGAGTTCCTGACCTTGTTTGTGCCCTCAGTAGTTAATTACCTGATTCCGGCATTTTTCATGCAGTTTGCGATACCCCCCGGTAAGCCGCCATCGGCTTCGGACGAGGGCGGTCGACGCCTTATGTACGGCGGAGTACAAATGGCGATGTTATTCCTCTTCACCATTGTCACCGTTGTGGTCTTGCACAACGTTCTTCACGTGCCTCCGGCCTATGGCATGATGGGCGGTCTGCTCTATCTGAAGCTTTACGGTTACTATATGAGTCTGAAGTCGCGTGCTTGGTGGCGTTCCTATGATGAGCCGCCGGGAGAGGGGGATGATCCTTACGATTTTGACGTATTCTCAAAAATTGGCCAGGCAGAATGGGATACATTATTTTTCTTTTATGGCGTGATTTTGACAGTAGGTGGTCTTGGTTTTATTGGTTATCTGGGTATCGTTTCCGAGGCAATGTATGGCCAACTCGGATATACCGGCGCGAATATTCTGGTAGGAGTGCTGTCCGCCCTCGTTGATAATATACCTGTTATGTTTGCTGTGTTAACTATGAATCCGCCGATGGATAATGTGCAATGGTTGCTGGTGACGCTTACCGCGGGTGTCGGCGGCAGCTTGCTGTCGATCGGTTCAGCAGCAGGCGTAGCGCTCATGGGGCAAGCCAGAGGATACTATACTTTCTTTAGCCATCTCAAATGGACGCCAGTGATTGCCCTGGGTTATGGCGCTAGCATTTGGGTTCACCTTCTTATCAATACGTGATGGTAAAGATAGATTTTTGAACTACACTGATAGCGAAATTCGCCCAATGTGAAGGTATTGTTAAATCGATAGTGACAGGAGATGGGAATATGGTCACCGCCACCTCAAAATCGAAAGTCCGGCCTAAATCACGGCCGAAATCAAAAAGTTCAGCTGCAAAAAGGTCGACGAACCGTAAGTCTACAGCAAGCAGATCACCTGGTTTAAAGCTGGGTAAGTATATGGAAGACCTGCGCATCGGAAGCTATTCCCTCGATGATGTGCTTGAGAATTCGCACAAGAATATTGATGCACTTGCTAGCGCCAACAAAGCTGTCATCGACGGCTATACCGATATAGCCAAGCGGCAGTACGAAATGCTTAAAGATCTTCTCACTCAGGTACGCAAGGTTAGGGGTGATCGTGATGAGATCGTTAAGGAAATTAGAAAGCTGCTAGACAAGGCTAAAAAAGATGTTCAAGTGTTGCAGAAGGAGGCGACTAAAACTAATAATAAGGCTCAAAAAATTGTCCGTAAAAGGGCGCAAGCAAATATAAAAGCATGGAAGAAATTGGCCGCAGAGATGAAAGGCGTCGTGGCCTCCGGTACCAAATCACCAGCCGCGAAAAAGAAAGCTGTCAGCAAGAAAAGGACTGTTCGGAAAAAAGCCGTAGCGAAGAAAAAGCCGGCAACGAAGAAAAAATCAACGGTAAAAAAGAAGTCTGCGGTAAAAAAGAAAGCTGTAAAGAAAGCGCCGGCGAGGGCATAATCGCTGGTGTCACTTTTCCTGGTTAGATAACGCAGCCACAGACGCGCCGGCGACCACCAACACGGCACCAATGTAGCTTAGCCAATCCATTGGTTCGGCAGGGACGCTTATCCGTAAACCCTCGTTCAGTAATACGGTAAACAGCAGAGTCATAAGAGGTGCAAGGGTAATCACAGCGCTGACTCTTGTTGCTTGCCAATGCGTCATCGCTAGTACAAAACAGCCGTAGGCTACAATAGTGTTGAGCCCGCAGAAAGCAAGAAGTAGCAGCTGAATCATGTCT
Source organism: Halioglobus sp. (assembly GCA_013214285.1). Lineage (GTDB taxonomy): Bacteria > Pseudomonadota > Gammaproteobacteria > Pseudomonadales > Halieaceae > Marimicrobium. The sequence continues at coordinate 14,653 of JABSPW010000013.1, read as the reverse complement.
AAATGTTGCAGCTGTCCTGGCTCTGCCAGGGGCAAAAGCACAATTGTTCCAGACAGGCAAATGAGTAACAAAACGTCTTGGGCTTGAAAGTCTTTCAGGAGTTGCTTCTGCGCCAAACCGTATATGGACCAGAGAACAGCGGCTCCTATGGTCAATGCTACACCCAATAGATAGTTGTCTTTCGTAATAACGCTTCCGTCAATTCGCAAGTGAAAGAACATCAACAGGCCGATACCGAGCGAGACGACACCGAAGCACTGTCGAGCTGAGAATTTCTCGTGGAATATGATGACGCTGCCTGCAAGTAGCAGCAATGGAGCGATTTGGATAAGAATTTGTATGGCACTGGGGTTAATAAAACTTAGCCCCCAGTTATATAGCAGATAGTTACCAATCAGGCCCAGGCTGACAGCAAGGCTCAGGGGTAAGAAGCGTGTCTGTAGCATGTTTTTCAGTGCTATAGTGCGCTGTAAGCCAAACCAGAGCACTGCAATGACTGCAGAGATCGAGAATCGGTACCAGCTAATGGTGATGGGATCCATGACATCAAGTACGGCTTTCAGCGCAAGTGGCAGCAGACCCCAGCTCATGGCGGTGATTAAGGAGAAGCCCAGGCCAAGTTTCCAGTTTGTTATGACCATGTCACTGGTATGATGATGTGCTGCTCAAGAAACTGCGGTTTATGCATAAGCGTGTTATTTTTCCGTACTTGAGTTTGGCTCGAGGCTACAGAAAGTTCGTCTGTAATCCAAGGGCCGCCACCCTGCTTAAATGGTGATGACGACTCTATTATCTGGTTTCTGGGTGTTAGTGGGGTGGGTTGCCGATCCGCCGGGCCCGTCGGCTCTCTACGCCTTTGTGCAACAAAGTGCCAACGGCTCAGGGCAATATCGCTGCGCCAGCGTCCGAGCTCAGCACAGTGGTTAGCCTACACAATGGGTGTTTAGAGGCATTGTTGCAGTCGTTGTAAAGGCAGTAGCGGTCCCCTGGCAGCCGAAATATGTGGATTAATCGGATAACACAGCCCAGCGTGCCAATATTTCACGACAAAATGCCGTAAATCATCTATCGATTGCTCTGCCCTGGTGTAGAATTTGAACTGAGGTAGGATCAGTATGTCGGGAAGTCCGTGTGTCGATCGGGGGTCAGTGAGACGCCATGGGAAATATTGTGACGACGTTAGTTAGAGCATCCCTCGTCATTTGCCTTGGCATACTCGGGACAGCAGTGTCTGCGCAGCCTCACGGTGAAGCGACTGAGCCAACGCCTGAGGCACTTGATGCTGCATTCACACGAGGGGATGCAGCTCGTGTCGCCGCTGGGTTCACAAAAGGAACAGGCATTAACTCAAGCGCCGACCCGCTCGCCAGTCTTGCGATGCAGGCGGATTTTGTCTTTCGTGGTAACGTCGTAGCACAGACCTATGAATACGACGCCAGGGGTACCCCTTTCACCCGCACAACGTTTGGCATCACAGAGGCGTTGAAGGGAGAGCATGCCGCTTCCCAGTTGACACTGGTTCAACCAGGCGGCCCCTCCCGCGATAGCGACATCGTCATGATGGTATCCGATGCACAGTACTTCAATGTCGGAGAAGAGGAATTGATGTTTGTCAATCTCGACCCCGACAACCAGCGGGAGACGAAGCGAGTGGCGATCATGAACCGATTCCGTATCCATGAAAATAAGGTCTACAGCGAGGATGGTTTTGGTGTGATTGTGGAGCCGCGGCAGGACGGCTCTTATCGGTTGGGTTTAAGTGATCGTCGCAATAGCGAACAGCGTTTTAGGCGCATTGATATTGGCTCCCATCGGCTGGATAAACGGTTTGTTGTAAAGGCCGCCAACCGTGGCGCGCAGAGCCGATTATCCCGCCAGCCCAAAGGCAAGCGTGGTGCGCGGCAGTCCGAGACCGTCGGTGTTGGGCCTTTCAGCGCACTTATTCGACGCTAGGTGACTTGGCCGGTGATGAAAACGCTTAGCCTTATCATCGCCCATTGTTATCTGGTCCTTTTAAGTTCGAGTGCACAGGCCTATACCTATCTGTCATGCCCCGGCGGGTCCCAGGTTGATTTTAACGGCGGGCACATGACCTTCAATTACGCTGATAATTTGTCCGAGGCGCAGAAGGCGGCGCTTTCGCGTGGTCACCAAAGGTTAACGGCCTTTTCCGATTCGAGCATCACTACGATCGACAATGCTGACACCAGCTATTACTCAGGAAACGGTGAGAACGAGATTTACCTTGATAGTAACGTGCCCACTGCCAGTTGCACCTACTGGGTTGACCCCGGGTCTTGCACTGTTGTCGAAGCGGATATGCAGTACGGCAACCAAGACTGGGTCACTACTGATGATTCCCAGCACTTCCCTTATGCAGGTGGCCGTTCAATGACGGGGACAGCTATTCACGAAGGCGGACATTGTATCGGTATGGCTCATACCAATAACTTGTACAACATGATGGGGGCTGATTACAGCCATGTTACGCGACAGGGTATTGCGGCGTACTATGGTCCGGGTGAAGATTTGTCAGACGGCTTGATCGATCTGCACGGAGAGCGATCCGGAGGTGTGGACACCTATCGGGATGTGGGTGCGACTATTTTACGCTATGGTGGTTTCAGCGGCGAGTATAGCTTGCACGTCTATGGGCGGGTGAAGGATTTTTCTGGTGTTGTCTTGCCGGGGGTAGGCGCCTACTTAGGGCAACCAACCTATCGAGTAGCGGCTGGTGCAGTGGTGCAGATGGAACTTACACTGGAAAATAATGGTGAGGCAGATGTGGAAACCCCCAACCTTGGGGTGTACCTGTCGGATAATGACATCATAAGTGCCTCTGATAAATTGTTACTGGAACTTCCTGTTCCCCTAAGCAGAGATGCGCCTCTTGAATTTGTACTTTCAGTGGTGATACCTGCCGAAACGTCTGATGGCAACTATTTTCTTGGTGCGTACGTTGATCATGACGACCAGATCGGGGAGACAACTGTGGCCAATAACGCGGCCTATTATCCTTTATCGGTGCTGGGATTAGCTCCCGCAGTGGTCACCGGCAACGCCACGGACATTACTCGAATCGCGGCAACCCTGAATGGAACGATCAACCCGAACGGGTTGGAAACTACGGCATATTTTGACTTCGGCGTGACTGTAAATTTTGGTTCCACTGTGGCTGTTGGCAGTGTGGGTGCGAGTACCTCTAACGTCAATGCCGCTGTAGCGGCGTCGGACCTCCTCTGTGACACTGTTTACTATTACCGAGCCCGTGGTGAAAGTAGCAACGGTACGTCTCTGGGAGACATTACAACGTTTACTACCGCTGCCTGCTCAGCAGGGTGCTATTAGGTACTGACCCACGTTACTGAATCGGGTGGCACGCCCGCGTTCATAGAACAAGGTAGGGAGCTTGTGTACTGTATCGATAGATCCCCACTGGCAGTCGTATAATGAATTCGCACTGCCACGTCCGCAGGTTTCTGGATAAACATATCGATTATCCGGCAGCCATTGCTGGCGCCACGGTGCTGGGTACCATAGTGTTCTTTGTCAACCTCGATCATGGCTGGAACATTGCGCTCGTTGCCGCTTGCAAGCAGGCCACCTATACATTTTTTGCTGGTGGCTATATGGTTCGACTGAATGAGCGCATTGCGCTAAGTCTAAATCCGGCTGCTGTTGCAATAAGTGCCGGCGTATTGTGTGCAGGCACCTTGGCGGTTAGCCTGACTTTTCTCGTCCATAACGTGAAGGGAACGCCCGAGCCTTTCAACTCAACATTGCCGACGCTGTTACTATTAGTGCCTGGATTTATTTTTCTTGGTTTGCGGGCGCGTTTTAAGGCCGGCAATCAAGGAACAAAGGTGTCGTTGTAGATGTGGGCACCGTTTACTCAGATTGTCCTCGCTGGTTTTCGCCGTCGCCAAAGAATGAATAGGAGAATGACCAGCCCAATGCCACTCATGAGAAGAGATGTTAGCTGTAGCTCAAGTACGTAGGGCTCCCTGAGCGATTCGAGCAGGCCTTTGGCCCCGTCATGCAATATCAGGTAAAGCAACGCGATCTGGCCATTAAAGCTCCGTCGCGGGTCAAACCACATGAGGAAAAGCCCAACACAGAATGATGCGGCCATAAAAATTAAATGCAAAGGTAGGGTTGGGTGACTGGGGTGGCTGGCATGTGGCAGCATGCCCGCTTTATATTGTACATACCATGCCTGACTGCCTGCTGCATAGCTTAAACAGTAGGACGCGTCGCATTGTGCTCCGGTACAACAACCGTTCAGAAAGCAGCTGAGCCGCACCAGTGCAAAGGAAAATGCGACAGTAATGGCAAGCACGTCTAGGAAGCGAGTTAGCGGCAGTGTCGGTAGGATCCACCGAGTGAGTAATGGGCCTAGAGCGACCATCGCTAGCGCGGCCCCGGGGTAGCGCAAGCCTCCACGCAGTTCCTGCGACAGCGGTCTCAGCTCCCAGCCGCGGGTGTGCAGGGAGAACAGCTTGGCGCCCAGTAGGGCGACGATAGCTATCAGCACAAGCAATATCAGTGCTCTAATCGTGCTGACGTTTTCGAAACGCAGATAGGCTACAAAAAACGCGATTCCGAAGATCGCGATTGGCAGTATCGTCACTCTTAACCAGTCGAGACCCATCAGGCCTTCAGGATGCATAGAAAAACCTTGCTCAAAGGAAAAACGGCCGCTATGTAGCGGCCGTCTATTTATAGCAGTACGCGGGTAGTAACTCCAGTTCCTGCTGTTTATAGCAACAAAGAGATACGATCTTCGTCAACAGCCCGGTGGCAGTGGTGGCGCCTCATAGTCAGGGTCACACGGGTTACCGATACCATCGCCATCTTCATCACCTTGGAACACGTTGCTATCGAGTGGACAGTTATCGTTATCATCAAGGATTCCGTCGCGGTCCGTGTCGGGCTCGCAGGCATCTCCTATGCCATCGGTATCTGCGTCTGCCTGATTACTGTTTGCCGCACTTGGGCAGTTGTCCAGGAAGTCCAAATTGCCATCCTCGTCACGGTCAATACCCATGCGCGTGCCCGAACCTGGCGGAACACAGGTGTAGGTTCCAGGCCCCTCTGAGTTGATCAGCCCGCGTAATACGGCATCGGAAACCAACTGGTTGTCGTCAGTGAGGAATTGGCCGTTGGGCTGGCGCAGGGCACCGCGTTGTGCGCCACCGATTGTCCCTTTCACGATGACATCACACTCGGGCACGTTGCCACCCAACATTAGTGAATTGTAATTCTGCCCTGCCCGAGCAATCATCAGGTCGATGCGCGGGCCGACGTTCGCCGCATTGTTTGATGTCAGTGTGATTTGCTGACCCACGATGGGAGCGAGGTCAGTCGGAAACTCGTGAGAGAATTGCTCGAGATCCCGGCGCTCACGGCGATTCAACCCAAATACGGGTGCACGCAGGAAGGTTTCAACGGTATCTACAGAGCCGTCGTGCAGGAAGCCAAAGCCGCGCACTTGATCGCCCGCCACCCTAAACATGCCCACTTTGTGGTACATGTTGCGCATATGGGCGACCTTCATGAACTGGGGTTCATTTTCGAAGGTCTTGCCGCCCCCGGTGCCAAAGAAGCCCTGGCTCGGATCCATGCGGTGACAGCCTTGACAGTCCGATATCGTGTCGGTGGCTCTAGCCGGGTTACCCGGTTCGCCAAATAGGTCTAACCCGTCGTCTGCGTCATCGGAAAAGGAATGATCAAGAGGTCTGATCGGGTTAGGCGGTAACATGAGTTCCAGAGCGAAATCAGTGAATTGTTGCATTTGCGCTGCGGTAATGGAGCTTGGGTCATTCACCGGGCCTTGCAGCCCGACAAGACCCTCGAAAGCGACAATGAAATTCATGAAACCGAGGTTTTCGGAGCAAGCTGCACCGGTGGGTTCTGCGCAAGCGCCGGCGCCATTGGGTGTGAAGAAGCCGTCAACGCGGTCGCCGCGCCAGTGCAGGGAACCATGAGTCGCCATTCCACGCAGGGTCTGCGTAGTCATGGGGCCTTTCATCGGATGGAAAATGTTCGCGGTGTTGCCGCCCAGCGGAATGAATACCTGGTGTGGCTGTACGTTGCTGGTTTCGTGTTCATCCGGGTTACCCAGGTCCCAGGCCAAGTGATCCATGTCGCCGAAAATGTGGCAGCTAGAACAGGAGGCCTCGCCGTTGCCGGAGGTGAGTTGAGCGTCGTAGAGGAAAGGGCGACCGTCTACAACGTGTTGCGGTTCGGGGTTATGCAGGGGGTAGGTATCGACAACAGTACTAGTGAGTAGGTTGATAATCTCCACCTGGTTGCTGAATCGCGTCATCACATAGAGGCGGTCGTTGGCTTCGTCAAGAGCCATACCACTGGGGCCACCACCGGTAGTTAGGTAGTTAGTGCTTTCGAAGGTCGGATCAAAGTTGGTTTCAAAGTTAGCATCCTCAATGTCCGACACGTCAAATACGCCGATCTTGGCGGAACCGAAAGCTGCAACATACAGGGTATCACCAGCGCCGTTGACAACAGGCTGCAGCGGTGTTGCCAGTGAGTGCGGCTTGTAGGAGTCAATGGTGTTACTGGTGGTGGCGTTTTCATCGGTATGCAGCAGGTCGTAGTTAATATGCTGATTAAGATGTTGTGGGTCAACTGATCCATTGCCGGGGTTGAGTACCGTGATACGGGATTCTGACAGGTGGCCCTGAACAGTGCTGTTGCCATGTTCGCCTGGCCCTTCAAACTGGATGTGGTTGGGCAGCTCTGTGTTTGTTACGTAGACCCTACCCGTCACTGGATTGACAACCATATTAAACAGTATGGTGCCAACGTGGTCGTACTCCACAATAGAACCGTTAGCCAGCGTGTTGGCATTGATAGAAAACACGTCGTGATCGGGCAGGTTGAATGGTACCAAGTTGCTGCGGTTTGCGCCGTCCGCGTCGATCCAATTCGTCCCGTCAAACTTGGCAATCACACCCACTTCTGGTGCCGGATCTCCCTCAAAGTTGTCATCCGGACCGGGCGCGCCGTTGGCGCCGAAGCCGTCGGGTATGACGGTCTCTCCAATTGCGGTAGTTTGGTTACCGGAGTAGAAGGCTGCTACGTAAACAGTGCTGCGATCGGGCGTGACTGCCAGGGCACGGGGTGTATCGGAAAAAAATGTCAGTACGGCATCTGGCTCACCGCCGAGGGCGGAACCCAGGTTATTGGCGTTAAAAACCCAAACGTCGGCGCGGCCCTCACCTGGTGTGCTCAGTGCTGCATTGTGGCCCACATTGTCCAGGTGCTGGCCGCGACGTGCCGCAGTGATAAACGCCCGGTCGGTACCGCCAGTGCCGGCAAAGACGACGTCGCGGGGCTCGTCGCCCACCAGCAGCGTGCGCACTACCGCCGGGGGGGTTGCCGACAGATCGATAACGCTGACACTGTCCGACAGGTGGTTGACAACCCAGACCTCGTTATTGTCTCGCGCAGCAACGGCTACGGGCTCCATGCCGACCGGTATGGAATGCGTGTGGACTAGATAGCTCGGGTTGACAGTGAAAACTTCCAGCCGGTTGTCCGGCGTGTTAACTGCCAGCAAGGTGTTGCCATCCGGCGTGAGGGCGAGAGGCCTTACATGACCACTGTCAAACGTGACGAAGGTGGGTTGTGCTTGCACTGCCATTGCAAACGCTAGCAAGATGATCAGGCTGAGCGGCGCTATGAGCTTTCTTGCCAACGCCCAAGGCGCTCTCAGAAAATGAGTAGAACTAGCCATTATGATTAAGTCCTCTTATCTGTTTTCGAACTTTGAGTCGGCTAAAGTGCGTAGCTGCGACTGCACGCCGGCGACGTATTCTCTACTTGTCGGCGGGGGCTTAGGTAGGCCCCTATTCACGAGTATAGAGAATCCGCACATTCTGTGCCAATATAATATAACGTATTGATATTTAATAAATAAATTAACATTTGGTCGGTAGGGCCGAGGGCGACTGTAAAGAAAACTGACGACCATCTGCGCGTCAGGGTCGGGGTCAACCGCCGGCGCCGGTCGCCGCGTGTTTTACTGTGCGCTGTGCTGTGGGCTTTGTCGAAGCGCCTCTGGTTGGTTATCCTCTTGCCTTGTGTCCCATGTTGCACGGGACGTCAAGACAGAGGGTTACAGTGAGTGGTTTAAGGATGTGTGCGATGGTCGCTGTGTTGCTTTTGCCCATGGCTCCGTTGGCTGCCGCACCGCCATTTATTATCGATGGCTTGCACATCCACCTGGACTTTGACCAGGCCGTATCTCGCGCCGAAGCGCTAGGGGGTGTCTGCCAATTGGGGGCGCTGCGGCGTGGCGAAGTCCTCACAGCCCAGTGTGACTACCGTGCCTGCCAAAGTGATACCGCGGAAGGCGGTTGCGTGCCGGATAAACGACCCTTCGCTTTAGTCGGTCAACCTGTGGTGACGATCGGGTTGGAGGCCGCTGCGGGCGCTCCCAGGTTGACGCGTGTGTCGTTTATCTATGACGGGGATTCCCAGATCGTCAAAAATTCCCTGGTGGAATTCTTTGGGCCCGCACTGCAGGATGCATCCGAATATAACGACAAGACCTGGACCCACGGTCGCAGAGCACACTGGCGGTCCGGGGACGACAGTATGGGTCTGTTGATGACCACGGGTGTGATCACCCTGTCAAGCAGTGCGCCAGTTGGTGCAGGCGAGTCTGCTCATCCCTAAAAACAGCCGGGCGGTTCAAAGTCCGGATCGCAAGAATTTCCGATACCATCATTATCATCATCAGCCTGCCCTGGGTTGAAATCTTCAGGGCAGTTATCATTATCGTCGATCACACTATCGGCATCACTGTCGGGTTCACACAGGTCCCCTATGCTGTCCATGTCTGCATCTTCTTGTCCCACATTTGCGATGGCCGGGCAATTGTCCAATGCATTGAAGATAGTGTCCTCATCGCGGTCAACGCCCATGCGTATTCCAGAGCCGGGGGGCACACAGGTGTAAGTGAGAGGCCCTTCGCTGGTCGCCAGTGTGCGGATGGCGGCATCCCCGACCAGTGCATTATCGTCGGTGAGGAATTGGCCACTGGGCTGGCGCACTGCGCTGCGTTCCACGCCAGCGACACTGCCCTTCACGATCAGGTCACATTCCGCGACGTTTCCGCCCAGTAGCAACGAGTTGTAGTTCTGCCCTGCGCGCTGAATCATCAGGTCGATACGGGGCCCTGCCACCGCGGCGTTGGTCGCGGTCAGGGTGATCTGCTGGCCGACGATGGGTGCAAGGTCGGTCGGAAACTGGAGAGAAAATTGCTCCAAGTTATTGACCTCTGTTTGGTTAATAGCGAAGGGTCCCTCACCGAGGAAAGTGTTGATCGTATCGACAGAGCCGTCATGCAGGAAGCCGAAACCGCGCACCTGATCGCCTGTTTCACTGAACATGCCAATTTTGTGGTACATGTTGCGCATGTGTGCGACCTTGAAAGTCTGGGGTTCGCCCTCCTGCGATTGCTCCCCTCCACTGCCAAAAAACCCCTGAGCGGGATCCAGGGTATGGCAGCCATCGCAGTTTTCTACGCCATCAGTGATGCGGCCAAAGAACAGGTTTTCACCACTTTGTGCTGCTGGTCCCAGCGTATTGCTGAGCGGGCGTTCTGGGTTGGGTGGCAGCATAATATCGAGCGCAAAATCTGTGAACTGTTGCATTTGTGCGGGCGTGATCGTGCCGTTTAAGCCCACCAGACCCTCGAAGGCCACAATAAAGTTACGGAAACCGAGTTCTTCAGAACAGGGTGCGCCGGTGGGTTCTGCACAGGGATCAATGCCAAAGAGGCCGTCAACTCGATCGCCGCGCCAGTGCAGTGAACCGTGGCTTGCCATGCCGCGCAGCGTTTGCGTCGTCATGGGGCCTTTCATGGGGTGCAGTTGCGTCCCCGGGCTTTGGCTGGGTGTGGCGATGGGCTGCGTATTGACAGACACCGCGTGGTCGGGGTCGCCCAGATTCCAGGCAAGATGGTCCATATCGCCGAAGATATGGCAACTAGAGCAGGAGGCCTCACCATTGCCTGACGTAAGATTTGCGTCATAGAGGAATGGGCGCCCTGCCACCACGTGCTGGGGTTCCGGGTTGTGCATAGGCAAGGTCTGTATCGTGTTGCCTGATAGTGGGTTAATGACTTCGACTCGGTTGCCAAACCGCGTCAGCACGTACAGTCGGTTGTTTGGTTCGTTAAGTGCAATACCGCTGGGGCCGCCGCCAGTGTTAATGTAGTTGAGGCTCTCAACAGTCGGGTCGAAATTCGCCTCAAAGTTCGAATCCTCGATATCAGATGCCTGAAATACGCCAACTTTGGCGGAACCGAAGGCCGGTACATACAACCTGCCCGCACTCGAGATGACCGGCTGCAGGGGTGTTGCGAGTGAGTGATTCTTCTGGGCGTCAATAGCCGCATGATTAGCGCCGACATCTGTATGCAACTGACTGTAATCAATATGTTGGTTCAAGTGCTGCGAATCCACGCTCGGTACCGTCGGGTCGAGGACAGTAATGCGGGATTCGGAAAGGTGTCCCTGCACTGTACTGCCGCCGTGAATACCGGGGCCCTCAAAGCGGATATGGTTGGGTAATTCGGTATTGGTGACGAGTACCTTGCCGCTGACCGGATTCACTACCATATTGAATAGGATAGTGCCCACCTGGTCGAAGGTCTCAACCGGAGCGAGGGTGTTAGCGTTGAAAGAGAACACGTCGTGGTCGGGTAGGCTGAACGGCACCTGGCTACTCCAATCTTTGCCATCGGCGTCGCGCCAGGCGCTGCCATCAAACTTCACGATTACGCCTGTTTCTGGCGCTGGGTCGCCTGCCGCATTGTCATTGGGCCCCGGTACGCCACCTGGAGAACTGTTGCCACCTAAAGCACAGGGCCCGGCACTATCGAAACCATTGCAAACACGGGTCTCAATGATGGCGGTGGTCTGGTTGCCAGAGTAAAATGCGGCCACATAGACCGTGCTGCGGTCAGGCGTCACCGCCAGTGCTCGGGGTGTATCGGAGAAGAACGTTAGAATATCAACCGGTGTACCCCCCAGGCCGTTGCCCAGATTATTTGCATCGAATACCCAGACATCGGCGCGGCCCACACCAGCGGTTGTTAGAGCGGCATTGTGACCGTCCGACGCGAGGTGCTGGCCGCGTCGGGCGGTGGTGATAAATGCGCGGTCCGTGCCGCCGGTGCCGGCGAAGACAATATCGCGGGGCTCATCACCGACCAGCAGTGTGCGAGTGACTTTGGCGGGGCTGGCGGACAGATCGACCACGCTGACACTGTCTGACAGGTGGTTTACAACCCATACTTCTGTGTTGTTGCGTGCCGCGACCGAGACGGGCTCCATGCCCACTGGAATAGAATCGGTGTGCACGAGGCCGCCGGCAACGACCGAAAAAACCTCGAGTGAGTTATCCGGTGTGTTGACCGCAAGCAGCGTACTGGCGTCGGGTGTCAGGACGATTGGACGCACATGCCCGCTTTCGAAAGTCACAAATGTAGGCTGTGCTTCGGCAATCGCGCTGCAGGCCATCACGACAGCCAGCAGCATTGTCCAGCGCGGTGCAAACTGTCGCCAGGTAAGCGCTGCGTCGTCATAATCAGTCATTCAATTTGTCCTCGTGTTTTTATTGCCGTGCGGACGGTCACCAGTGCCTCATTGTTCGCTCAAGCACGGGGAGTTCACAGTGACATGAAAACAGGAATGCGGTGCTGTTTCCATCTTGCGAATGGCCAAGAAGGGCCAAAAATATGCGCTGTGTCACAGTCCGGGAGTCACCCCAAAAGGGCCGCTAGGGTCGTCCAGCAATGTTAATGTGGGGTGTATCGCCGCACCGCAAAGACAGCATAATCTGTGCCAGAAGGTCTTAACTCATTGTATTTATTCGAAATAGTCTGCGACATGGCGGGGGAAGGGCGCTCGGTGTAAAAAAACCTGACAACGCCATGCGATGCGCGCCACTGAAACGGTTGGCCTTGCGGTTACAGGAAAGCGGCGTATTGGGACAGGTAGGGCGAAAACAGGGCTTCTTCGCGGGTGGCGTCCAGCCCGAACTCGGCTGCGGTGTAACGGTGCTTCCCGTAAAGATTGCGCGGGTGCCTTCTAAGGTAGTCGCGCATTCGTGTCTCGGCCTCTTGGCTGAAGGCAAAGCCAAAGTGCGCGTAAAGTGTGCGAATCACGTTGATCGGATCCGCGCAGATCGCTTCGAAACTGACATCGAAGAACTGCCGTGGTTCCAAGCTGGTGCGTTGTACCATACCCGATGTAAGCACTCGGGCGGCGTGGTCAAATTCATGGGCAGCCACGACAGCGCGATCGACGGCATCGCTGAACGCACTCTGCAGGCGGCTTGTCAGGCTGGAAAAAGATGCCATCGCATGCAGTGGCCGGCGGTGGGTCCAGACCACGGCGGCATCGGGATACTGCGCCAGCAGGCTGTCGAGATGTGCGAGATGAGAGGGGGTCTTCAGTACCCAGCGCTCCGCTCTGAAGCGTGATTGCATATGCTGCAGGAAATGAGCGTGCCAACGATAAGTGCTAGTCATATTTTGGCGCAATGCCCAGTCGCGGTAGTCCGGTACATGGAACATGTAGCCGAATTGCTCGCTGATAAATTGCGATGCGAAAATATAAACGCATTCCTGCGGTAGCCGTGCCCCAATGGCGTGTATTGCTTTGAAGCCCGGCGACAGGCGCTCTGCCATGCCCATAAAACGGTCGACGGATTTGATGCGTCGATCGGTGTCGTAGGATTCTGATCTGGCGGGGGGTATCGGTTTGGCGACCTCCCAACTTGCTGGGGAGCGCACGTCCGGGTCCTGGGCGATCAGTTCAAACAATATCGTCGTGCCTGTGCGTGGTAGGCCGGTGATGATCAGCGGCTGTTGGATCTGTTGGTCTGCGATCTCTGGGTGCCGTGTGCGGTAATTTATTATGCGTAGGCGGACACAAAGGTTTTCCAGGAGATTGAAGTAGGCTGCGACCCGTCCGAGCTGTGAGAGCTTGCCGCGGCGCTGTAGTTCTCTGGTGAGCCGCGCCAGGCCCTCCCGAAATGAGTCGTCACCAAAATCTTCAAGCCCTGTCCGTCGCACCGCAGTGGCGATCAGTCGATCGACATGCAGGTCAGGCCATTGGAAGCCAGTGTTTTCGAGCAGTCGGCCCACACGGTTAGTAAGGGTTATATAGGCAGCTTGCCTTTGCCGCATCCGCAGGGGGTTAGTCATCGTCCGAGAATAGCATCGATTGCTTGTCGAGTTGACCTTATCGTGGGGGTTAGGCCGAGCTGCATGCGCTTGCCGGCGTACCCTCGATTGTGATAATTGCTGGGATATGTAGCGGTTCAAGAAGGCGAGTAGCGTGCGAAAGAACAGCTTTGGATTTATGGTACTGCTCTTATCTGCGGGCGTGTGGTCAGCTCCTTTTGCGCTACACGGACTACATATCGACAATGTCTTCTCAGATGCAGTGGCTTTGGCCGAGGCGTGGGGTGGAGATTGTCGCGTAGGCACTCACCGCCGTGGCGAGGTGACCTTCGCCCACTGTGATTACGATACCTGCAGTGTAAAAACGTCTGGTGAGATGTGCAGGGGAAACAGTGTAGCCGAGATTACGCTGGGATCAGAAATCTTGCGAGTGCAGAGCATTCGTTTGGAAGCGTCAACGCCTGACACACAGCTCACCCAGGCAGCGATTACATTTATTGGCGATGCTGATATTGTCGCCCAGATTCTGTTGCAGGAATTTGGGCTACCAGGCGATAGCACGGGCAATAGGGCTGGCGAAAGTTGGAGTAACTCCCGGCGGCTATTTTGGAGGAATGGTGACGCTAACTTGAGCCTGTTGAAAAACAGAAAGATGATCATGCTGACGACCAATCGAAAGAATCGGTCAGCCGGGGAGACGGGTGACTGAAGCTGCTTGAGCGCATGGAGCATTGCCATATTTTAGGCTGCACAGGAGTCCGTCGATGCTAGCCGGGTGCGTTTGTAATCCACACACTCTGATATGGGATCAGCGTAATCTCGTCCTCACCAGGGTCGTACAACGTCTCTCCTATTAGGTCCGTCCAGGATTGTGTATGGATGAGGTTGATGTCCGACAGCGAGAGACGTTGGTTTCTATCGGTTACATTGTTGATGCAGAAGATACTTTGACGACGATCCATGCTCTGCCGCCAGAAACTGAATAGCGCTGTCCCGAGATGGAGGGTGAATTGGGTCGCATTGGGGTGGAATGCCGCTTGTTTTGCACGGGTGGCCAACAATGACTTGAGTCTAGAAAAAACTCTGGCGTGATGACTTCTTGCATCACCGAGCTCTCGGGTGAGATCGTCGAGTGCCCATTGATGGCGATTGATCGCACGGTAATTGCCACTGTTTCCAACCCTGTCGTGGTCGTTGCGCGAGGCTAATAAGCTGTGGATATAGAGGCCCGGGATGCCCTCAAGCGCCAGCATGATGGCATGTGCACAGATGAAGCGCTCCACTCCAAACGCGTCTTCTCCCTGCACTGTTCCCCGCAGCGCGTCGAATAAAGAAATATTAATCTCGTAGGGTTTTTTTTCACCATTCTCCAGTGCCCGATAGGAGATGTGGCCGCCAAAGCCCTCCATGGTCTGTATCAGCTTGTCC
>JABSPW010000156.1 GCA_013214285.1 Halioglobus sp. | reverse complement strand
ATGCCCCCCCAGCCCGTTACGCCCGAAATGAAAGGCCACAGATCATCAGCAGACGCCACGCGAAGACCCCTCAGGGGACCCTCAGCACTGATCAAACCGGAAACAAACAAGCAGTCAGCTACTGTCTCAACAATTGTTGCTGTAACGCCTGAAAATCCGATAAGGATACGTCCAAATCCAAATCAATATCACAGAACACCTGCTCGTTGGCTGACAGCGAGCGAGCATTCATCAGGTGCTGCTGCAACAACAACAGATCACCCAGACTGAGCCCCGCCACAGGGTCCACATCACAAGGGAACTGCGAGACAGTCGGGTCGGACCCGTCGTCGATTTCAGCACCGTCGTCGACACCGTCATTGTCGCTATCACTATCTGTCGGATCCGTTCCAAAGGCCAGTTCCGCGCCGTCGAGAATACCATCGCCATCGGAATCAGGATTATTAGGGTCAGTTCCCGCATCACCGTCGTTGACAAACAACCCGGTGTTGGTCTCCACGTCATCTGTCAAGCCATCGCCATCGCTGTCTACAGGGGGGGGTGTAGAGACCACAAGGGAGTTAATGCGAAAGGTCGACAAGGCCTCTCCACGATCCGGCGTGCGGATGGTAAAGGTAGTGACTTCGGTATCCACCACGTATTCCCAATTGGATAGATCAAGTCCCGTGCGACTCGCGTTATTTTCATCGATATGAATAAACGGACCACCGTCGAGGGAGAGTTCCGCCCTCTCAGGCAAAGCAATGGGCTCGAAAAGGTCTAGCCGAACACTGTTGAGATTGACGGGCTCACTGAAAGTGAAAAACATGATCTCACGGCTGGCACCGGTCCAATAATTATCCAGCGCCCCGTCATCTAGAATCCCAGTGTCATTGCCCAGGCCAGAAAGCCCTTGGGTCAGATCACCCGAATTTACCGTGACACTCAATGTCACCGTATTACCGTTCCCTGGATCGAAAGTGTACTGGGCTGGGCCCGCACCGCCATAGAGGGTGAGGTCGATCGTCACCGGGTCAGGCGGTGGTGGGGGTGGCGGACTGCCGCCCGCAATCAAGGTGATACTCTGCTGGATAGTGGCTCCCGTATTCGTATCCTGCACCGTAAAGTTGGTAACACCCAGATTGGACAGGTCGAAGTTGATCGGGTCGGTGATAAAGTCCGTGCCAAAATCGCTGCCGACACTACCACAGCCATTCACCAAGCCACCATTGTTGGTGCAATTGATCAGCTGACCATTGCCGCTCACGCCGCTGAGGCTATCGGGAGACCAGACGCCTGTGATTGTCGCAATGGTTTCCGTGGTGGTATCGGTAAAACCAGTCACAGTGGTAGTCGTCAGGTTCATGGTCAAAGTCCCTGTCGTCGTGTCCAAGGTCGCGGTACCGCTGCCGCTGCCGGAACCGGAGGTGGCACCCGAAACCGTAATAGACTGACTGACAGTGAACGATTGGGCAAAGCCCGCGCTGCTTATTAGCGCTACTACCATGCCCAATACCAGGGAAGGTGTACTGAAAGGATGACAATTCACTGGATAATCTCCTCTTGCAATTTTCGGGATATGTCAACCGGTCGGGACAGCCGCCGGTTACAAATCCTCGTAGTGCGTGAGGACGGGTGAAACCCCTGTCAACACCGATCCATCCGTGCCAATGTAATAACTATTCGCCGCATCTATGCTAAAGCTAGCCTTGGCCTGCACTGACAGAGGATCAAGCCCGGCAACGAAATACAGTAGCTTGACACCCAGGTTCGACAAGGTAGACGTGTTCTGGCTTGCGCCAGCCTCGGTGGTAAAGCCGGCCGAATTGAGTAGAGACACATACAAAGTACCCGTACCGTCTCCGTTGGGCACATGATTGTAGTTCAGCTGCACGAAAGGATTGTGGTCCAAAGGGACAACCATCGGTTCAGTGTTTGCGCTGAAAAAACTATCATCGGTATATTCGATCGTCAGGAAAGCCCCCCCCACAGCGTTGATACCGGTGAGGTCATTGGGAGAAACCAGAAAACTCTTGCCGCTTTCTGCGTAAGCTAGAAACTGGCGCTGATAGTCATTGTCGAAGGCTGATACACCAGCAATGATTTCAATGGGAATCGCGCTTAAGTCACCCTCTTGAGTGTTGCCAATGTTGGTCAGTTTCGGCGATGTCACCGACACCGTCGCAGGCCCCACCGCTAACGGCAGCGGCGACTCATTCGTGCCAAAGACCGTCAGCGGCGCAACCACGAACCAGCCCCCGTCAAACGGTGTCAGATTGGTCAGACCAAGCAGCGCAGACTGCCCATCGAGAGTACCTGAATTGGCGAAAGCGGCGTAGTTGGGGTAAGACTTGAATACGTACCGCGCTGCGATGGGGTAGGTGACGCTATTCGCATCGGTGATTTCAATGGTCAGGTCGGTGTTCTTGAGCACCGCCTCACCACCGGCATTACGCTCTATGCCTCCCAAGCCCAAGACAATGAAATCCCCAGAGCGCGCATAACCGGGCAGCGTTTTTGTTTGCACACAACCGACCAACCAGAGCAATGCCAGCAACAGGGCTGGAACTTTGAACCGCTTCAAAACGACAGACATACCGATTCTCTCTCTCATTGTTTAAATTTTTTAGAATCCGTTCAGTGTTACCCGCCATACTCATCCAGAATGTCGAGCAATAGGGCTGCGCCACACTATCACAGCCAGTTCCTCGCGCAGCAGCACAAAGCAGCACTGCAGTCACATTCACAGTAGAAAAAACGGGGGAGTATGGGAAAGTAAACAGTTCAGGGAATAACCGATAGCGATGACTCGTTTATCTGCCCGATTAATCCACGCAATGGTCCGACGCATACCGCGCTAGGGCGGATTGGCAGTGGGGCCCGCAATCGCCATGGCCTTCTGATACGCAGGTCGGGCGCTGATCCGCGCCACGTAGTCGCGCGTGTTGGGTAGCGCGTCACCAATAGGCCTGGCTCCCAACATCTCTAGAGAGGTCAGGTTGAACATCATCATGATATCCGCACAGGTGAAGCGATCGGCAGCCAAGTAGTCTGACGCGCCCAACCGCTGCTCGAGACAGATGTACAAGCCGTCTTCACGCCGCTTCAGCACCCTAGTGATCTGGTTCGGCTCGTTGATATCGCCACCTCCCGCTTGAAAGGCCATTTTCATGAACAGGATTGACTGAAAATTGTTATTGAATTGCATCCAGAACAAATAATGCGGGTAAGCGGCATCATCAACGCCCACCGACAGCGTGCCGCCGCCGTAGCGCTGCGACACGTACTCGACAATCGCAGTGGACTCCGCCATGACCAAGTCACCGTCCGTAATGATGGGCGCGGTGCCCATCGGATGCAAGGCTCGGAATTCATCTGGCGCCAGAAAATCATCACCGCGACCGTACCACTTCAGCTCATATGCCAGGTCAAGTTCTTCCATCAGCCAAACCACGCGGTCGGACTGCGAAACGCCGAGATGGTGTATTGTGATCATAAGTGGCCTCCTGCTACCTGCGCCAGTCGTAAGGTGAATAACGGATGCGGTTCTACCGACCTCACTATAGCTTATCGCGTCCCGTCATGGCGTGGTAACAAAAATGCTAACCGTACAAGACACCTGATCAGTCGACTCATTTGCATGTCTGCACCATTATGCCAGCATCTTGTGACTATGCTGCGAGCACTACAGTCCAGCATTATCACAGGTCGACTCTTCGGACTGCCAAACAAGGCATAACAGACCTTCCGCGCTGCACTCGACACAGAGGTCAGTGCAGGAATTGGCGCTGACACACTCACTAGCGTTATGCTTATACCCCCATGTTCGACTTTTACCTTCGCCACGAATACTGGTTTGCAGCGACACAACTGGCGCTCGCCATGCTAGGCATGGGCGCCACCCTGCGCCTCAGAGATTTCATCGCGGTGATCCAACAGCCGCGGGCTCTCGTCTACGGCCTTGGCATCCAGGTGGTCCTGGTACCGCTGTACGCCTGGGCCGTGATTACGCTGATGTTACCGACTGCGGGGGTTGCCGTCGGCCTGGCTTTGGTCGCCGCCATTCCGGGGGGGACCATGTCCAACGTATTCACTTTCCTGGCGCGAGGTCACGTCGCCTTGTCCATTGCGCTGACGGCGGTCACCTCGTTCCTGTGTCTGGTCACCACTCCTATTGTGCTCAGCCTGTTGATTTCGCAGCATGTCCCCGGCAACCTCGACATGCCCGCCGGAAAAATCGCTATAGAGATCACGCTGATCCTCATGTTACCGCTGGTGCTTGGCATGGTCGTGCTGGAGCTTTTCCCTGGGGTTGCGGCGCGGTTCTCCAAGTTATGTATCCGCGCCTCTATTTTCGTCATCCTACTTATCATCATCGGCGCCTCGGGCGCCGGTCGCATCAGCCTCGACCAATTTTCTCACCGGGACATCATGATCGTACTGACATTCATCATCGGCCTTGCCACTTTCAGCTGGTTCGCCCCGCGCTGGCTCGGCCTGAACCCCGCTGACAGCACTGCTGTGAATATCGAGGTGACGTTCCGAAACGGCAATCTGGGCCTGCTGATCAAGGCCTCACTGTTCCCTGCGGTGGTGGGCGTCCTCGACCCTATCGGGGATAAGGTGCTGTTCACCGTACTGTTGTACGGCGCCTTGGTGTTCCCGATCGCTGCCACACAAGTCTACCTGCACGGTAAGCGAAATAAGGCCACTTCACACAGATAATCCTTGCAATTGCCTGCGCCAGCCCGTAAGGTCCGCTCGCCGGCTAACGCTGGCTTGCGTCATCCTGGTTGCCGGCACGGGTTCGTGCCATCCCCCTGCACACTACTGCAGGCGGCCTACTTCACCGCAAGTGCCTCTTTGAATGCCGCCCGTGCGACACAGCACAACACGGCCAGTCCACTGTTTTGACCGCTAATTCGATAGCGCTCCTGTGCACCCGCCATCCTCTGCCGACGAGCAGTTACGACTACAGGTGCCCAGGCACCCGGAAGGAAACCAATGAACTTTGATCAACTTGGCCTCATCGCGCCAATCGCCCGCGCCGTGCGCCAGAAAGGCTACGCTAAGCCCTCGCCGATTCAGGCGAAGTGCATACCCGTTGTCCTTAACGGCAAGGATTTGATGGCCTCTGCCCAGACAGGCACCGGCAAGACTGCTGCATTCGTGCTGCCAATTTTGCAACTGCTCTCTGAGGGCCCGCGACCCTCACCAAAGCATATTCATGCGCTGATTGTGACGCCAACACGCGAGCTTGCCGCGCAGGTCCAGACCAATATTGTCGAATACAGCGCCCACCTACAACTGTCCAACCTGGTGGTATTCGGCGGCGTGAATATCCGGCCACAGATACGCCAGCTGCAGCGCGGCGTGGACATCCTCGTTGCCACACCTGGGCGACTACTGGATCTGCAAAGCCAAGGTGCGATTCACCTCGACGCTGTGCAGATACTGGTGCTGGATGAGGCAGATCGAATGCTCGATATGGGCTTCATCCATGACATCAGGCGCATTCAGAAGCTGTTGCCCAAACAGAAACAATCGCTGTTGTTCAGTGCGACGTTTTCCAAGGAAATTCGCCAGTTGGCGAAAACCATGCTGCAACAGCCTAGCGAAGTCGATGTTGCTCCTCGCAACAGTACTGTCAAGACGGTGCGCCAGCGCATCCACCCCGTGGACAAGGGCCGCAAGCCGGCCCTGCTCGAATACCTGATCAAGGAGAATCACTGGCATCAGGTACTGGTATTCAGCCGCACCAAGCACGGCGCCAATAAACTGGTGAAGCTACTGTTGCAGGCTAACATACGCGCGGTGGCCATCCACGGCAACAAAAGCCAGGCCGCCCGGACCCGCGCGCTGGCGGATTTCAAGGCGGGAAAGGTTGATGTCATGGTGGCGACAGACATCGCCGCTCGAGGCATCGATATCGCCGAGCTACCCCACGTCGTTAACTTCGACCTACCTAATGTACCCGAGGATTACGTGCACCGAATCGGTCGCACTGGTCGCGCGGGAGCGGCGGGCGAGGCTGTGTCTCTGGTGTGTGCGGACGAGATCAAGCAGCTTCGCGATATCGAACGCGTGATCCACGCCAGCTTGACCCGTGAAGAAATCGCAGGCTTCGAACCGCAGCATGTGCTGCCCACATCAAAGCAATTAGCAAAATCCACACAGCACAAACCCGGCGGCGATAACGTAGCACGAATGAATCGACAGCGTAAAAACAAGACACAGCGGAAAAGATCAGCGCGCAATCGCAAGCCCAATGCCGCCTGATAGAGAACCCTAGCACGATACAGATGACGACCAAATCAATGCGTGACGCTCGCGTGCAACCTGTTCACACAGTGCAAGATCTCAGCCTGGTAGCGCTTGCCCCGCTCATTGAACAGGTCAAAAACATGTAAGGACGTGGGCACAAACGCAAAGCCGATATCCAGGCCGGGATGCCACTGAAAAATTGAACCGCCCAGGCCCATCCATCCGAAAAATCCCTCACGCCCCACCGTGAAGTCGCGTTCAGCCCGCGAGCTGTCAGGCGTGCACGGGAGGAAGCTGTCTACACCCCCCTGCGTAAAACGTGTAATAAGTAAGCCGCCCATAGCAGCTTTCAGGGGATGCGCGTGCACCGCCTTCCAGGCGGACTTGCTGAGGAACTCCCGGCCCTCAAAGGTCCCGCCCGCTGCCATCATGGCAGCGACTTTAGCGAGACCCCGAGCCGAGCAGTGGGCATTGGCCGAGGGCGTCTCCCCTTTCGCAAATTCAGGTTGATTGATAAAGCCCAGAAGGCCCTGACCTTTGAAGGGTGCGGGGACCCGCTCCCTGCGGCCCCGCAGCACGCCCGGCAAGATCCGCATAAGCCTGTCCACAAGCTGGAAGACATTGTGCACTGTGCGCCTACCCAGGAATCGCGGTAGCAGACTCTGCATGAGCTGGTAGCGAAAGCCCAATACCCTGAGCCTCGCCACTCTCGACATGTCCTCTTCGCTGACACCAACGACCACATCAGCATGGAGCGGGCCGCTGAGCTCCTCGCGCAGGTATTCGCCCACCGTGCGTCCAGCGGGATCTACCCTGCGAAACAATTCATTCACGATCCAGCCGCGCGTCAGCGCATGGTACTCCCGCTTCGACTTACCCTGTGCATC
>JABSPW010000155.1 GCA_013214285.1 Halioglobus sp. | reverse complement strand
CTCTCGCGCAGCTCGCAGAGGCGTCGGGGTTAGAATCTGTCTGGACCTTCGAACACGTTATGGTGCCCGAGAATTACGCGTCAAAGTATCCGTACAGTGCCGATGGCAAGATGCCGGCGCGGCCCGACACGAATTTTATTGATCCATTGATAGCACTCTCCGCTATCGCCAGCCAAACCAGCACTTTGCGCCTTGGGACGGGGGTCAACATCGTTGCGCAGGCCAACCCCCTGCTGTTGGCGAAGCAGGTGGCGAGCCTCGACTTTGTTTCTGGTGGTCGGTTCATGCTGGGGGCTGGAATCGGCTGGTTGCGAGAAGAATTTGACGCCATGGGCGTGCCTTTTGAGCGACGTGGTGCTCGCTTTGATGACTACATTGTTGCCATGCGCAAAGCGTGGAGCGGTAACGTCGTTGAACACGATAGCGATTTCCTTAAATGGTCTGGCTTCAAGACATATCCTGCACCGCAAACGATACCGATCATTATGGGAGGCACAAAAGGTAAGGTATATGAGCGTGTCGCTCGCCTCGGTGATGGCTGGTTTCTCCCAGTCGACAACCCACAGGCGTTGGCATCGAAACTGGAACCACTGGAGGCCGCGTGTGATGCAGTCGGTCGTGATGCTGCGGAGATAGAGATTTCCTGTATGTGGAATATGGAAGGCGGGATAGATGCCATCAAGATGTTCGAGTCCGTCGGCGCTTCAAGGGTGATCATACCCGCGATTGCTCTTGGAAAGGATCCGGCGGAGGGCCTCTCTCGGTTTAACGATAACATTATACAGGGACTTTAAATGGCTTTATTGAGGAGCACCAACACATGAAAACACGACTCACCGAAATGTTAGGTATTGACGCTCCTATCATCTGCGGCGGCATGATGCGGGTAGGCACTGCCGAGCTTGCTGCTGCTGCTTCCAATGCCGGAGCGTTGGGTGTAATGACGGCCCTAACCTTGCCGACTCCGGCACTACTCGAGGCAGAGATCGAGAAGTGTAAATCACTGACCGATAGGCCCTTTGCAGTAAATCTTACCGTTGGAGTGGTCTCTACGAAGATAAATTACGATGACTACGTGGATGTTATTTGCAAGAGCGGTGTAAAGGTTGTCGAAACAGCGGGTCGTAGCCCAGAGCCTTTCATGGAGGCTTTTAACGCCCATGAAATTAAAGTTATTCATAAGTGTGTGGCCGTTCGTCACGCGCTGAAGGCGGAGCGTTTGGGCGTCGCGGCGGTCAGTATTGACGGCTTCGAGTGTGCCGGTCATCCCGGCGAAGAAGATGTCACCTGTCTCGTTTTGATTCCTGCAGCGGCAAAGAAGCTGACGGTTCCGGTCATCGCTTCAGGAGGCTTCGCCGACGGTCGTGGGTTGGCCGCCGCACTGGCATTGGGGGCTGAGGGTATTAATATGGGCACGCGCTTCATGGTCACCCAGGAGGCGCCCATACACGAAGGCATCAAGCAGAAAATCGTCGAGATGGATGAGACCCAGACCTCGCTGATATTTCGATCTTTTCGCAACACGGCGCGGGTCTATAAGAACAGCGTGGCAGAGCAAGTAGTCGAAATCGAAAAGGCGGGTGGTGATTTCGGCCAGGTGCACGAACTAGTATCAGGTAAAAATCAGGACGTTGCTTGGACGACCGGAAACATCGACGCTGGTATGGTGACTGTGGGAATGTGCGGTGGTTTAATCGATGACATTCCAACATGTGCAGAGTTGGTTGACACTATCGTCTCCGATGCAGAACAGATAATACAGGAGCGCTTGTATGGTATTACCAACGCCGCCTGAAACGGCTATTGGGTAGGGATCTCGAGCTATTCGAAGCGGACGGTCATTTGATCGTAGGCCTCCTGCATTGAGGCCAGAACGTGTTTGCGGGCCAGTAGCTTGTTGCCGGCGTATTGCTGCGCTGGCAACTGTGCGAGTTTAAGCGCTTCGTCGAAACCTTTTTCATCTATTGACGAAGAATCACTGACTTCGTCGAAGAAGCCGGCCGTGACGGCAAGTTCGGGGTCAAAGACCTCGGCTTGGATCATTGCTCGCGTAATGAAGCGGGGCGAAATGCGCGAGGCGCTCAACTCAATCATCGTGGCAGGCAGCTCCATGCCCAGGGCAGTTTCAGGCAGGGTCACCTTGTAACTGCCACGTGCGCCGATACGGGTATCGCAGGTGAGAACAAGGAAGGCTCCCATTGCGACTGCATGTCCAGTGACGATGGCTACTACGGGCAGTGGATAGCCGTATAGTCTGATTAGGAGTTGCATGCCCCGCTTAACCATGGAGAAACCCGCATCATCCGCCGTGGTAAATTCCTTCAGGTCGAATCCACCCGAAAAGACTCCGTCGCGTCCGCGCAGGATGACTGCTCCGGCCTCCTCGTTTTCGGCCCGGTCAAGGGCCGCATTAATGGCATCCAGAAGGGCATGCCCTACGACATTGGCTTTGCCGTCGTCAATTGACAATAGAGCGATACGATCGTGCAGTTCGTACTTCAGCATGGGCTTATCCTTTTCATTCTTAGCGGCTGGCGGGTTTTGCTCGTATTGCGCAACGCGAGCGCCTTGCAAACTAATGGCATATATGGTGTCATTAATAGGAGTCGCTCGCAATCGACCCCTGAGTGAGACGGAATTATGCCCAAGCAGGAAGCAGAACACGCCGCTGACGGGCGTCGCTTGCGCAGCGAGCGCAGCCGCCGGGCTATTATCGATGCCATGCTCAGTCTGGTGGAGGAGGGAGAGCTCATTCCTACAGCACAAGAGGTCTCAAAGCGGGCCGGCGTTGGCATTCGCTCGGTATTCAGGCATTTTTCCGACATGGAGAGCCTTTATGCCACCGCAGATACGCGGATCAGAGACCAGTATCAGGGCGTGTTCGCGGGCGGAGATCGACAGGGTACATTACAAGAGCGCTTGTTACATGCTGTGGAACAGCGGGCGTTAGCTTATGAGGCTATTAGCAAGCACTTGTTGGCTACCAAGGCACTGCTATGGCGCTATCCCCTGTTGCGGCAGCAGTATGCGCGCACGCAAAGGCAGTTGCGGAAGGACCTGGACGATTGGCTTCCAGAACTAGGTCCGCTCACAGCAGAAAAGCGAGAAATGGTGGATGCGATCACATCCTTCGAGTACTGGAACCGCCTGCGGGAACACCAGAGCCTTAGCAAAAAAGCGAGTATTGATCTAATAGCCCGGTTATTGCAATCGATTATCCCAAGCGGGTAAGCCATATCCTATAATCCAGCCGGAGCAAACCTATGGCTTCACAGTTTAACGAGCAGGGTGGCGCTGCCACTATGGATCCGAGTGCGGCGATGCGCTGGGCTACGTCGAAACTGATGACCCGCCTTGTTTCGGCAGGCAGACTTAAAAGTAAACGTGCCGACGCGGAAGAGGAGCGAATCCGTTTAGGTCAAGGGCACACTGTCGAGTACTTCCACCAGGTAGAGGACGGTTATAGTCATCTAGCGGCGCAGGTCTTGGCTGCGTTGACGGCGCGTTACCAGATTAAACTGGTCTGCCACCTGGTGCCTGGACCTCAGGGCAAGAATTCTGCAGAACCGGAGCTGCTTCTGCAGTTGTCCCGCTATGATGCCTTTCACGCTGCCCCTGAATACGGTCTGGAATTTCCTCGTCACGAAGAGCCGCCGCCGGCCGAGCTTGTGAATCTGGCGAGAAGTATCTTGGCGCAGCAAGTTGAGGAAAGATTTGTCGAGTGCAGCGTTGCGGTGGGAGATGCTCTGTGGTCTGGGGACGAAGTCAAACTGCGGCAACTGGGGTCGGAATGGGGCTGCGCTGATCAGGCGACTATAGAGGCCCGGATTGTCGCTGGCAGCGCTCGTAGGGACGAGCTTAACCATTACTCAGGTGCGATGTTCTATTATGCAGATGAATGGTACTGGGGCGTTGATCGGCTGTATCATCTCGAGCAGCGTCTCGCAAGCCTGGGCGCGGATCGACAACCCGGTGCACCGATGTTGGTGCCGCGTCCTCCCGTGGAAACCGGCCCCTTAAAAGATAACGGTAGTCTAACTCTTGAGTTTTATCCATCCTTGCGCAGCCCCTACACCGCCATTGCTTTTGATCGTGCCGTGCAACTTGCACGTGATACTGGCGTCAATTTGGTGCTTCGGCCTGTGCTGCCTATGGTAATGCGTGGCGTTCCCGCTACGCGGCAAAAGGGTGTGTATATTTTCTGGGACACGGCACGGGAGGCTCGCGCCGCCGGGGTACCCTTTGGGAATTTCTATGATCCCATTGGAGATCCGGCTCGAAAAGGGTACGCGCTCTACGTTTGGGCTAGCGAGCAGAACAGGGGCATTGAGCTGTTTAGTGCGTTTCTTCAATGTGCGTTTGCTCGAGGTGTTAATCTTAATCGTGATCGGGGTTTGCGCAGGGTTGTTGAAATGGCGGGTCTTGATTGGCAACAAGCACGCGCGGCTATGGTTAACATGGACTGGGAAGATCTGCTCGAAAGTAATCGCCAGACCATGTATAGCGCGGGCCTGTGGGGTGTTCCGAGTTTCCGACTACTGGGTGAGCAAGGAAAAGAGTTACTCTCGCTGTGGGGTCAGGACCGGTTGTGGCTATTTTCTCGGGAGATTCAGCGGCAACTTGCTGCACGACAGTGAGCAAGCTGGGTGTAGTCTGCATTGGCAATGCAACTACCGACATTTATAATGCGTGCATTTGGGCGTCTTAGAGCTGATGCACAACGCGATACAGGGTGCACTAGCGATGCAATTGGGAATGCCTGCGCGTCCGGCATAACCCGGGAAAGCGAGTCGCTTGCGGCCGTGAAAGAAGGAGTGCACTGATGGACACACGATTCAACGAACAGGACCTAGCGTTTCAAAAGGAAGTCAGGCAGTTCCTCAGGGAGGCCTGGGACGAAGATCTACAAACACGCGTGCAGGGCACTTCCACTATGAAAGAAGGTATGGTGGAGTGGCAACGACGATTGTATAAAAAGGGCTGGATGGCGCCACACTGGCCGGTCGAGCATGGGGGCACGGATTGGACAGTAACCCAACGCTTCATCTATAACTCTGAGCGCGCTGCTGCGGGTGCGCCAGAGACGGTGGCATTCGGCGTCACCATGGTAGCCTCGGTGATTCTGGCTTACGGTACTGAGGAGCAAAAAGCGAAATTTCTTCCGAGAATTCTGCGAAGTGAAGACTGGTGGTGCCAGGGTTATTCAGAACCGGGGGCCGGGTCAGATCTCGCCTCCTTGAAAACGAAAGCAGAGCTTGATGGTGATGTGTATGTGGTTAATGGCAGTAAAATCTGGACAACCTATGCGCAATATGCGGACTGGATTTTTTGCCTGGTCCGAACGGACAGCTCCGGCCGTAAGCAGCAAGGTATTACGTTCCTGCTCATCGATATGACTTCCCCAGGGGTTACTGTGCGTCCTATCGATACAATCGATGGTTTTCACCATCTCAATGAAGTATTTTTCGAAAATGTCAGAGTGCCTGCGGCGAACCGCATCGGCGAAGAAGGTGAAGGCTGGACCTATGCCAAATCATTGTTGGTCCACGAGCGCCTATCTATTGCCGAGGTGGCTGACTCAAAACGTGCGTTAAGTCTACTGCGCGAAGAGGCGCGCAGAGAAATTAATGGCGGTATTCCGCTGCTCGACAACCCGTTGTTTGCCAAGCGGCTAACCGATGTTGAAATAGACCTCATGGCCCTGGAATATACGGAGCTGCGTGCACTGGCCGCTATTGCAGAAGGCAAGGACCCTGGGCCGGAATCCTCTCTGTTGAAACTTCAAGGTACCGAAATTCAACAGGCAATACAGGAATTGCGCATGGATGTTGCCGGCTATTATAGCGGCACCTTGCAGGGCGATTTGAGCGCCGAAGAACTGGGCCATGACCACGCGGATGCCATCCAGAAGTTGTATTTTCGCGGCAGGGCATCCTCTATCTACGGCGGATCTAATGAGATTCAGAAAAATATAACCGCAAAGTATGTGCTTGGTTTGTAGGAGGCAGTTCATGAATTTTAATCTTAGTGAAGAGCAGGGACAGATTCGCGACAGCATCGCGCGTTTCGTGTCCGAGAACTACAACTTCGATCAACGCAATGTGACAGTCGGGCAGGCACACGGCTTCAGTGCGACACACTGGCAACAGTTTGCCGAACTTGGGTGGCTTTCAATACCTTTCAAAGAAGAACTTGGCGGTTTTGGTGGTGGCCCCGTGGATACGATGGTCATCATGCAGGAGTTCGGGCGAGGCCTTGTGGCCGAACCCTACCTGCCAACCGTCTTGCTGTTCGGCGGCCTGCTACAAGCTGGGGCTGATTCAGACATTCGCAATGATTACATCGAGCGTGTTGTCGGTGGCACTATGCATGGAGCCTTTGCCTATCTTGAGCGACAAAGCCGTTATGAGATAACCGACATCGCGACACGGGCCGAAGAAAAGGATGGCTATTGGGTCATTAACGGCGAAAAAACTGTCGTACTGAACGGTGGCGCCGCAGACAAATTGATTGTTGCCGCTCGCAGCGCCGGGGGCCAAGCCGACGCCGCCGGTATTACCCTTTTGCTCGTCGATGCGGACGCCGCGGGTGTTAGCCGCACCACCTATCGCATGACCGATGGTCAAGAGGCGGCGAATATTTCTTTCAATAATGTGCAGGCGGAGGCCATTATCGGCAGCCCTGGGGACGGTCATCTGCTTATGGTGCCGGTCGTTGATGCCGCGTGCCTGGCCATCTGTGCGAATGCTCTCGGTGCGATGGAAACTCTCAATACCCTGACTCTCGAGTATTGTAAGACACGTGAGCAGTTTGACGTGGCAATTGGAACGTTTCAGGCATTGCAACACCGCCTTGTCGACATGTTTGGTGCCTGTGAAAAAGTGAAATCATTGCTGTATAGGGCTGTCTGTGCGGCCCAGGAGCATAGTGACGACGCGCGTCGCAGTTTGCTTGCCCTGAAGACGCTAACGGGCCGGGAAGGTCGACGGGTGGCAGCGGAGGCTATACAGTTGCACGGCGGTATGGGCATGACCGATGAACTATCCGTTGGTTTCTACGTCAAGCGTCTGATGATCAATAATACGCTTTTTGGCGACGCTGACTATCAGCAGCAGCGTTTTGCAGAACTTGTTAACACGGTAACCGACACGGCGACTGGCA